>NZ_LSHM01000052.1:0-45697 GCF_001557175.1 Blastomonas sp. CCH9-A1
CTTCATCTAAACCTACAATGTCAAAGATCTCACCGACAAAAACAGCGGACAACCAGTGTGCCCCGATCTTTAAACCGAGGGATTGGCTATCCGAAGATGTTGGCGACCGGTGGAAGTGCGATGCGTCAGCGCCGCGTCCCGTCCGGTGAGGCGTCATCTATGGCCGACATCGATTCGGGTCAAACCCTTTTTGCAATTTTATTTCAATTTTTTTGGGGCAATGCGTCTGCACCCCGAAAAATCCGGGGTTTTGGCATCCGGCCCCCGGGTGCCTATAACAGCCCTTCAGGGGAACATGGACGTTTATGGTCGAAGATACAGCTGCGGGAATCGCTGATTCAGGATTCGCCAACCGCGTGAGATCCGCGGTTTTCTGGCGTTCCGGCAGCCAGATCGTCAGTCAGGTGGTGATGTGGACCACGACGCTGGCGGTGATTCGGATTCTCGACCCGTCCGATTACGGCCTGTTCGCCATGACCCAGGTGGTGATGGTGATGCTGGCCTTTCTCAACGGCTATGGCTTTGCCAGCTCGCTGATCCAGCAGGAGCAGATCGACACCTTCCGGGTGCGCCAGGCTTTCGGGCTGCTGCTCATCCTCAATCTCGGCATTGCCGCCGTCCAGTTTGCCGCAGCGCCGGCGATCGCCGCTTATTATGGCCAGCCTCATGTGGCCGAGCTGCTGCGCTGGCAGACGGTGATGTACCTCGCGACGCCCTTCATGGCGGTGCCCGAAGTGCTGATGAGCCGCGCGCTCGATTTCCGCAGGCTGGCCATCGTCAATTTCATCTCGGCCTTTGTCTGCGCGATCACGTCGATCGCATGCGCTTTGGCCGGCTGGGGCGTCTGGACGCTGGTCGCCGCGCCGACATCGATGGTGTGGAGCCGGGCGATCGGCCTGTGCATCGCGCAGCGATTCGTCGTCTGGCCCAGCTTCGACTTTCGCGGCACGCGCAGCATGATCGGTTTCGGCAGCGCAATGCTCACCAGCCATCTGTTGTGGAGCCTCCAGACCCAGGCCGATGTGCTGATCGCCGGGCGCGCGCTCGATCCGCATGCGCTCGGCCTCTATGCCGAGGCGCTGTTCCTTGCGCAGATGTTCTCCTCCAAGGTCATTCCGCCGCTCAACGAGGTCGCCTTTCCCGCCTATTCGCGGCTGCAGGCCGAACCCGCCCGGCTGAAGGCAGCCTTTCTCAAGGCCATCGGGCTGATCATGTTGATCTGCTGTCCGGTCTATGCCGGGCTGGCGGTGACCGCGCCTGAAGCCGTGTACACCCTGTTCGGGCCCAAATGGGTGGAGATGGTGCCCCTCGTCCAGCTGTTCGCGCTCGCGATGCCGTTCATGACGCTGCATGTGCTGATCGCCCCGGCGGTCAATGCGCTGGGCGCGCCCCGCATCACGGTGCGATGCTCGGCCTTTGGCGCGGCCTTCATGCCCTTGATGTTCCTGATCGGGGTGCGCTTCGGCGTGACCGGCCTGGCCCTCGGCTGGGTGATCGGCATGCCGGTCGTGCTGCTGTTCTGCCTGTGGCAGTCGTGTCCGGTGATCGGCGTGCGCGTGCGCGACGTGCTGATTGCATGCCTGCCGGGGGTCGGCGCGGCCGCCGCGATGGCCGCCCTGGTCTGGATGATGCGCATCGGCCTCAACGGCACGCTCGACAGCAGCCTGCCCGAGATCATGGCCCGGCTGGCGCTGCTCGCCGCCATCGGCGTGCTCAGCTATGGGCTGCTGCTGCGTGTGCTGGCGCCGCAGATGCTGAGCGATGCGATCGCGCTGTTGCGCCGCCAGCCGCCCGTCATCGCAGAGGAAGAGATCGCCGCCGCCTGACCAGCCGCGATGCGCTCACCGGCGGATGCCGAAGCGCGCGAGCACGGCATCGGCGATCGCTATCGCATCGGCCCAGGTCGCATCGAAGCCCGACGCGTCGCCATAATAGGGGTCGGCGACCGGCTGCCCTTCGCGTCCGGGCACCAGATCGAGCGCAAGGCAGAGCTCGGCGGGCGAGCTCGCCGGGGCGATCCGGCGCAGGCCAGCGAGATTGTCGTGATCCATCGCAAGGATGAGGTCGAACCGCTCGAAATCGTCCGCGCTCACCTGGCGTCCGCGCAAGCCCGAAATGTCGACGCCATGCGCGCGCGCCACCGCGATCGCACGCGGATCGGGCGGGTCGCCGCGATGCCAGCCGCCGGTGCCGGCCGAATCGACCGTCCAGCCCAGATCGAGCTGATGCACCCGGTGCCTGAGCGCGCCATCAGCGAGCGGCGAGCGGCAGATATTGCCGAGGCAGACGAACAGGATCGATGGCGTCTTCACTCACTGGCCCCTTTCCCGCAGCTGACCGCTTCCGGTCGTTTGACGCTTGCGTCACTTCGGGGCTCTGCTAGCCAAGGGCAAGGACGCACACAAGAGACGCCGAAATCGGGGAGAGACACGCGCATGGCTGGGCCGAACGACAATCAGGACACCGCCGCGCCGGGTATCGCGCCCGCCACATCGGCCTCGCCTTATGCCTGGTACGGGCTGTTCATCCTCTTCCTCGTCTATGTGCTCAATTTCATCGACCGGCAGATCATCACCATCCTCGCGCCCGACATCAAGGCGGACCTGGGGCTGGATGATGCCGATATCGGCTTTCTCTACGGCACCGCCTTTGCCGTGTTCTACGCGCTGTTCGGCATTCCGCTGGGACGGCTCGCCGATAGCTGGCACCGGGTGCGGCTGCTCACCGTGGGCCTGGCCATCTGGTCGGCGATGACGGCGGTATCCGGCTTTGCGAAGAACGGCCTGACCCTGGGCCTCGCGCGCATGGGCGTCGGCATCGGCGAGGCCACCGCGAGCCCTTCGGCCTATTCACTGATTTCGGACATGTTCCCCAAGCGCATGCGCGGCACCGCGCTCGCGATCTATTCGGCGGGGCTCTATTTCGGGGGCGGCATCTCGCTGATGATCGGCGGCTTCATCGTCGCAGGCTGGAACAATGCCTATCCGGGCGGCGGTCCGCTGGGCCTGGTCGGCTGGCAGGCGGCGTTCCTAGCCGTAGGCGTGCCCGGCCTGCTGCTCGCCGCCTGGGTCGCGACGATGCGCGAGCCGGTGCGCGGGCTGGTCGACGGGCTGCCGACGCCGCCGTCACCCGAGCCGTTTCGCGGTTTCTTCCAGGAGCTTTTCGCGGTCATTCCGCCGTTCACGATGATCGCGGCGGCGCAGCGCGGTGCCGCAGCCTTTGCCGTCAATATCGGCGCGCTGGTGCTGCTGGGGCTGATCGCAGCCGGCATGATCGCGCTCACCGGCGCGACGCTGCAATGGCTGTGCATCGCCATCGGCTATTATGCCGTGTTTTCCTGGGCAAGTTCGCTGCGCGCGCGCGACAAGGCGACCTTCGCGCTCATCTGGGGATCGCCCGCCTTCCTGTGCACGATCCTGGGTTATGGCTGCGTCGCCTTCCTGTCCTATGCCACCACCGCGTTCGGACCGACCTATGCCGCACAGGTCCTGGGCGAGGACACCGCGAAAATCGGCTTCTGGATCGGCGGCTTCGGCGCGCTCGGCGGGTTCCTGGGCGTGATCCTGGGCGGTCGCATGTCCGACTGGCTGCGTGCGCGCAGCGAATCGGGGCGGATCATGGTGATCGCCTTCGGGCTCATCACCCCGGTCTTGCCCGTGATCCTGGCCTATACCACCGCCAACGATCCGAATTCGGACGCCGATTTCATCCGCTTCACCGTCTTCGCCTCGCTTGCCAACATGTTCGCCAGCTCGGCGCTGGGAGCAGCTGCCGCAACGACCCAGGATCTGGTGATGCCCCGCATGCGCGGCACCGCCACCGCGACCTTCTTCCTGGCGACCACGCTGTTCGGCCTGGCGCTCGGCCCCTATCTCGCCGGGCAGATGTCGGTGATCTCGGGCAGCCTGTCCACCGGGGTGCTCTCGATCCTGGTGATCGTGCCGGTTGGCCTGACCCTGCTGTTCTTCGCCTGGCGGATGGTGCCGCTGGCCGAACGCACCGTGGTCGAGCGCGCGCGGGCGGCTGGCGAGCCGGTGTGACGGAGCGCCCCCGAGGTCATGCCCGGTCCCACCGGATCGGACCCGATCGCCTGTGGTGCCACATATAACCGTGTTGAATTCCGGAGGAGGCAACGGTAACGACGCTGCTCCATGGCCCGTTCAGGGTTGAATTCTGGGCAGCCCGACGCTGCGCAGCACAGTTCGGGAAGCTGACCGATACATGACCCATGCCTTTCACCCCACCAGCCTGCGCGAATACGACATTCGCGGGATCATCGGCGAAACGCTTGGCGAGGCGGATGCCTATGCGATCGGACGCGGCTTTGCGACGCTGATCGCGCGCGCGGGCGGCAAGTGCGTGGTGGTCGGCTATGACGGCCGCGTCAGTTCTCCGGTGCTCGAAGCGGCGCTGATCAAGGGGCTGAACGACAGCGGTATCGATGCGATCAGCGTCGGTATGGGCCCCACCCCTATGCTCTATTATGCCGAGTCAGTGCTGGAAGAGGCGGATGGCGGCATTCAGATAACCGGCAGCCACAACCCCGCCAATTACAATGGCTTCAAGATGGTCTTTCAGGGCCGCCCGTTTTTCGGCGTGGATATCCGCAAGCTGGGCGAGATGGCGGCAGTCGGCGACTGGGCCGAGGGCACCGGCAGCGCACGGCAGGTCGATATTCTCGATCGCTATGTCGACCGGCTGGTCGAGGATTTCGGCGGCACCGCCGCGCGCATCGGCTGGGACTGCGGCAATGGCGCGGCAGGACCTGCGGTCGAAAAGCTGGTCCAGCGCCTTCCGGGCGAACATTTCACGCTGTTTACCGATGTGGACGGCAATTTTCCCAATCATCATCCCGATCCTACCGAGGAAAAGAATCTCGCCGATCTGAAGGCACTCGTCGCGGAAAAGCAGCTCGATTTCGGAGTGGCTTTTGACGGGGATGGTGACCGGATCGGGGCGATCGACGGCCAGGGCCGCGTGATCTGGGGCGATCAGCTGCTCAGCATTTACGCCGAAGTGGTGCTGAAAAACCTGCCCGGCGCGACGATCATCGCCGATGTGAAGGCCAGCCAGGCGCTGTTCGACCGTGTGCGCGAGCTCGGCGGCGAGCCGCTGATGTGGAAGACCGGGCACAGCCTGATCAAGTCCAAGATGAAGGAGACTGGCTGTCCGCTCGCGGGCGAGATGAGCGGGCACGTCTTCTTCAAGCATCGCTATTACGGCTTTGACGACGCGCTCTACGCCGCAGTCCGCCTGATCGAGGCGCAAACGCTGCTCGGCAAGAGCGTGACCGAGATGCGCGGCGCAATGGCGCCGATGATCAACACCCCCGAAATGCGCTTCCAGGTCGACGAGACGCGCAAGTTCGCGGTGGTGGACGAGGTGCTCGAACGCCTCTCGGCCGCCGGTGCCAATGTGAACGCGACCGATGGCGCACGCGTCAACACCGAGGACGGCTGGTGGCTGCTGCGCGCATCGAACACGCAGGACGTGCTCGTCGCGCGCGCCGAAGCGCGCAGCCAGGAAGGCCTCGACCGGCTGATGGCGCAGATCGACGATCAGCTTGCGGCCTCGGGCCTCGAGCGCGGTCCCCAGGCGGGGCATTGAGGAGTTTCGATCATGGGTAGCGAAGCGGTCAGCGCATTCAAGACCCGTCATGCGGTGCTGGTCACCGGTGGTGCGGGCTATATCGGCAGCCATGCCGTGCTGGCGCTCAGGGATGCGGGCTGGAAGGTCGCGGTGATCGACAATCTCGTCACCGGCTTTCGCTGGGCGGTGCCCGTTGGCGTCGCATTCTACGAGGGCGACATTGCCAATGGCGAGCTGGTCGCGCGGATCATCGCCGAACAGCAGATCGGTGCGATCCTGCACTTTGCCGGATCGATCATCGTGCCCGAATCGGTGAGCGACCCGCTCAAATATTACAGCAACAACACGGTGAAGAGCCGCGCGCTGATCGAATCGGCGGTGCACGGCGGGGTGAAGCATTTCATCTTCTCCTCCACCGCTGCGACCTACGGCACGCCCGAAGGCGATGGGCCGATCCCCGAGAACGCCCCGCAACAGCCGATCAATCCCTATGGCACATCGAAGCTGATGACCGAGTGGATGCTCCGCGATGTCGCCTTCGCGCATGACTTCAACTATTGCGCGCTGCGCTATTTCAACGTGGCGGGGGCCGATCCGCAGGCGCGCACCGGCCAGTCGACCGCAGGTGCGACCCACCTGATCAAGGTCGCGGTCGAAGCCGCGCTCGGCAAGCGCGACAGCGTGGCAGTGTTCGGGACCGATTTCGACACCCCCGACGGCACCGGGGTGCGCGACTATATCCATGTCAGCGATCTGGCGAATGCGCATGTGCTCGCGCTCGAGGCGCTGATCGAGAATCCGTCCGAGAGCCACCGGCTCAATTGCGGCTATGGCCATGGCTATTCGGTGCTCGAGGTGCTCGACGCGGTCGACCGCGTCACCAATCTGAAGATCGAGCGCGTGCTGTCCGACCGCCGCGCCGGCGACCCCGCCGCGCTCACCGCCGACAGCAGCGCGATCCGCGCGCGCTTCGGCTGGCAGCCTGCCTTTGACGATCTCGACACCATCGTCACCCATGCACTGGCCTGGGAACGCCGCCTCAGCGAACGGGCTGGATGAGCATGGCAGCGCTGTCTGCCTGCAAGCTTGCCACGCGCCAGGTCGAAAAGCCCTGGGGCCGTGCGGTGCTGCCTGCCCCGTTCCGCAACCCGGGCAGCGAGAAGATCGGCGAGATCTGGTTCGAGGCGGAAACCGGCCCGGCGCTGCCGCTGATGGTCAAATATCTTTTCACCAGCGAGAAGCTGTCGATCCAGGTGCACCCCAGCGATGCCGAGGCGCAGGCCATGGGCCTGGCGAGCGGCAAGGAGGAGTGCTGGCTGGTGCTCGATGCCGAGCCGGGCGCGTGCCTGGGCATCGGCACGCTTCGCCCGCTCGGAGCCGACGAACTGCGCGAGGCCGCGCTGTCGGGCGAGATCGAGGCGCTGATGGACTGGAAGCCGGTCGCGCGCGGCGATTTCTACTATATACCGGCAGGGACGGTGCACGCGATCGGAGCGGGCGTGAGCCTGATCGAGGTGCAGCAGAATGCCGACATCACCTATCGGCTCTATGATTACCGACGCCCGCGCGAACTGCATCTCGACGATGGCGTCGCGGTCTCGCGCGCCGCGCCCTATCCCGCCCAACTGCATCGCAGGGTCGATTTCGCGGCCGACCAGCTGCTGGTCGATGGGCCGTTATTCTCGCTGCTGCTCACCGGCGATGCCGCGGCGCGGCTGGACGGCACGGGGCCGCTCACGGTGATTCCGGTCGAAGGCAGCGTTCGGGTCGAGCAGCCCGAGGGCTTGCTGACCGTCGACGCGGGAGAATGCCTTGCCATCGATCCCGACAGCCGCTTTACCGCCAGCCCGGGCGCGCGGCTGCTGCTTGCGCGCGCGCATTGAAGCGAGACCCCCATGACCCAGATCATCCCCGTCATCCTGTCCGGCGGATCGGGCACGCGGCTGTGGCCGCTGTCGACCGACCAGAGCCCGAAACAATTTCTCGCGCTCGCGTCTGACCGGACGATGTTTGCCGATACGCTCGCGCGTGCCGGCGATTCGACCCGCTTTGCCGCCCCGCTGATCATCGGGGCCGAACGGCATGCCGCGCTGATGGAAGCCGAGCTGGGCGGCGAGGCGCACGAGGGGGCACGCATCATCCTCGAGCCGAGCGCGCGCAACACCGCGCCGGCGATCGCGCTCGCCGCGCTCGCCGCGGGCGGGGGCGATGCGGTGATGCTGGTGATGCCGAGCGATCATGTGATCCTGGATCTGCCTGCCTTTCTGGCCGCGGTCGATACCGCGCTTCCGGCGGCGCGCGATGGCTGGCTGGTCACTTTCGGCATCGAACCCACGGGTCCCGAAACCGGCTTTGGCTATATCAGCATGGGGGACGGGCTTGAGCATGTGCCCGGTGTGCGCAGGGTCGATCGCTTCATCGAGAAACCGGCGCGCGACAAGGCCGAGGCGATGCTGGCCGAGGGCGGCCATGCGTGGAACGCCGGCATCTTCCTGATGCGCGCCGACCGGTATCTGGCCGAGCTGGCGCGCCACGCCCCGAGCATGGATGCCGAAGCGCGCGCGGCGCTGGCGGGCGCGGACCTGACGGCGCGTCTGATTCGCCCGGATGCCGAGCGGTTCGCCGCCTGCCCGTCGGATTCGATCGACTATGCGGTGATGGAGCGCGCCGAGCGTGTCGCCATCGTGCCCGTCGCCTGCGGCTGGTCCGATGTCGGCAGCTGGGATGCCCTGGCGGAGATCGGCAGCGCCGATGCGGACGGCAACACCGTCGCCGGCGATACTGTGCTGATCGACACCCGCGGCTGCCACGTGCATGCCGACGGAATCACCGTGACCGCATCGGGGATCGAGGATCTCATCGTCATCGCCAATGGCAGCCATGTGATGATCGTGCCCAAGGGCCGGTCACAGGACGTCAAGAAGATCGCCGAAGCGCTGAAAGCACGCAGCCAGGCCTAGAGCAGGCTCGCGCGCGGAGAGAAGATGCCGGGGGGATCGCTCGCTCCGGCCGGCATCGCATCAGCCTGACGAGCGGCCCTCGCCCGATCCGGCGCGCACCGCCCTGGCATCCTGGACCACCGCCAGGAACAGCCAGACCAGCACCGCCTGGAAGATCGGGGTGCGCGCGGGATAGTCGACCAGCGACGCCGACCCGATAATGGCGAGCACAGCCAGGCAGAACACCGCCAGCGCCTGATGCTCGCGGCTGCCCAAAAGGGTGCGGACGAACCGGGCCAGCCAGATCAGCAGCCCAGCCAGCAGCAGCGCAGCCGGAATGCCGCCTTCGATCACGATCTGGACCCAGTCGTTATGGGCGTGGTTGAGATAGGATCGGGCCAGCAGATCGTCGGGCTCGTAAAGGCGGTACACGGTGTCGAAGGATCCGAATCCGGTGCCCAGCAGCCAATGGTTGCTCACCATGGTCTGGAAAACCGGCCAGGTCTTCCAGCGCAGATCCTCCATCGAATTGCGGCCCATCAGGTCCTGGAAGGCGGGCGTGCGCTCGAGCCACAAAAAGGCGACGACGATCAGCAGGACAACGAGTGCAAAACCGGCCGTCGCTGCGTAAATCGCCTTTCGGCTGGTTTCGGGCACCTTGACCTTGGCCTTGCCCGAGCCGCGCGAGCGCACCGTCATCCAGCCCATGAGGCCCGATGCAATGATGGCGAACAGGGTCGCCATCAGACCCGCACGCGACGCGCTGATCAGCACCGTGAACAGGATGATCAGAAACACCGGGACGAAGGCAAGCTTCATCCATACCGGACGGTGGATCGGATTGTGATCGAGAAACAGCCGCGTCACCGCGAGCAGCGACAGGGCAGAGAACACCGCCGAATGGTTCTCGTTGGCGAACAGCCCGACCGGCGTATCGATGTTGGTGATGGAATAGAGATACAGGAAGCTGCGCGAGCCGCCGACCACCTGCAACAGGCCGAAAAGCGCGTTGACCAGACCGAGACCCGCGATGATGGTGAGCAGGACGCGCGAGTTGAGCTTCATCGACACGGCGAGCAGCAAGGCGCAGACAGGCACGATCAGGCTGAGCAGCGAATTGAGGCCGCGAAACGGTGCCAGCGAGATCGGACGCCACACGTCGGCATTTCCGGCGAGCCTGTCGAGCGCGACGATGGTCTCGCGATCGGGCAGCCCCTGCCACAAGCCCGGGGGCAGCGGCACGAGCTGAACGACCATCCACACCAGCAGCCCGCCCAGGAACAGCAGCACGATCCTGGCGGGCGCCAGGTCATCAAGCCGGATGTAATATATCGCGGGGATCAGCAGAAGCGCCGTCATCGGTCGCAGCATCGCCAGCTGAGCCGGGTCGGCACGCGAACTGCCGCCCAGCAGCGCCAGCACAACCAGGAAAACGGCCATCCAGAACCATTGCAACTGGGTTGCGCTGGCAGACGATCGCGACCTGCTGTGACGCATCGACTTGCGCGGCGAGGAAATGGATTGATTCAAGATCATGCGCTCCGGAAGGCTTGCTTGCGCCGCTGATAGGCGAGTTCAACAATTTGAAAAAGGGGGCAATGTCACCGCTGCGACCGATCGAGCCCGGGCCCGGCACAAGCGGCGTGCACGATTGGAGCCCCGGCACCGAACCGATCCGATATACCGGTTTTTGCCGAAGCGCGCGCGGAATCGGCTTGCCAAAGGCGGGCTTGGCGCTATGGGTTCAAAATTGAACATAGCGGCGCGACCCAGATGCGCGCCGCCCGATCAACCGGCGGACCCTTCGGGTCGCGCCGTGCGGTAGCTATATGCACACATCCGAACTCGTTTCCAGCCCCGCCAGTCAGCGCCGCGAAGATGCAAGGCTCCGCGTGCTGCGCCTGATCGCCACCAATCCGGAAATCACCCAGCGGGAGATGGCGGAGAAGCTGGGCATCAGCCTGGGCGCGGTCCATTACATGGTGCGCGCGCTCGCAGAGCGCGGCCTCGTGAAATGGGACCGGTTTTCCCATGCCGAAAGCAAGCGCGGCTATGCCTATGTGCTCACCCCCAAGGGCCTTGCAGAAAAGGCTGCGATCACCGCCCGTTTCCTGGCGCGCAAGCGACTGGAATATGCCGCGCTGCGCGCCGAGCTCGAGGAATTGGCGGCGGAGCTCGACAATGACCGCAGCTGAGCCCGGCGCGCGCGCCTGACATCGGACATCCTGTTTACCCCAGCCCGACTCTCACCATCCTTTCGGAAGATATCAGCGATCATGACCCTTCAGAAAACCATTCGGTCTGCTTCGGATCTCGCGCTCCACGGAGCGCCGCCGGCCTTTGCCGCGCCCATTCCTGTCGGCAAGCCCAATATCGGCGATCGCGCAGCCTTCATGGCCCTGGTCGATGGCATCTTCGATCGCGGCTGGCTGTCGAACAACGGGCCGATGGTCGAACAGTTCGAACAGCGGGTCGCGCAGGAACTGGGCGTGAAGCACTGCATCACGGTGTGCAACGGCACGATCGGGCTGGAAATCGCGATCCGGGCGCTGGGCCTGACCGGCGAGGTCATCGTCCCGTCCTATACCTTCATCGCCACCGCGCATGCGCTGTCCTGGCTGGGCCTGACCCCGGTCTTTGCCGAGGTCGATCCCGACACGCACAATCTGGACCCGGATGCGATCGCCCATCTGATCACGCCGCGCACCAGCGGTATCCTGGCGACCCATTTGTGGGGCCGCCCCTGCGATGTCGATCGCCTGCAGGCCATTGCCGACGAGCATGGGCTCAGCCTGATGTTCGATGCCGCCCATGCCTTTCTGTGCAGCCATGGCGGCCGGATGATCGGCGGCTTCGGCCGCGCCGAGGTGTTCAGCTTTCATGCCACCAAGTTCTTCAACTCGTTCGAGGGTGGCGCCATCACCACCAACGACGATGCCCTTGCCGAACGGATGCGGCTTATGCGCAATTTCGGCTTTGCCGCGCTCGACAATTCGGTGATGCACGGCACCAACGGCAAGATGTCTGAAATCTGCGCCGCCATGGGGCTGGTCAATCTCGATAATGTCGGCAAGGTGGTGGAAGCCAACCGCGCGAATTACCATGCCTATCGCGCCGCATTTGACGGCATCGACGGCATCAGCGTGATCGACCCCAGCGAAGAGCCCTTCAATTACCAGTATATCGTGGCGGAGGTCGACAGCACCTTCCCCTGCACGCGCGACACGATCGTCCAGGCGCTGCAGGCCGAGAACATCATGGCGCGGAAATATTTCTGGCCGAGCTGCCACCGCATGAAGGCCTATAGCGAGAGCGAGACCTATGCAGGGCTATCGCTGCCCCGGTCCGAACTGGTGGCAGATCGCGTCATCGTCCTGCCGACGGGCACGGGCCTGCCGGCGGGCACGATCGATGTCATTCGCGATGTCTGCATGGCACTGGCGCGGCAAACGGAGGAGGTTTGATCATGTCGGAGGTCGAGAAGAAGGCATTGGTCGGCATTTTTGGTGCCGGAGGCTTCGGGCGTGAAATCATGCCCTTTGCCCGCCAGAACTGGGCCGACCGGGCGGAGCTGGTCTTTGTCGAGACGCATGCGCGCGAAGGCCTGGTCAACGGACACCGGGTCATCAGCCTCGAGGACTATGCGTCGAGCCCGCATGCGGAGAAATATTTCAACATCTCTGTCGCCGATTCCAAGGCGAGAGAGCGTCTTGCCGGCGAACTCGTCGCTGCGGGCGGCCAGCCGGTATCGCTGATCTCCCCCAATGCGATCCAGTATGACGAGAACGAGATCGGCATCGGCGCGATCATTTGCCCCAATGTCATCATCACCTCGAACGCCAGGATCGGCAAGTTCTTCCAGTGCAACCTCGCCAGCATCGTGGCGCACGACTGCGTCATCGGTGACTATGTCACCTTTGCCCCCGCCGTGCAGTGCCTGGGCAATGTGCATGTCGGCGACCATGCCTATATCGGCACCGGCGCCATCATCAAGCAGGGCGCGACGGGCGAGCCCCGGCGGATCGGCGAAGGGGCGGTCATCGGCATGGGCGCCGTCGTGACCAAGGATGTTCCCCCCTTCACCACCGTGGTCGGAAATCCGGCCAAGCCGATGGGCAAATAGGCCCTATCACTCCCCTTCAGGCTAGCCGCCCGCCATGCCGGGCGGCGCCCCCAGAGCCATTCGATCATCATTCCCCGAGCCGGGCGTGGTGAACCATCAAGGATATGTTCGCATGAAAATCATAGTCACCGGCGGCGCGGGCTTTATCGGCTCGGCGCTGATCAAGCTGATCCTGGCAGAGACCAGCGATACCGTCATCAATGTGGACAAGCTGACCTATGCGGGCTGTCTCGAGACGCTCGAACCGGTCGCGGGCAACAACCGCTACATTTTCGAGAAGGCCGATATTGCCGACCGCGCCGCGATGGAGCGGATCTTCAGCGAGCATCAGCCCGATGCCATCATGCACCTGGCGGCCGAAAGCCATGTCGACCGGTCGATCCATGGCGCGGCCGATTTCGTCCAGACCAACCTTGTCGGCACCTTCATCCTGCTCGAGGTGGCGCGCGCCTATTTCAACGCGCTACCCGACGACCGCAAGCAGGCTTTCCGGTTCCACCATATCTCGACCGACGAGGTGTTCGGCGATCTGGAACCCGATGCGCATCCGTTCACTGAGGAAACGCCCTATCATCCTAGCTCGCCCTATTCGGCGACCAAGGCCGGATCCGATCATCTGGTCCGCGCATGGTTCCGCACCTATGGCCTGCCGATCGTCGTCACCAACTGCTCGAACAACTACGGGCCGTACCAGTTTCCCGAAAAGCTGATCCCCCGCATCATCCGCAATGCCCTGGAAGGCCGCCCGCTGCCGGTCTATGGCGACGGATCGCAGATCCGCGACTGGCTTTATGTCGAGGATCACGCGCGCGCGCTTCATCTCGTACTGACCCGGGGCGAGCTGGGCTCGACCTACAATATCGGCGGCAAGAACGAGAAGAAGAACATCGAGGTGGTCCACCAGATCTGCGATCTTCTGAACGAGCTGCGCCCGGTGGCCGGTCATGACTATCGCTCGCTGATCACGTTCGTCACCGATCGGCCCGGCCACGACCGTCGATATGCCATCGACTGCAGCAAGATCGGAAGCGAGCTCGGCTGGGAGCCGCGCGAAACCTTCTCGACCGGCCTGCGCCAGACCGTGCAATGGTATCTGGATAACGATGACTGGGTGGCGATGATCTGCGCGCGCCAGGAAAAGCAGGACCAGTTCCTGTAAGCCGTCGAGGCAACAGCCGCGCCACCCCTGCGATCTCGCCCCCGGCCCCGCCTTGCGTCGGCACAACCGGGCAGACCAACCAATTCCCCTGTGGAGACACCCATGTCGAATGAATCAGGCACCAAAGGCATCATCCTGGCCGGAGGATCGGGTACGCGCCTGTATCCGCTGACCGAGAGCATCTCGAAGCAGCTCTTGCCGATCTATGACAAGCCGATGATCTATTATCCGCTCTCGGTGCTGATGCTCGCAGGCATCAATGACGTGCTGATCATTACCACGCCCGAGCACCGTGCGTTGTTCGAGAAACTGCTCGGCGATGGCAGCCGCTTCGGCATCACGCTCACCTATGCCGAGCAGCCCCGGCCCGAAGGCCTGGCCCAGGCCTTCGTCATCGGCGAGGAGTTTATCGGCGACAGCAATGTCTGCCTGATCCTGGGCGACAACATCTTCTACGGCCAGAATTTCTATCCGAAGCTCAGTTCCGCCATGGAGCGGCGCGAAGGCGCGACGATTTTCGGCTATCGCGTCGCCGATCCGCACCGCTTTGGCGTCGTCGAGTTCGATGCCGACCGCAAGGTACTCTCGATCGAGGAAAAGCCGGCCGAGCCGCGATCGGATTATGCGATTACCGGCCTGTATTTCCTCGACAATGCCGCCGCCCGTATCGCCCGGAATGTGCGGCCTTCCGCGCGCGGCGAGGTGGAGATCACCAGCGTGTTGCAGGACTATCTCGATCGGGACCAACTGAATATCGAGCTTCTCGGCCGCGGGTTTGCCTGGCTGGATACCGGCACGTGCGAAAGCCTGTTGCAGGCCGCGCAATTCGTCGAGGTGATCGAACAGCGCCAGGGCTACAAGATCGCCTGTCTCGAGGAAATTGCCTGGCGCAAGGGGTGGATCGACAACGAGCGACTGGGTGCGATGGCCAAGGCCTATGGCAAGGCGCCTTATGGCCAGTATCTGCAATCGCTGCTGAACGAATAACTTTTCTCGCTCGGCCAGCGCCGGTTCTGATCGCGCCATGAAGCTGCCCGGCCGGCGGCAGGCGCCTGCCCCATTGCCGCGTCCGGCGGTTGATGGGCGTGCCAAACGTTTTTGAAGTCACCCCCTTATGCTCTTGCGCAACACCATCGCCAACTATGTCGGCCAGGCCTACAACACGGGCTGCGGCATCATCGTGGCGCCGCTGTACCTGCTCTATGTCCCGCCGGAAGAGTTCGGCCTGATCGGTCTGTTTCTGATCCTCAATTCGACCATCTACCTGCTCTCGTCCGGCCTGGTGCCGGTGCTGGCCCGGCAGGCGGCGATCTTCAAGGTCAAGGGCAGGGCTCATGCCGACGAGTTCTTCAACCTGCTGCGCGGGATAGAATGGCTTTCGGTGGTGCTTGCGGTCGTCACTCTCGCCGTCTGTCTGATCGGCGCCGACTGGTTCCTCAACCAGTGGTTGAAATCGGACAAGCTCGATCAGGACGTCGGCATCTATTCGTTGCAGATCATGGGGTTCATCCTGGCCACGCGCTGGGGCATCTCGGTCTATTCCTCCGGCCTGGCAGGGCTCGAGCGGCAGGTCACGCTGAACCAGATCAACGTCCTGTTCACGACCCTGCGCTGGCCGGGCGGGCTGGCGCTGATGGCGAGCGGGCTGTTCGGCATCATGGATTTCTTCACCTATCAGGCCATCGTCTCGCTCCTGGAACTGGCCCTGACGGCGGCCCTTTTCTACCGCGCAATCCCGGCCAGACGCCGCGCCGATTCAGGTGACCGGGTCGCAGCGCCTGAAGAACGCGTCGCCTTCATGACGACGATCCGGAACAACCTGTCCTTCACGCTGGGCACCTTCTACACCGTCATGGCCTGGGCGATGCTGACCCAATATGACAAGATCCTCGCGTCGCGATCGATGTCGCTGGAGCTGTACGGATATTTCGCCTTTGCCATTCTCGTGGCCAATGGCGCCGACCGCATCGCACAGCCGATCGGCCAGGCCATCCTGCCGCGGCTGACCATCTATGTGAACGAGGGCGATGAGGAGCGCGCCAATGCGCTCTATTCGCAAGCAACCCAGTTCATGGCGATCGCCTCGCTTTCAGTGGCGGTCATCTTTGCCTTCTTTGCCCAGCCGGTGATTTTCGCGGTGTCCGGCAACAGCGCCATGGCCGACGGCGGCGCGGTATTCCTGGCATGGTTCGGCCTGGGCTCGGGGGTTTTGACATTGTCCAGCCTGCTGCTGATCCTGCAGAATGCCTATGGCCATATCCGGGTCCATATCCACGCCTCGACGCTGTCGATGGTGGTGCAGGTTCCGCTGATCACCTTCATCGCGCTGCATTTCCAGGCTTATTGGATAGGCATTGCCTGGGCGACGATGCGGGTTCTGGTATTCGCCATCACCGCTCCGATCGTGCACCTGAAGTTCAGTGGCATTCCGCTGTCGCGCTGGCTGTTGCGCGACATCGGCCTGCCGCTGCTGGGCGCCGTGATTGCCGGACTGGCGTGCCTGGCTGCCGACAGTCTGATGCTGCAGGGCGATCCGAACCGCTGGGTCGTGGTGGCGAAGGTCGGCGTCTATTCGGCCTTCGTCATCACCACCGCGTTCGCCTTTTCCGACGAGGGCCGACGGATGATCGCGCGGCTGATGGCCCGCACGATACGCGCCTGACCCTCCGCTGCGCGCTGACCATGGCCGCCCGCTTCTGAAAGCTTTTCGATGACACCCGCACCCCAAGACTGCGAGCCCGATCTGATCACGATCGTCTGCCTCAGCTTCAACACGCGCGACTATATCGCCCGCTGCTTCGATTCGCTGATGGCGCAGCAGACCGATTATCGGCTCCAGATCGTCGTGCACGACGATGCCTCGTCGGACGGCAGCCAGGACGTCATCCGCGACTATGCCGATCGCTTTCCGGACATCTTCACGCCGGTTCTGCAACCGTCCAACCGGTGGTCGCAGGGCTTCTGCCCGCTTCAGGCGTGCGCGCCCCATATCAGAGGGGCGTTTGTCGCGATCTGCGAGGTGGACGATTACTGGACCGAAACCGACAAGCTGCAGCAGCAGGTGGAATATCTTGTCGGATCAGGCCGGAATTTCGTCGGCACCCAATGCCAGTCGTTCACGCACAGCGAGAGCCTGGGGCCCGCCTTCCCCAAGGCCGACGGCTCCGGCCCCGTCACCATCATCCCGGGATCGCACATCTTTGCGATGCGCAAGTACATCCACACCAGCACCTTTGCGATGCGGCGCAGCCTGTTCGACAAATGGGCCGCGGCCTTTACCCGCCAGGTCGTGTCGGCGGACCTCACCATCCTGCTGACCGCCTGTCTGGTCGATGACGGCCTGGCGATGCAGAACCGGGTGACCTCGCGCTATCGCATCCACGAGGGCGGAGCCTGGACGGGCAGCACCCGCGCGCAGCGCTATGCGCGATATGCGATCACCTGGCAGATCATCCTCGAATCGCTGGGGGCAGAACTGCCGCCCCGCTATCTGCGCCAGGCCCGGAGCAATCTGGCCTATTTCGAGATCCTGTCAAAGGAAGGCCGCCCTGCGGTGCTGGCGGAACTCGCGAAGCGCGGACCGATGCCGGTGATCCAGGTCGGCTGGAACATGCTCGCGCGCCGGTTGCTCGGCAACTGAGGCGCGACCGCCGTCATTGCTGTATGCAAGGTTCCAAGCTACACGGGCGGACGAGCGGCCCATGGCGGTCCGGTAACGTGCCCTTGGCGGCTGCCGCCGGAAAACTGAAATGCAGATCATGATGAACCACGCGACACCCCGGACGCCCAAGAAGAGCAAGCTGCTGAACGACAGCCTGTTCGTGCCCTATATCGTCGTGCTGCTGCTGTATTTTCTCGGCCCGGTGACATTTTCGGTCTTCTATGTCGAGGCGGCCTTGTGGTTCATCACCATCCTGATCCTGCTCAAGGTATCGATCAATACCGGCAAGGCGCGGGCCTTGTACGAGCCGGCGCCGGACCTGGCGCACGACCGGATCATCATCAAATATTATACCTATCTTTCGGTCCCCATTTCGGCGGCTGCGGCTTATTATGTCTACTGGCTCTACGGCCAGGGCACCTCGGTCGACGTGGTGCTGACCAACACGGGCGAAGTTCGCGAAATCACTGCCGGTTCGGACATCACCAAGCAGATTGCCGCGATTTTCGCCTATCAGGCCTATGGTTATATCCCGATTTTGCTGACCAAATGGCGCCACCGCTTCCCCATATATGTCAATGCGATGATGGCAGGGGCGATCGTGCTGATGGCGCTGGCGGTGGTGCTGCAGGCCGGACGCACGTTCTTCCTTGTGGCAGGGGCGATCGGCTATGCCACCTTCATGGTGTCCTCCAAGGTGACCAAGGACGCCAAATCCGCCAAGGGAAAGGGCCGGGCCTCCAACGTGCTGCTCTATGTCGGGGTGGGCATCGCGGCGATCTTCGGCGCCGTGGCGATCTATCTGATCGGCGTCCAGCGCGTGTCGAGCGCCGAGATCGCCAATACGCTCCACACGGCCGACTATCGCTATTTCGGCGCCACGCTGAAGCGGATCGCGCCGGATGCCTCCTACTTCATCACGGTGATCTTCCACTATCTCGTCGGGCCGTGGAGCAACTTCAACATCGCGATCGTGTCCGACACCGACTTCTATCGCTGGTCGGCAGGGCCGTTCGAGGCGATCGCGGCCCGCTTCTCGGATGGCTATGACTCGGCCTTTTTCGGTGCCCGCGCCGACAACTACAAGCGCTACATCATGCTGGGCGGACAGCCGACGGGATGGCGCACCGGTTTCGGCAACGTGCTCGACTGGTACGGCTTTCTCGGCATGATCCTCTATACCGTCTTCATCGGCTATGCGGCCGGCAGACTGCTGGTCAAGGCCCGGTCGTCGCAGTCGCTGATCGCGCTGCTCAAGGCGGTCTGGACGATCACCTTCCTGCTGATGTGCCTGTTCTATTTCCCTTCGGACACCATCTTCTGGGTCAATCTCGCGCAGATTTTCCTGATCACGCCGCTGCTTGTGCTGATCTTCGGGTCAAGGCGCCAGCCGGCCAAGTTGCACCATCGGCACAGGCTGGCCTGAAGGCCCGTCCTGCCGAAATGAGCAGCGGCAGGACCCGGCCGGGCGCGGTTGCGCCACGCCGGGGCCAGGCCGTTCCGACCCATCCTCATCGTGCCATTGGACCGCCAGCGGGACCTGGCCACATCTCGTTCGTTTCATGGATCTGCATATGTATTTTTGCATCGTCGTGCCCAATCTGAACTATGGCCAGTTTCTCGATGCCTGCCTTGCCTCGATCGAGGGGCAGGTGGGTGTCGATGTCGGCGTGCTGATCATCGACGGCGGCTCGACCGACAACAGCCGCGCGATTGCCGAGGAATATTGCCAGCGCAACAACTGGACCTTTCTCGAGAAAAAGGGTCTCGGCCAGGCCGCATCGATCGCCTATGGCCTGGCCAGGGAGCAATGGCCCGACGCACCGGATGATGCCATCTATTGCTGGCTGAATTCGGACGATACCTTTTTGCGGTCGGATTCGCTGCGCATCGTCGCCGACCAGTTCGAAAACTTCTTCGACGTCGATATCGTCTCGCTCGGCGGCTATTATCTCAGCGGCGACGGACGTTTCCAGGCGCCGGTCAATTACGACTATCACCCGCTGATCCGGGGTGACGTGTTCCTGAGGGGTGGCGGATTTCTGCAGCCGGCGACCTTCTGGAGCGCCAGGGTGAACCACAATATCCTGATCAACAATGCCTATCGCTATGTGTTCGACGGCGATTATTTCCTGCGAATGCGCGGCGAAGGGTATAATTTCTACGTCAATCCCCGACTGCACGTGGCGGGCTATCGCCTGCATGGCAGCAACCTGTCGCTCAACGTTCCGCCCAAGCGGGTCGCCGAACTGGCCGATCTGTACCGCATCCGGCTGTCGCGGCCAGGGGCGGGCCTGTATCTTTCGGTCATGGCGAAGCTGCTGAGAGGGTGCGAGTTCGTGCCGCTGGTCGGAGAAAAACTCAAGCGGTTGATCCGTTCGGCAAATAACGTTGCGAGCTATTTCACACGCTATTTGATCCCTTCGATCTGATCCGAGCTTTGCGGCCGACCGACGCCCGGTTTTGCGGGCGCATGCCGTAAACCGGAAATTCACCCGATCCTGCATTGTCCCCAGATTGCTGGTGACAATCCCCCTCGGAGCAGCTATCGAACCGGCTCTGTGGGGGAACGACCTGCGGCCCGGTGCGGCCGGAAAGGTGTCCGCAAAATCGAGGATGTGCGGCCGGTGAAGGAACTTCAATCCATATCGGGATATGAGTATTCCGACTTCGAAACCAACCCTTCACATGAGTATCTCCTTCCCACGGTTCTGTCCGAGCTGGAGAAGATTAAGGCAGGTCTCGGCGATCGGGAGCCCCGGCTGTTCGAACTGGGATGCGGCAATGGCAGCGTGGCAGCCAGGATGAGCTCGCTCGGATGGGATGTTACCGGGGTCGATCCTTCGGCGGACGGCATCGAGCAGGCGCAGAAGGCCTATCCGCAGCTCAAGCTCGCGCGCGGGTCTGCCTATGACAATCTGGCCGAAACCTATGGCACCTTCCCGATGCTGGTCAGCCTGGAAGTGGTGGAGCATGTCTATGCGCCACGCGATTATGCCAAGACGGCCTTCAGCCTGCTCGAGCCGGGCGGTGCGGCGATCTTCTCGACGCCCTATCATGGCTATTGGAAGAACCTGGCCATGGCCGTGACGGGCACGATGGATGCCCATTTCACCGCCTTGTGGGACCATGGACACATCAAGTTCTGGTCGGAAAAGACCCTGACGACACTTCTGGTCGAGGCTGGGTTCGAACCGCCGCGGTACCTGAAGGTCGGCCGAATTCCCGCCCTGGCGAAATCGATGATCGCCATAACGCGTCGACCGCGCGGCTGATTGGCACCGGAAAACAAAAAGTTAGATCTTGGAATGACGCTTCTGTCGGTGGTTATCCTCACCAAGAATGAGGAACTGCATATCGAGCGCGCGCTGGACTCGGTCCAGGGCATAGCAGACCGTGTCTTCGTCATCGATAGCGGCTCCAGCGACCGGACCGTGGAGCTGGCGACCGCACGCGGCGCTACCGTGCTGCACAAGCCCTGGGTAAACTATGCCACCCAGTTCAACTGGGCGCTCGACCAGCTGCCGCAGGACACCCAATGGGTCTTGCGGCTCGATGCCGACGAGATCGTCACGCCATCGCTGGCCCAGGAAATCGACGCCAAGCTGCACCAGCTGCCCGGTGATGTCGATGCGGTTTATGTTGGGCGGCGCATGAACTTTCTCGGCGAACGCGTGCGGTTCGGGGGGCTGTTCCCGATCCGCATCATCCGCCTGTTCCGGCATGGCCGCGGGCGGTGCGAGAACCGCTGGATGGACGAGCATATCCTGGTTCAGGGCGCCACCGCGCAATTCGCTGGCGAGATCATCGACGACAACCGCAATTCGCTGACCTGGTGGACCGAAAAGCACAATGCCTATGCCTCGCGCGAGGTGGTGGACCTGTTGAACCTCGAACATGGTTTCATGGCCAGCGAAACGGTCGCCGACCTCAAGGGCGGGCAGCAGGCGGGCATCAAGCGCTGGCTGAAGGAAAAGGTCTATGCGCGGCTGCCGGCGCAGCTGCGCGCCTCGCTCTATTTCTTCTATCGCTTCGTCCTGCGTCTTGGCTTTCTCGACACCAGCGGGGGGCGCGCCTTCCACATCCTCCAGGGCTTCTGGTACCGCTATCTGGTCGATGCCAAGCTGCAGGAGGTGCGCAAGCATATGCGCGATACGCACAAGGACGCGAAGACGGCGATCCGCGACGTGCTCGGCATCGATCTGCAGCGGTGACGGGGCCCATGAAGATTTCCGTCGTCACCGCCGTTTTCAACCGGGTCGCCACGATCGGCGATGCGATGGCCAGCGTCCAGGCGCAGAGCCATGGCACGATCGAGCACATCATCCAGGATGGTGGATCGACCGATGGCACGCTCGACGTGGTCCGGAGCGCCGCGACCGGGGACACGCAGATCGTGTCCGAACGCGATGGGGGCATCTATGACGCCATCAATCGCGGCATCGCGCGTGCCACCGGTGACGTGATCGGCCTGATGCATTCGGACGATGTCTTTGCCGACGATCATGTGCTCGAAAAGGTCGCCAGGACCTTTGCCACGCAGGATGTCGACGGCGTCTATGGCGATCTGCAATATGTCGCCGCCAGCGATCCGACCAGGGTGGTGCGGCACTGGCGTTCGGGAGCCTATCGCCCGGCACTGCTCAAGCGGGGGTGGATGCCGCCGCATCCCACACTGTATCTGCGGCGCGAGGTGTTCGACCGGCACGGTCTTTATGACACGTCGCTGCGCATCGCTGCCGATTATGATGCCATGCTTCGCTACCTCGGAAAGGGCCAGATCCGGCTCGGCTATATTCCCGAGGTACTTGTCAAAATGCGCCTGGGGGGCGAGAGCAACCGCTCGCTGGGACGGATCATCCTGAAGAGTCGCGAAGACCTTCGGGCACTGCGCAACAACGGCGTGGGGGGTATTGCGACCCTGGCCGCCAAGAACCTGAGCAAGCTCGGGCAATTTATCGTGAAGGACGACACATCGACATGACCAAACGCGCCCTTATCACCGGCATCACCGGACAGGACGGCTCCTATCTGGCCGAGTTTCTGCTCTCGCAGGGCTATGAGGTGCACGGCATCAAGCGCCGCGCCTCGTCGCTGAACACCCAGCGCATCGACCATATTTATCAGGATCCGCACGAGCCCAATCCGAAGCTGACGCTGCATTATGGCGATCTGTCGGATACGTCGAACCTCACCCGCATCATCAGCGAAGTGCGTCCGGACGAGATCTACAACCTGGCTGCCCAGTCGCACGTCGCGGTGAGCTTCGAATCGCCCGAATATACCGCCGATGTCGACGCGCTCGGCACGTTGCGCCTGCTCGAGGCGATCCGCTTTCTCGACCTGGGCAACAAGGCGCGCTTCTACCAGGCTTCGACCTCGGAGCTCTATGGCCTTGTCCAGGAAATCCCGCAGCGCGAGACGACCCCCTTCTACCCGCGGTCGCCTTACGCCGTGGCGAAGCTCTATTCCTACTGGATCACGGTCAACTACCGCGAAGCCTATGGCCTGTATGCCTGCAACGGCATCCTGTTCAACCATGAGAGCCCCCGCCGCGGCGAAACCTTCGTGACGCGCAAGATCACGCGCGGTCTCGCCAATATCGCGCAGGGCCTCGAATCGTGCCTGTACATGGGCAATATCGACTCGCTGCGCGACTGGGGCCATGCGCGCGACTATGTGCGCATGCAGTGGATGATGCTGCAGCAGGACCATGCCGAAGATTTCGTGATCGCCACGGGCCAGCAATATTCGGTCCGCGAGTTCATCCGCTGGACCGCGCGCGAACTGGGTGTCGAGCTGGAGTTTACCGGCGAAGGCGTCGACGAGATCGCGACCGTTGCCGCGATTTCGGGCGACATGGCGCCGGCGCTGAAGGTGGGCGACGTGATCGTGCGGATCGACCCGCGCTATTTCCGTCCGGCTGAGGTGGAAACCCTGTTGGGCGATCCCAGCAAGGCGCGCGAGAAGCTGGGCTGGGAGCCCGAGATCACCGCGCAGGAAATGTGCGCCGAAATGGTCGCGGCCGATCTCAAGGAAGCCCAGCGCCACGCCTTCTTGAAGGCCAATGGCTTCGACCTCCCGGTGAGCATCGAGAACTGAGGAATCCGCACGGTGAAAATCTATGTCGCAGGTCATCGCGGAATGGTGGGCAACGCCATTCTGCGCAAGCTGGAAGCCCGCAAGGCTGCGGGCGAACCGATCGAACTGGTGACCAGGACCCATGCCGAGCTGGACCTGACGGATCAGGCCGCCGTCCGCGCCTTCATGCGCGAGCAGCAGCCTGATGCCGTCGTGCTGGCGGCGGCCAAGGTCGGCGGGATTCACGCCAACAACACCTATCCGGCAGATTTCATCTACGAGAATCTGATGATGGAGGCCAATGTCGTCCATCAGGCGTTCGAGGCAGGCGTTCAGCGGCTTCTCTTCCTGGGGTCGTCGTGCATCTATCCCAAGCAGGCGCCGCAGCCCATGGCCGAGGATGCCCTGCTCACCGGGCTGCTCGAATCGACCAACGAGCCCTATGCGATCGCCAAGATTGCCGGCATCAAGCTGTGCGAGAGCTACAACCGCCAGCACGGCACCGATTATCGGTCGGTGATGCCGACCAATCTCTACGGCCCGGGGGACAATTTCCATCCCGAGAACAGCCATGTGCTGCCTGCGCTGATCCGGCGCTTCCACGAAGCGCAGAAGGCCGGGCTCGACAAGGTCGTGATCTGGGGCACGGGAACGCCGCGGCGCGAGTTCCTCCATGTCGACGACATGGCCGAAGCCAGCCTGTTCGTGCTCGACCTGCCGCGCGACATCTATGCCGCCAATACCCAGCCGATGCTGAGCCATATCAATGTCGGAAGCGGCGTGGACGTGTCGATCCTCGAGCTGGCGACGCTGGTGGCCGAGGTGACCGGCTTTGCCGGGAAGATCGAGACCGATCCGACCAAGCCCGATGGCACGATGCGCAAGCTCATGGACGTGAGCCGGCTCGAAGCGATGGGGTGGCGCGCCTCGATCGAGCTCGGCGAGGGCGTGCGCGAAACCTATCGCTGGTATCTTGAGAATATCGACAGCGCCCGCGTCTGATCGCAAGATCGGGCGTGGCCAGCCCTGACAAGGGTCAGGATCGGTTGGTCAGGCTGAGGCCGGCGCAATGCCCGGCCCCACGCCCTATCTGCCTGGGGTCAGACGCGGGGTGGAGAGCGTTCCGGTGAGCGCCCTGCCACCGGTCCAGGAGCGCCCGACAATCGCCAGCTCGACGAACGGACAGGCCGGGAAACTGCTGACCTGGACGTAATTCTTGGTCAGATTGAACGGCTGTTCGAAAAAGGGCGTATCCTGGCCCCAGCACGACATTTGCAGCTTGAGATCAGCCACCTTGTCGACCGGCTGCATCGCCACGTCGAAGGCGATGTTCAGGCCAGCCGCTGGCCGCTTGAGCACGCGCGAGGCCAGCACCCCGCCATTGCCCGGCTCGATATAGAATTCGAGGCTGTCCTGGCTGTAATCGGGCTGGGCGCGCATCGACCGCGCGTCTGCAAGCTTCCAGTCGAAGGGCGGATAGGCTGCGACCCAAGCGCGCGCTGCCGTGGCAGCACGCTTGTCGGTCGCGCCTGTCACGCGGCGATAGAGCCGCTCGGCCGCCTGCATCTCGCCCTTCTGTGCCAGACCGGCGATCAGGCGCTGGTCGAACTCCGTATTGTCGATCGTAATCCGCTCGCGGACATAGGCCAGATTCTCGAGCGCGCGCTTTTCCCCGACTGCGAACACCAGAAAATCGTCGCGCCAAGGCAAGGGCTTGCGGAACATGGTGGCGAATGCAGGGCGCGTTTCCGGCAGCGTGATGGCGCTGACGAGTAGCGGGAAGAGCTCCTCCTTCCGCTCGGGATGGACACGCAGGATCTGATCCAGGGTCCCGATGGCTCCAGCAAAATCACCATTGTCGCGCTTCTGCTGCAGCGCGAGGCCCTGCAGAGCCGAATCGCGGCGCGTCAGCCGGGTGGCGAGCTCGATGATCTCGCGCCGCCGACCGGGATTGGTTTCGGCCAGCGCCAGCAGCACATAGGCTTTGGGCAGCATCGGCTCGAAGGCCAGCGCGCTGACCGCTTCGCCGGACGCCTGGCGCGACAGGCGTTGCAGGCGCACTTCGAGATCGGGCGCGGCCTGGACTGCGGCCGCAGGTGCCGCCTGGCTGCTTCCATTGCCGCTGCCCAGCTTGGCGACCTTCTTCACATCCTCGACGAACTGGCCATAGGCCACCCGCTCGATGGCCGCGCCGTTCCAGGGGAAAATGGCTTGGGCAAGCTCGGGCGCGCGGCGCACGCTCACGCTGCTCAGCGCATGCGCTCCGGAGAGCAATGCCAGCGGCACGGCCACCATGCACGCAATCGCCAGTCGAGAGGTTTTTGAAGACACCTGCAATATGCTTCCCGTGGCTCAGGCCTCAAGCCGTCTGCGTATCTTCTTTCGGGGTCTCGCCATATTTGTAGCCATAGCCGTACCCATAACCATAGCCGTATCCGTAACCATAGCCGACCGAATTCGAATCCAGCTTAGTGACGATGGCACCATAGACGCGCGCGCCGGTGCGGGTCAGACGGTTGAGGGCGTTCTCGATCGCCCGGACCTTGATACGATCGGATTCGATCACATAGACCACGCCGTCGACGACGCGCGCAAGCTCGACCGCGTCGGCCAGCGCCAGCATCGGGGCGCTGTCGATGAGGATCTGGTCATAATTGGCCTTGACCTCCTCGAGCAGCTCCTTGAACCGGTTGCTTGCCAGCAGTTCGACCGGGTTGGGCGGCGTGTAGCCGAAGGTGAGATAGTCGAAGCCGAAATCGTCGATCCGCACCACCTCGTCGCTGAGGCTCGTCGCGTTGCCGGTCAACAGCCCCGAAAGACCGCCACTCTTGCTGAGATCGACCTCGAGGAAGCCCTGCATCCGCGAGTTTCGAAGGTCGGCGTCGATCAGCAGGGTACGCTTGCCCAGATGGACGAAGCTGGTCGCCAGCGCGATCGTCGAGACGCTCTTTCCTTCCGATGGCACCGAGGAGGTTAGCATGAGCACCTTTGGCGCGCCCTGCGGGGTCAGGAAGGTCAGGTTTGTTCGTGTCGACTTGTACGCTTCGCTGATCTCCGACGAACGCGTCACGATTTCGGCCCTCAGGTCGGGCGAGGTGTTCCGCGGAATGAGGCCGAGCACCGGGAGACCCAGACGACGCGACACATCCTGCGGATCCTTGATCGTCTGGCTCAGCGTGACGCGGAGATAGACCAGCGCGATGCTCAGCGCGACACCGATGGCGCCTGCCAGAAGCAGGTTGATCAGCAGCGACGGCGCATAGGGGAAGAGCGGAACTTCGGCCTTGTCGATCAGCGTGATGTTGTTCTGGCCGGCACCCGATGCCTCGAGCTCCTTGTAGCGCTGCAGCAGCGCGTCATAGAGCTGGCGGTTGGTATCCACCTCGCGCTTGAGAATGCCGTACTGGATGCTCAGTTCCTGCTGACCCAGGAAGCGCGACTTGGCTTCCTCGAGCTTGCGGCGCAGCTCGCGTTCGCGGCTCGAAGCGGCCGACAGGCTGGCGCGCGAAGCGGTTGCCAGCGAAGCCTTGAGCGACGCGACTTCGGCTTCCTTTTCGAGCACCGGGGGATAGGCGGGGCCGAAATTGGAGCGCAGACGCGCCACTTCGGCTTCGAGCTTGGCGAGTTCGGCGCGCAGCGAGTTGCGCGCGTCCTGCGCCGGGATGTCGCCAGAGGCCTGCGATGCTTCCGCCGTGATCCGGTCGGTCACGGCCTTGGCCAGCGCATCGTTGAGCGCGGTCAGGTCAGAAGCGATCAGCGTCTGCGCGGCGGTTTCGGGGCCCTTTTCCTTGCCGCCCGATTCCAGCACGAGGATGCCCTTGGCGTTGGCATATTGCACCAGATCGCGTTCGGAAGTGGAAAGCTTCTGCCGAAGCTCCTCGATCTGCTTGTTGAGGAACTCGCGCGCCTCGATATTGGCGCCGAAACGCTTTTCGTAGTTCGCAGCGATGAACTCTTCGGCCCAGAGATTGGCGACCTTGGCCGCGACCGAGGCCGACGGGCTCGAGAACTGGATGTCGACCAGGCTCGACTGCCGGATCGGCTCGATCGAAACATTGTCGAGCAGGATTTCCTCGACGTCGCGCGGCGTCAGCCGGACTTCGGGATCAAGCGCGAACGCACGGATGAATTCCTCGTCGCGCTGCAGATTCCCGGCCCTGGCGACCCGGGTCGCCATGAAGTTCGATTCCAGCAGTTCATACTGGGTGTTGAGATACTGGATCTCGGACACCTTGGATTCGTTCTCGAGCGGGTCGATCGCCGTCACGTTCGACGTGATCTGCGAGACCTCGATCCGCGAATTCGCCTTGAACAGTTCGGTCGACAGCAGCGTCACCAGCAGCCCGACGAGAAGCGCAATCGCGATCAGGCCTGCCAGCCAATAGCGCAGCGCCTGCGCCTCGCTCAGATACCGTTCGATGACCAGGTAGAAACCGCCCGCCGGCTCGGCATCAAGCTTGGTTTCGCCAGCATCGGCTGCGGCGGGGTTTTGGTTGGTCATGGTATCTTGCATCACTGTTGCACAATCAGAATGGTCGCGGTCGTCAGAAGTGGCGGTACTAGCTGCAACAGCAGATCGAGACGTCGGCGCTCGGGCGAGTCACCGACAATGACGATGTCATTGGGGAAAAGCTGGGGATCGGCATAATTGCCGCGCTGAATGGCCCGAATATCGTAGACGCCGATATAGCGCTGGTTCTCGACCGTTCGCAGGACGAGCACGTCGCTCTGCTTGGCATATTGGGTCATGCCCTCGGCCTGGTTCACCGCGCGCAACAGCGTGGGACGTCCGGTCGCAGGATAGCTGCCCGGCTTCTTGACCTGGCCGCCCACCGAAATCGTCGGCTCGGGAAACTCCTCGGGAATGACGCGCACCTGCGGATCGCGCAGATAGCGACCGCGCAGACGATCGGCGATCTCGCGCGCGGCTTCGCTCGGCGAGCGCCCGTCCAGCTTGACGTTGCCGATCAGCGGAAAGGCCAGATCGCCGTCGACATCGGTGAGATAGGTCCCGCTCAGCGATTCGGCACCGACCACCTGAATTTCAAGCTTTTCCTGCGGGCCGATCACATAGGAAATGTCGAGACGCGGTGCGGGAAGGTTTTCGAGCTGCGTGACTTCGATGTCTTCCGCGAGCCCCACGGACCGGTCAACCGCGCAGGATGCGAGCAGCCCAGCCATGCCCAGAATTAGCAGATTTCGCAGAATAATTACCATATGGCCTCGCCGATTGAGGCAGCACCTTTAGAGAGTTTTTTACGGTTGCCAACCACTTTTGCGCCGGAAAACCGGCGGTTGAGACAGCCCGACTGGTCTTGCGACCGATGCAAAGAGCAGCGCGCAAGTGACGGGTTTGCCGCGCTGTTGCCGCCCTATTTATTTCGCGCCGACACCGGTCGTGATCACCCTCAAGGTCTTGAGGACAATCAGCAGGTCAAGCCACAACGACAGGTTCTTGATATAGTAAAAGTCATAGCGAAGCTTGGACAGCACATCGGTCACGTCGGTAACATGCCCCTGGTTGACCTGCGCCCAACCGGTAATGCCGGGGCGAACGATATGGCGATAGGAGTAGAAGGGCAGCTCCGCATTGTACCATTCGGACAGCGAGCATGCCTCGGGCCGCGGCCCGATAAGGCTCATGTCGCCCAGCAGCACGTTGAACACCTGCGGAAGCTCGTCGAGACGCGACTTGCGCAGGAATTTCCCGATCTTGGTGATCCGGTCGTCGTCCGACTTGGTCATCGCGTCCTCGCGCTTGGCGAGATTGTCGTTCGAGACCTCGCGATCGCGCATGGTGCGGAACTTGATCATGCGGAACTTCATTCCCCGGAACCCGATCCGTTCCTGAATGAAGAACACGCTGCCCGGCGAATCGAGCTTGATGATCAGCGCCAGCAACGCAAAGACGGGAAGGCACAGCGGAATGAGGCACACGGCGCCGACGATATCGATGCCGCGCTTGATCGACGCATAGGAGACATTGGGAATCAGCGAACCCAGCTCGTTCTCGCTGAGATGCGAGATCTTGACCTGGCCCGACTGCATCTCGGCGATCTGGCGGTAGTGATAGACGGGTATGCCGGCCAGCGCCGCCTGGGCAAAGAGCCGCTCGCCGCGTTCGGAATGCATATAGTGCAGATCGGCAACGATCGACCAGTCGCGGCGGCCTGCCTGGATCAGCGCCTCCATATCGGCGAGCGACGGCGCCGGCATGAAGTTGCCGGTCAGCTCGATCTCGTTGGCGCGCCCACCCGATACCACGACATGCGGGTTGAGCATGCGGCGACTGTACACGGCCGCCAGGAAGCTCGCCATCACGCCGGACACGGCGCCCGCAGCGAAGAACGATCCGGAATATTCGATGCGCATCAGCGCCATGACGGTAAAGACGCCGGTGAAGACGATCAGGTTGACCGGGAGCACATAGGACAGATGCCGGGCGTTGGCATGGTCCTTCAACCGCGACAGGATGTACCAGCTGATCGTGATCGACAGGATGAGCGCCGTGATCGTCTCTTCGAAGGCTCCGGTGAAATAGGCGCGGTCGAGCAGCGACCAGACCGCCAGCGCCGGTGCCAGCCCGGCGCTCAGGATCAGCGGCAGCTCGAACCGGTGCAGGAACTGGTTGCCCCGGCGAGGCGGGACCGCAGAGTATTTCTGCGCGTCGGCGTCTGCCTCGCCACGGTCGGGGCTGGCAGCGGTGACCGTCTCGCTGGTAGTTCCGGCAGTCGATTGTTTCATAAGATGCTCTTCAAAGGATGAGGTTGCCGGATCGAAAGTGACCGTCGGCCGGCGCTCCGCGTCCGACTGTTCCGCCATGGTGCTGGCCTGCTGGTCGATAAGCGTGCTCATGGTGTCGCTCCCATCGGAGACATATGGCCCGATGCGGCCTTGAGTTGGACGGTAGGAACCGAAACCCGCGTCTGCTTGCCCATGAAATCGAGCAGCACCAGCGCGCGCTGATTGGGGGACAGCCGCTCCACTTCGCCCAGAAAGGTCGTGGCAGGCCCCAGCGTCACTTCCACAGCGTCGCCCGGGCCCAGATGCGTTCCCAGGAAGATGGTGTCGGCATGGTCGCAGGCATCGCGAAGCTCGGTCATCACCTGCGCAGGGACAGGCGTGGGCCGGTCGCCGAACCTGACCAGCCGGGCAACGCCATAGGTCGAGTTCACCAGGGACCAGGGCGCAGCCTCGCCAGGATAGCTTACGAAGATATAGCCGGGAAAGAGCGGCCGGGCCTGCGCGGTCGGCACGCCCTTGCGCGCCACCAGTCGCTGCTCCATCGGCTGAAACGTGACAAAACCCTGACGCTCGAGATTGCGCTTGGCGACGTGGTCAGCGCCTGGCTTGGCTTGGGCTAGAAACCACTCGTTCACGCTCATGTCCTTATGCAGATTCATTCCGCGCGTCGGCATTCGTCTTGTGACCAGCTCAGGTACGATTTAGCGAGCCAGACAGAGCATCGGCTGCCGAAAAGCACCAACATTCATCAGCTGGTTGCACAGCAAACCGATATCAACGCGGCTAGCCAACCCCTTCGCAGCGTGGCAGCCAGCCTCTCCTCGCACGGAACCTCTCCAAAACGCGCGACTCGTTTTATCCGGGGTGCCCTGTTGAACATACCGTAACGAGTTGTCAATGCCAGTTGAGATACCGTGACGGCGCAGCGGCATGCTCCGAAAACGTCCAGCGCGCGGCCCATACCCTGGCCACCGGGCGCGCTTCGGTCCTGCGAGCGGCCGCGGTCGAAGACCCGAACCGCCTGCTGGCCGCAAGCTTCGACAGCCGCAGATAGCAGCAACTTGTTAACCATATTTAAGTTTTCGTGCATTTAGATGGCGGCGATCTGCTGGCCTGCCCGTTGCTGGACCGGGCATGGGGGTATGGATGAGCATCGCCAACTGGAATCCTGCGAAGCTGACGCTGGTTGTCGATCTCGACGACACGCTGATCCGCACCGACAGCCTGCTCGAAAATTTCTGGGGCGCCTGGTCGGTGCGATGGCACACCCCGCTCGAGGCAGTGCGCACGCTCGCCCGGGGCAAGGTCGCCCTCAAGCAGAAACTGGGCGAGATCAGCCGGGTCGATCCCGCGCGGCTGCCCTATAATCCCCATGTTCTCGAGATGATCGAGCAATGGCGCGCGCGCGGCGGACGCACGGCGCTGGTCACCGGTGCCACTCAGCAGATGGCCGACGCGGTGGCCGGGCATCTTGGCCTGTTCGATGCTGCCTATGGATCGAAGGATGGCATCAACCTGACCGGAGCCCGCAAGGCGCAGTTTCTCGAGCAGACCTACGGACCTGCAGGCTATAGCTATATCGGCGATGCACCGGCCGATTTTGCGGTCTGGCAAGGCGCGGCGGCGGCCGTGACGATCAATTCCAGCAAGGCATTCCAGGCCAGGGTCGAAAAGCTTGTCGCGGATGCCACGCACCTTCCGGCGGATCGTGCGGGCCTGCGCGACTATCTCGAGGCCATGCGCCCGCACCAATGGCTCAAGAACGTCCTCGTCTTTCTGCCGATGCTCGCCGCGCACGCGCTCAATCTGGTGACCGCATTGCAGGCGGTGCTGGCCTTTGTCGCGTTCAGCCTCGTGGCATCGGCCACCTATATCCTCAACGACCTGCTCGACCTGTCAGCGGACCGCGCCCATCCGCGCAAGTGCCAGCGCCCGTTTGCCTCGGGGCGCATCCGGCTGATCCACGGAACCTGGATGGTGCCGCTGCTCGCGCTGGCAGGCGCGGCAATCGCGCTGGCGGGCGGGATCGAGCTGTTTGCCGTGCTGCTGATCTATGCGGGTGTCACCCTGCTCTATTCGGTCAAGCTCAAGCGCCTGGCGATGATCGACATCTGCGCGCTTGCTTTGCTCTATACGCTGCGCGTCCTGGCAGGCAGCGCGGCGACCGGCATTCCCTCCTCGCTCTGGCTGCTCGCCTTTGCGACCTTCTTCTTCTTCTCGCTGGCCGCGGTCAAACGCTATGCCGAGCTGGTCGACGGTGCGGCATCGGGCCGGACGATGGCGACAGGGCGCGGCTACCGGGTCGATGACCGCATGATCGTCGGCCATATCATGGTCTCGTCAGGGCTCGTCTCGGTGCTGGTGCTGGCGCTCTATGCCAATTCCGAGCCGGTCCAGAGGCTCTACCATTATCCCGAATTCCTCTGGGGCGTGTGCCTGGTGCTGCTGTTCTGGACCAACCGCATCGCGCTGCTCACCCATCGCGGCGAGATGCACGATGATCCGGTCGTGTTCGCGATGCGCGACCGGGTGAGCCTTTGCTGCGGCCTGGTCGTCGGCCTGCTCGCGCTCGCAGGAGCGCTTGCGTGACCGGACTGATGCTCGTCCTTTCCTATGCCGGGTTCGCCGTGCTGGCGACACTCGCCAATCTGGCGAGCCAGCGCGCGGTGCTGGCGCTCTGGCCGGGCGGGCTGCTGGCCGCGCTGGCGGCGGGGACGCTGGTCGGCCTGGTCGTCAAATACTGGCTCGACCGGACCTGGATCTTTGCGGGCGCGAGCAATCAGCGTGCTGGTGAAGCGGGCACGTTCGGGCTCTATGCCGCAACGGGGGTCATTACCACGATGATCTTCTGGGGGTTCGAAAGCGCCGCCTGGCTGGTCTGGCATTCGCATCTCGCGCGCGAAGCGGGCGCGATTGCGGGCCTCGCAATCGGCTATCTGGTCAAGTACCGGCTCGACCGGCGCTACGTGTTCGCACCGGCGAGGCCAGCCTGATGCCGCATGTCGAGCCGCTTTCGGGCTGGGGCCGCTATCCGGTGCGCGATTGCGCGGTGTGGCAGCCGGTCACCGCCGAGGCGCTGCATGCCACCCTGCCCCCGCTCGGGCGCAGCATCGCTCGCGGCAATGGCCGGTCCTATGGCGATGCCAGCCTCAACCCCGAGGCCACCATCGACATGCGGCGGCTCGACCGGCTGATCGCGTTCGATGATGCCAGCGGCGAACTGGCCTGCGAGGCGGGCGTGCTGCTGTCCGACATCATCGACGCCTTCGTGCCGCGCGGGTGGTTCGTCCCGGTGACGCCGGGTACGCGCATGGTGACGATCGGCGGCATGATCGCCAGCGACGTGCACGGCAAGAACCATCACGGCGCAGGCTCATTCTGCGAACACCTGCTCTGGCTCGATCTCGATCTCGGCGATGGCCGGGTGCTGCGCTGCTCACATCAGGAAAATGCCGACCTGTTCGCCGCGACCTGTGGCGGCATGGGGCTGACCGGGATGATCGTGCGAGCCGCTTTCAGCCTCATCCCGATCGAGACCGCCTGGATGCGCCAGCGGACAATACGCGCACCCGACCTCGCCGAGGCGATGGCGGTGTTCGAGCAGTCGCACGCATGGACCTATTCGGTCGCCTGGATCGATTGCCTGGCGCGCGGGCGAGATCTCGGTCGATCGGCCATCCTGCTTGCCGAGCATGCGCCGGCCGATGCGCTGGATGCCACCCGCCGCGCCGAGCCCCTGGCAAGGCCGCCGCGCCAGCCCCGCGCGGTGCCGGTCGATCTGCCAGGCTTCGCCTTGAGCCGCTTCAACGTGCGTGCGTTCAACCAGCTCTATTACGCGCTTCAGCGCCCCGGCGAGGCGCTGGTCGCGCTCGACCCCTATTTCTACCCGCTCGATGCCCTGTCCGACTGGAACCGGATCTATGGGCGCCGTGGCTTTGTGCAATATCAGTGCGTGCTGCCGCTGGCCGAGAGCGAACGCGGCCTTCGCGCCCTGCTCGAGACGATCGCAGCTGCGGGCAGCGGTTCGTTTCTCGCGGTGCTCAAGCGCATGGGCCCGGCATCGTTCGGCCTGCTGAGCTTTCCGATGCCCGGCTATACGCTCGCGCTCGATTTTCCTGCGACACCCGCCAATCTTGCGCTGCTCGACCGGCTCGACGCCATTGTCGCCGATCATGGCGGACGCATCTATCTGACCAAGGATGCCAGGCTGACGGCGCCCATGCTGGCGCTCGGCTATCCCGGGCTCGCCCGGTTTCGCGAGTTGCGTGCACAACACGGGCTCGACCTCCGCTTTTCCTCGCTTCTTTCGCAACGTCTGGAGCTTTGAAGATGATCGCTTCTCCTGTCCTCATCCTCGGAGCCCGGTCCGATATCGGCAAGGCGCTGGCGCGTGGCTATGCGGCACAGGGCTGCGAGGTGATCCTCGCCGCGCGCAGCGACATTGCCGCCGATGCGACCGACCTCATGCTGCGCACCGGCGTCCAGGCGCGCGCGGTTCTGTTCGATGTTACCGATGGCGAGCCAGACCGTTTCTTCGAGGGCCTCGGGGCGATGCCGGGCACGGTCGTGATGGTTGCGGGCCTGCTGGGCGATCAGGCCGAATCGGCCGCCGTCGACGCTGCGGCGCAGCAGGTGATGGACAGCAACTATAATGGCCCGGCGCGCTATCTGCTCGCAGCGGCCCGGCGCATGACAGGCGTGCCGGGAGGCTGCATCATCGGAATCAGCTCGGTGGCAGGCGAACGTGGCCGTGCCTCCAATTTCGTCTATGGATCGGCCAAGGCCGGGTTCACCGCCTTTCTGTCCGGTCTGCGCAATGCGCATGCCAGGGCCGGGCTGCATGTCATGACAGTGAAGCCCGGCTTTGTCCGCACGCAGATGACGGCAGGCCTGAAGCTGCCCCCGGCGGTGACCGCAGAACCCGAACAGGTCGCCGATGCGATCATCCGAGCCCACCGGGCCCGGCGCGACGTCATCTACACGCTGGGGCGCTGGCGGCCGATCATGGCGATCATCCGCGCGATCCCCGAGGGGCTGTTCAAGAAGCTGTCGCTTTGAAGGCTCATCCGCTCCGGGCTTATATAGTATTAGCTATATTCTAATTATCGCTATCTTGATCCAGAACCGTGGTATTTTAACTAGCTTGCACGACCCGCTGCTGGCATTCTAACCGCCTGAAAACGCAGACATCGTCCCCCCTTCTAACGATCGGAGACGTCGCGTTGAAACTCGCACCGCAGCCGGAGAAGAAACCATGCCGCCGCACAGTGGTCAGTCTGTCGAGCTTGACCCCAAGGTCACCCCCTTGCAGGACCGCGCCCGCGCGACCTACGAGCAGATCATTCAGGCGACCGGGGAACTGCTGCCCGAAGTCGGCATCGAGCGGCTCTCGACGAACATGATCGCCGAGCGCGCCGGACTGACTCCGCCCGCGCTCTACCGCTATTTTCCCAACAAATACGCTATTCTGAGCGAGATGGGCCGCCGCCTGATCACCGCCGAGAACGAAACCGTCGAGCAATGGCTGCGCAGCGACGAATTCGCCATCGGCAGCGATCTGCAAGCCGAGATCGAAAGCTTCGCCGCGTTGCTCGATCGCTTGCGCGACGTGGTCTTGGCGCATCCTGGCGGCGCGTGGATCTATCGCGCGATGAGCGCCGTGCCCGTGCTGCAGGAGATGCGGCGGCGCGCGTCGAAGGATTTCATCAAGGTGATCCTTGCGGCGGTGATCGACGATTTCCCGAAAATCGATCAGGAGCGTGTCCGCGGCGCGGTGATGCTGACGTCGATCGTCAACCATGCCGTCACCGAAACCATGGCCGACGATTATCCGACTGCAGAGCTGTTGCGCCGGGAGGCCGCCAAGATGATGAGTCTCTATTATCGTGACGTAGTGATTTCGCGGGCTTCAGCGACATCGAACGAGGATGCATAGGCCAGAACGCGGCCAGAAACCTGTTGACAGTATACGATTTTGAATTTTAATAGTCCTCGCTAACGGGGCGGGACTTTGATGTACGAATTTTCAGCGGGTTGGTGCGTGTGCGGGCACGTCGGACCTCAACGATCAACGGGGCCTACGGCAGCATTTTTCCGGGCTTGGCGAGCTGCTTTGTCCGAAAAAGCCGCGATCGGCCTTTCCAAACGAGTTCTGTACCCGCTTCACGCCTCCCCGTCCTTTCGCGAACACGCCTAGACCATGGCCCGCATCTCGAGCGCCGCACGGCGCAGCACAATGCGCTCGGCGCTCCGCGCTCGTCGCCCCGCAAGACCCGTCCAGGCCGGGCCGGGCACCGGCACGGATGCCAGTGCGAATGGTGCAGGGCCGGTCAGCGAAGCCGAACCGCACGAAAGCCCCCAACGGGCGGCGCTGCAACGCAAACGGATCAAGGCAGCGCGGGCTTCGCTGCGCGCGCACAAGCGGCGCACCGGCTTTGGCAGGGCGCTGCGCAGCGAGGTTCGCGCGAAACATCGCGCATCGGCGCGGAGAGCAAGGCTGCGTGCCGCCGCCAGACGGCGAGCGCAAGCCTAGTCCGAGACGGACCGCCCCGGGCCGGCAGCGTTGCGCGTTGCGCCAAACCGCTGCTAAGCCTTGGCGATGCCCGATCTGGACCTGATACCCCGCAAGCTGCCGCAACAGAGCCGAAGCCGCGAAACGATGCAGCGTGTGCTCGACATGGCGGAAACCCTGCTCGTCGAACTGGGCGTGGATGGCTTCAATACCAATATTCTGGCCGAGCGTGCAGGCGTCGGGGTGCGCGCGATCTACCGCTATTATCCGAACAAATGGGCGATCCTGGTCGAACTGGTCGATCGATCCTATGCGCGCGAGCGCGAATGGGTGGGGCATCTCGGCGCGCTGAAGCCGGGCGATGACTGGCGCCACGCCACCGACCGCATGATCGACGGCTTCTTTGCCGGGGCCAGCAGCAGCCCAAGCTATGCCGTGCTGCGCGCCGCATGCCAGGTATCGCCCCAATTGCGCGAGGTGGAGGCGCGCAATGTCGCGCGCTTCGAGGCCGATGTCGCCGAGACGCTGGTCGCGCTGGGCATGGCCAATGAACCGCGCCGGTTGCGGATCGTGGCCCAGATCGTGATCGAGGTGTCGGGACGGCTTATCGACCTCGCGTTGCGGGCGGGCGATCCGATCGAGGCCGATCTGCTGCTCGGCGAGCTCAAGCGGATGCTGCACGACCTGCTGGGGCCGTATCTGCCCGGCTGACCGATTGCTTCGCGCTCAGGTCGCGAGCGGACGGGCAGGCCCACCGATGCGATAGGGATCGATCCCGGCTGCACGCAGCCGGTCATGGGCCCGTCGATAGACCTGCGGATCGGCAATGCCCATGCGCGCCCGCGCCGCAGCGAGCGGCTCGGCCAGCAGGGCCCGGATATCCTGGGCAAAGATCGCCTGCGCCGCACGGCCATGCCGCCGCGCCTCGGCGACCGCGCCGACAAAGGGCGCATCGCTGCGCAGCCGCAGCGCAAATTCGGCGGTGCCGGCCCAGGCGATGATCGTCTCGGTCCAGTCGCGACACTGGCTGCTGGTAAAGCCGAGCACGCACTGCTCGCCCAGCGGATCGCGGCCATAGCCGGTCAGCACATGCGCCAGATCATGCGTGTCGCGCAGCCGGTCGTTGAACCATCCGAACTGGTCGGCATGGGTCGCCTGACCCGGCAAAGTGCTTGCCTCGACCAGCCCCGCCGCCGACAGACCTTCGGCGCGCATGAAGCGGACATAGGCATGGGCTACGCTCTGCGGGCCATGGCCGAGCAGCCTTTCATGATCGTCGAGCATGGCCGCAAGGCTCGGTTCGGATTGCATCCGCGCGCGTCCCTCGGCGCTCGCGCAGAAGCGTTCGGCAATCCGCCGCATGCTGCGATTGGGCAGGCATTCGCCCATATGGAAAACTTGCGCGGTATCCTCGGCATCGCGCATCAGCGCGCGGAAATGGCGCAGCGCCGATAGCGGCCGCATCCGGCGCGGTGGTCGGGATGCGGCGAGAAAGGGCAGGTCCTGGATCATGACGGAAGCTTCCGGTTCGAGCGGGAGGCACAAAAGAAAGTAATTGCTTCCATACTCGCCGTCAAGGCGCGCTTTCATCGCTGCGCTCGGCCATGGGATCAGGCAATATCCGACCTGCCGAATTCAGGAACTCCCGCGTCCTCGATTTGTCCACAAGTCGAAAGGATACCGATTTGAAGGTTGCAGAGGTACAGAACGTCCTCGCGCTCATGGGCGTTCACGATAAATCGGATAAACAGGAGGCAAAGCCATGCATTGCCGGGCTGGATTTTTCCCGCAATAGTTCGAGCCATGTCGATATCGCACAACAAGCAGTACCAAATGCTGTAAAATCGGGTAATTCATTCGAGTTCAGCGAACGAAACCGTCTGGCCATCAGGGATCCACGCCTTTGTCTCGCGCCGAGCGCCTTCTTGACCTTATTCAAGTGTTGCGCCGTCATCGGTTCGCTGTCCCTGGCGCGGTGCTGGCGGAGGAATTGGGTGTTTCGCTGCGGACCATCTATCGCGATATCGAGACGCTCAAAGCGCAAGGCGCTAATATCGAGGGTGAAGCGGGTGTCGGCTTTGTACTGCGGCCGGGTTTTGTCCTGCCTCCGCTGATGTTCTCGCAAGAAGAAATTGAGGCGTTGATCCTCGGATCGCGCTGGGTGAAAGATCGCGCCGACGGCCAGCTGGCCAAGGCGGCGGAAGAACTGCTGGCGAAGATCGGCGCAGTGCTTCCAGAAGAACTGAAGAACAATCTGGACGAGTCGGGTCTTCTCATCGGCCCTGCACCGCCGATCCCGACCGGCAGGACCGGATTGGCATCGATCCGCAAGGCAATCCAGTCAGAACACAGGCTGCAGATCGAGTACCAGAATGAGCAAGGCGACAGCAGCTCCCGGACGATCTGGCCGATCGCTCTGGTCTTTTATGATCGGGTGCGCGTGCTAGTCGCGTGGTGCGAGCGGCGCGGGGGATTCCGTCATTTTCGCACCGATCGCATCGCCACCTACCAGATTAGCGAGCAACGCTATCCCCGGCGCCGGGCGATACTGCTGCAGGAATGGCGCAGGACCCTGCAAATTCCCCGATGGTGAATGCCGTCACTTTCCGCAGCGATTTCTTCACGTTGCACTGGCCCATCGAAGCGCTGCTGACGGAATCTGACGCAGATGGATCGTACCGCATTTCTGCCGGCATCAACTGACATGCCGCAATTGAGGAGACGCGATCATGACAGACTTTAGCTTCCTGAACCTCTACGTGAGAGACAACGCCGCCAGCGCGGGTTTCTACAGCGAGCTGCTCGAAATTCCGATCATCGAGGAGAAAGAAGGCTTCTCGCTGCTTCCGCTGAAGGACGGAGTGATGCTTGGCCTCTGGATGCGCGAGGCAGTCGAACCGGAGACAAATGAAAAGCCGGGCGCCAACGAAATTGCCTTTGCCGTCTCCGACCCGGCTACAGTGGAAGACATGCACGCCGATTGGTCGGAGCGCGGAGTGACGATCACGCAGGAACCAACGGTGATGAGCTTCGGCACCACGTTCCTAGCGCTTGATCCCGACGGCCATCGCCTCCGGGTATTCGCCCCTCTGGCGGCCTGATCCATGCCTCTGGGCGGGGTGGAGCGACAATGCGCCACTCCGCTTGGCAGGATGTTACTTGAATAAGCCTCCAGCCATGTTCGGATCAGCCGTTACCCCGTCGGGCCACCCAGGCTCTGCCAAAGCACCAGCCTCGCACGAGCCGCTCGGGCTTCGGAGGCAATCGCAGCCTGGCGTGCAGCATAGGCATTGCGATCAGCATCTAGCACCACGATGAAGTTTTCCAAGCCTGAGCGGTAGCGCGTGGCCGCGAGCGAAGCGACGTCGGCATCACGCTCGGCCTGCTGGCGCAGCATGCGCGCTTCAGCATCGGCAGACGACAGCCGACCGAAAGCTTCTTCAGTTTCGCCCAGAGCGGCGAATGTGTCTCGCCGCAGCTCGGCAAAGGCGATCCGACCCTGCGCGCGGCTTTCGTCGATCTCGGCTTCTACCCTCCCGAAATCGAGCAGCGGGCCAGCGACTTCGCCACCCAGCAAACCCACGATCGCGTCGTTGGAAAAGAGTCCGCCAAACGAAAGGCTCAGCAGGCCGAGCGCAGACGAAAGCGTAAACCGGGGAAACCGTTGCGCCGCGACCGCCGCCAAGTCGGCGTCGGTTGCTGCCAGTCGTGCTGCTGCCGCCTGGATATCCGGCCTTGCAGCCAGCACGGTCGATGGCACTGCAGATACAGACGTCCTGCTGCGCCACGTGCCCGGGGATTTGTTCAGATCTTCAAGCACAAGCTCTGCCGGCGCCCCGGTCAGCGCAACCATGCGCGCAACGATTGCCGCCTGCTCGCCCTCCAAGGCCGAAAGTTGGGCTTTCAGGGATTCGACCAGCGCTTCGGCACGCAGGCTATCGAACCCCGGACTGATTCCGGCCCTGACGCGCGAAGCGATCAACTGTGCCCGGTCCTCAGCAGATGCGATACTGCTGGCGAAAACGGCCTGCTGGTCGCGCATATTCTGCCAGTCGACGACTGCAGCAGCCACCTCAGCCTTGATTGCAATGCGAACTGCCTGAGCTTCGAAACCGGCCGCGTCGAGCCTATGCTGGGCGGCAAGTTCGGCATTGCGCAGGCCGCCGAAAATGTCGGGGTCCCATCTTGCGCTGATCTGCCCTCCTAATTCGAGCTGGGTCGCATCGAGGGAAATTCCGGCAGGGAAAGTGCCGAAACGATTCGGGTTTGTCTTCACCCCGCGCGCAGAAGCACCCAGGCCAATGTCGGGCTTTCGCTCAGCCTTGGCCCGCGCTGTGACGGCTCGTGCCGCATCGATCCGCGCGAGCGCCAACTCGAGATTGGGCGCCTGTTCGGCTCGCACCAACAGACTCTGGAACGCAGGGTCCTCGACCGGCAATAGCGCCGACAACTCGCGGCTCACCGCAAGCGTTCCGGCGGGCGCGAAATGAAACTCTGCAGGTGCGACAATCTCTCTGTTTCCCTCCGGCGCCATACCGATCGTCGAACAGCCGGAAACGCAGAGCATCGAAACGGCTGCGAGGCTCCACCTGCTCATTGGCTCGACCTGGTGTAGATGAAGGCATCGACCTGCTGCCCAACGCGCAGGCTGGTATCGTCCGGCGGCACGGAATAAATAAGCTGCATCACGCGGACGTCGACACGCTCGTTGGTTGAATTGGTCAGCGAGCGCTTCGGAACGATGAGGGGCTGAATACGCACAAAGCTGGCGCGGATATGCTTGTTGGCGTTGCCGCGCGGCGTCAGGATAGCTTTGGCGCCCGCAACGATCTTCGATGCCTCCATCTCGTCGACATCGATGCGGACATGAAGAGGCTTTGTTTCGCCAATCTGCAACATGGGACCGACATTGCCGCCCGCTGTTCCGGCCGAGGCAAACTCGCCCGCATGGATTCCAAGATCCAGAATTTCGCCGCTGATCGGTGCACGGACAATGTGCCTGGCAAGCTCGGTGGACGCGCTGGCATCGCGCGCAAGAGCTGAAGACAGCTGCGCGCGCGCCGTTCGCAGGCGGGCTCGAGCATCGGCGACATCGCCTTCGGCCGCGATAACCTCGGCAGCCGAAATTGCGCGTGGGTCGTCGACATTTCGATACAGCGAGAGCCGCCGCTGCGCTGTCTCTATCGCCGTCTGCGCTTCGGCAATCCGGGCCCGTGCTTCACGCACGTCGGCGCCTGCTTCTCCCAGGCTTGCAGCCGCCATTCGACGGTCGATTGCAAACAGCGGCGCACCGCGCTCAACGCGTTGACCCACGCTTACGTAAATCTCGCTGACGATGCCTGAGACTCCTGTGCCCACATCGGTGATCTCGCTCGATGGCTCCACGACGCCCGACGCGGCTATACCCGGCTCGGAGCCGATAGCCTGGGAGGCTCTCGGCGGGGTCTGCGCAGGAGCCGCCAGCGAACGATCGGGTAAGCCGGTCGCAACAAGCCACACAGAGATCGCAAGCGCGAGGACCGCCACGATGGGCAGGATTTTGCGAGAGATGCTCGGACGAGTGATCGGACCTCTCCTCAATGAACCGACTTGCTTCGCCGGTCGTCGGTTATGCGGCCGTCTTCGATGGTCAGGATCCGATCGGCGAGATCGAAAATGCGGTTGTCGTGCGTGACAATGATGACCGAGCGGTCACTCGACAGGGCGACTTCTCGGAGCAAGTCCATCACCCGGCGGCCCGAGTCCGCATCAAGCGCGGCCGTCGGCTCGTCGCAAACGATCAGACGGGGTTGATGCACCAGTGCCCGCGCGATCGCCACGCGTTGCTGTTGCCCCCCCGAAAGCTGGTTCGGGAACTTGTTGGCCTGGTCGGCAACCTTGAGCTGCTCAAGGACCGCGATGCTCCGACTCACGGCTTCTGTGCGTTCCATGCCCGCGGCAATAAGAGGTACGGCTGCATTTTCTGCCGCAGACAGCGAGGGGATCAGGTTATACTGCTGGAAGATGAAACCGATATTGGCCAGTCGGAAACGTACCAGATCACTGTCTCTGAGCCGGTAGATGTCCTTGCCGAAGAGCAATACTGCCCCCTCAGTCGGATAGAGGATGCCTGCGATGATCGAAATCATCGTGGTCTTTCCCGATCCAGACTCGCCAATCAGAAAGGTCAACTCGCCCGGATAGATATCCACGCTGATGCCGTTGAGGACACGTAAGGTCTGTTCACCGGCGCGAAAGTCTCGGCAAATGTTCTGTACCGAAATGGCAGGGCTGCGATCGCTCATTTGAAGACCGATGCCGGTTCTGTTTTCAATACCGTGCGCAATGCCAGAAGCCCGGTGAGCAACAGCATTGTCAGCACCGCAGCCGCCACCATCGGGGGTATCTGCCAGGGTGTGTAGAATCCTTTGAAATCGTCTTGCGATTCATTCAGCGAAATGAACGACACCGCCATCAAGGTACCGAGGCAATAGCCGATTATACCTACCAGCCCAGCCTGCGCGGCAACCATCAGGCGAATCTTGTCATTGGTCACACCAATGGCCTTGAGCGCTCCGAATTGCTTGATGTTGTCGCGAATGAACAGATTGAGCGTCAAACCAAGGATTGCGAGACCAACGATCACTCCAAGCGTCACGGTGATGCCAAAATTCGCGGGAATGCCGGTATTCTCGATCAAGAAAGTGCGCGCATCTGCGGCAAATTCATCGCGTGTACGCACCTTGAGCCCGGTTTGCGTCGAAATGCGGGTGGCCAGGGCAGCAAGATCCTCACCCGGCGCGGAACGTGCGACGACGAAATTGAGCCGATTGCGTGTTCCGGGAACGAAGCCGAGAGCGTTTGAATAGCGAGTGTGCAGCATCACTTGGCTGGTAAAGCTCGGCAGCGGGTCAGTTACGCCGCGAATGACGGCTCTCCGGTCGTTGATTTCCAGGAGCAGGCCAACGGGATCGACGCCCTCGCCAAAGAGCTTCTTGGCCCCGACTTCGTCGATGAAGATGGCATCCGGTTCGTAGAGCGAGCGCATCTCGCCCTTGAGCATGATGGGCGGAAGGCCAATCAACGAGCCGTCATCGACACCGACAAGGGTTGCTCGTTCAAGATCGCCCTGCTCGGTACGGATCGAAACGCCCGACTGCAAATAGGGTGCGGCCCAATCGACCCCCAGCACGCTGCGGACCCGTTCGAGCGCGGTCGTCGGCATAGGCGAGTTGATTTCCGGCGTGCGCGATGCCGGATCCATGATCCACAGATCGGCAGTATCGACATTGAATACCGCCGATGCGCCGCGATCGATCAGACTTACGAAGATCGTCAGTTGCTGAGTCATCAGCAGCGTGGAGAAGGCAACGCCGAATATCAGTCCGAAGAACTTCTGACGATCTCCCGTCAGCATCCTGATCGCGATCCAGTTCATGGCTGCGGGACCCTCTTTGCGCCACGCTTGCTTGCCGGCGGAAAGCCGAGATGCTTCATGCTCAAGCAGGGCGGCCGGTTAGACCCCCAAGTGCGACGAGCTTGAACGAGGCGCTCGACTTGGCGAGCAGTTTTCCTTCGCTGTTCCACAGCTCAGCTTCGACAAAGGCGATGCTTTTCCCGAGGTTCGCAACCCGGCTGGTGGTGGTCAGCGTGCCAAGCATCGCGGGACGGATGAATTCGGTGGTCGCGCTGATCGTGGCGCCGATGCTCTCCCCGCAGGTCGTCGCAAGGATCGCGGATCCCATCGATTCATCCAGCATGCTGCCAACAAACCCTCCATGGATCATACCCATCGGGTTGCAGAAAAAGGGTTTCGGAGTAAATGCCAAGGTCAGCTCTCCGTTCGCAAACCCGACGCAGTTCCAACCGACCATATCGGCCATGGGCCCCCGCGGAAAACGCGCAAAGAGTTCGTGGACATCCGGCATCGCGGCTTCCGCGTCCGGGCGCGTAATTGTCTTTTCAAGCACGTTCATCCTGGCCTCCCGTTTCTTGCGCAGAACCTGCTGCGGTGACGGGGCAAACATCCGTTCTGATGGCCGGGAGCGCCATTGTAATTTCTTACAATTTCGTACCGCACGGCGTAACAATGGCTGTCGTTCCTTTTTGGAAACCTGGTGATATTGCTGCTGGACTGAAGAATCTGACTACTTTACTCCTTGAAGCAAGCAAGTCGATCCGTACTGGAATGGGAATTGGAACATGCCCAAATCGGTTTTTGATGATCTCGGAAACAAGCCCCCCGCTGCAGAGTTGATTGGCTGGGAACTGATGGAATCGGACAAGCAGCGAAAATGGGTGAAGATCGCTTTCGCGGGCAGGCCCGAATTCACCAATCCGACCGGGTTCGTCCAAGGCGGTTTGCTTGCGGCCATGCTCGATGAACTCATGGGTTCTGCGATCATTGTTGCCACCGATGGGGCAGCGCTTTCGACAACGATTTCCCTCACTGTCGATTTCATCCGGCCCGGCCCGGTCGACCGGCTCATTGGAGAAGGCCAGGTGACCAATCTCGGCAAGAGCATCGCCTTCGTTGAAGGAAAGCTGTTCGACACGGACGGCAAGTTGCTCTCGCGAGCTACAGCAAGCTGCAAGCTGCTGCCGATGAACCCCGATTGGATTAAGAAGGCCGGGGCGCAAGCTTCGGTCTGACCCGAGCGATCGGAGCTCACGGTTATAAGGGCAACGGAATCAGTAGACCACGTTGCAATCCGTAACCCGGCGGATACCGCTGAAGCCGGTGCAGCTGACCGGATCACCATTCAGACGAATGTTCGGGATCATGTCGGCGATCGCATCGATCGTTTCGAATATCTCGATCCAGGCCAGGCTCTCGCCCAGACACCGATGCACGCCTGTGGACCGGCGTGCAAAAGGGACCCCGTTAGCGGGGTGATCGGCGTCTAAAAGG
>NZ_LSHM01000053.1:0-356 GCF_001557175.1 Blastomonas sp. CCH9-A1
CTCTCGCTGCCGAAGCCGTCGAGCGAGGCCTTGGGCTTCGAGCGGCGCCAGGCGACGTTGTAGCTGCCATCGTTCTGCTGGAACATGGCGACCGGGATCGGCGCCGAGAGGCTGGGATCGTCGATCTGGCCCGAGAGGAAGCACTCGCCGGTCTCGTTCGACGAGTATTCCCAGAGCGCGCCGATCTTGACCCAGCTGCGGCGGTCCGCCGAGAGCGCCATGAGGTCGAACTTGGGTGCCCGCTCGTTGGTGGATTCGAAGGCCCGCAGCGCAACCGTCGCGCTGAAGGTCAGGGTGGTGATGCGGCCGATGTGAACGCCTTCTGCGTTGGCCTTGAGGGTGCCGATGTTCATGTC
>NZ_LSHM01000054.1:0-1423 GCF_001557175.1 Blastomonas sp. CCH9-A1
GGTCGTGTCCGTCAACGTGGTGTAAATTCGGTTGTGGCCAGCGGGCTGCATTTTCAGGCGGCCTTTGGTGTAATCTGTAGCGGCTGAGCCTCCTCGATGGTTGGTGTGGCGAGCGCTGCCATGCCCTCGATCTGCATGTAGCGGTGCTGGAGCTGGTATTCGTCGTTTTGCTCGAGCAGGACGGCGCCGACGAGACGGATGATGCTGTCCTCGTTGGGGAAGATGCCGACGACATCGGCGCGGCGCTTCACTTCTTTGTTCAGGCGCTCCAGCGGATTGGTGCTGTGGAGCTTGACCCGGTGCTGTTCGGGGAAGGTCATGTAGGCCAGCACGTCATGCTCGGCTTCATCCATGCAGGTGCCCAGCTTCGGCCAGCGGGCGCGCAACTGGTCGGCAACCTGCCGCCAGACCTGTGTCGCGGCGGCATGATCGGGCTGGAGGAAGACCTGGCGGATGGCGGCGGCAACGACCGTGTTCTGGCCCTTGGGGACGTATGCCAGCGCATTGCGCATGAAGTGGACGCGGCAGCGCTGCCAGGTGGCGCTGAGGACGCGGGTGATTGCCGCCTTGAGGCCTTCGTGGGCATCCGAGATGACCAGCCTGACCCCCGTCAGCCCGCGGCGGGCGAGGTCCTTGAGGAAGTCGGACCAGAACACCTCAGCCTCCGATGGGCCGATGTGCAGGCCGACGATCTCGCGCTTGCCCTCGGTGTTGACGGCAACGGCGATTATCGCGGCGACGCTGACGATCCGGCCGCCCTGGCGCACCTTCAGGTATGTGGCATCGAGCCAGAGGTAGGGCCAGTCGCCTGCTAGCGGGCGCTTGAGGAAGGCATGGACGCGCTCGTCGATATCTTTGCACAGCTTCGAGACCGAGGATTTGGAGATGCCGGTCATGCCCATGGCCTGCACCAGATCATCGACCCGCCGGGTGCTGACCCCGGCGATCCACGCCTCCTGGATCACGGCGACCAAGGCCTTCTCCACCGTCTTCCGCGGCTCCAGGAAGCCCGGGAAGTATGCGCCCGTCCGCAGCTTGGGGATCTTCAGGTTGAGCGTGCCGAGCCGCGTGTCGAGGCTGCGGTCGCGGTAGCCGTTGCGCCAGGTCGTGCGATCGCCGGAGCGCTCATGCCGGGCGGCACCGATCAGGCCCTCGACGTCGGCCTCCATGATGATCTGCAATACGCTTTCGGCAATGGTGCGCAGAAAATCTCCATCTCCGCTCTTCGCCAAAAGCTCGGCAAGCGGTAGTCTGTCTTCGGTCATCGGGATCAACTCCTTGGTTGGTGTGAAGCTTGGAAACTCCACCTTACCAATGAGCCCGGTGGCCACCGAGATCGAAATCGCGCGGGGTGGGGCATGCCCCACCCCGCGCGATCACCTCAATCTACACCAGAAATTACACCACGAGCGCGGACGCTAAC
>NZ_LSHM01000055.1:0-619 GCF_001557175.1 Blastomonas sp. CCH9-A1
GTGACAACACCGGTCGCTATCGTCATCCCCTTGTCGGTCGCCCATGCCGTTTTCGTGGCCGCTTCGATCATGAACGGAATATCGGCACGCGTCGGCCCTCGCAGTCCCAAGCGCGCGGCTAGCTCGCGAGCATGGTCCGTCATGGTCTGGTCCCTCGCCGCATAGTCAGCCAGATCCGTGACGCGCAGGCCAAGCTGTTCTGCGACGAAGGCGGCGAGATCATGGGGCATCGCTCCCCTGTTCTGTATCAACTGCGCCAGTGTGATGCCCGGGTGGCGCAAGAGCGCGAGTTGCAGCGCGACGCCCAACTGGTTCCGTCGTTCCCGTCGCGCGCCGATGATCTCGATGTCCGCAGGCTCGAAGGTGTAGAGCCGAGCCAAGTGGTCGCGATCGGTCGGGATGGCAAGGATCTGATTGCGCTCGCTCTCGGTCAGGAGTTGATGCTTGCGCTTCGTCATGCCGATTCCCGTCCACAAAAGGTCAACTGCGCCTATGGACAGCCATGAGTAAAGAGACATAGTATGTGGACGGCTATGGGCGGGGTGAAGCGGTCGCCCTTCAGAGCGTCCACAGAACGACCGTTTGGGAGACACGATAGATGGGCGGCATTCTGGGCTAC
>NZ_LSHM01000056.1:0-619 GCF_001557175.1 Blastomonas sp. CCH9-A1
GTGACAACACCGGTCGCTATCGTCATCCCCTTGTCGGTCGCCCATGCCGTTTTCGCGGCCGCTTCGATCATGAAGGGAATATCGGCCCGGGTTGGCCCCCGAAGCCCCAAACGCGCCGCCAGCTCACGGGCATGATCCGTCATTGTCTGATCCCGCGCCGCATAGTTGGCCAGCTCGGTTACGTGCAGACCAAGTTGTTCCGCGACGAAGGCGGCGAGATCATGGGGTATCGCTCCCTTGTCCTGTATCAACTGCGCCAGTGTGATGCCCGGGTGCCGCAAGAGCGCGAGTTGCCGCGCGACACCCAACTGGTTCCGTCGCTCCCGTCGTGCGCCGATGATCTCGATGTCCGAAGGCTCGAAGGTGTAGAGCCGGGCTAGATGGTCGCGCTCGCTCGGGATGGCGAGGATCTGATCGCGTTCGCTCTCGGTCAGGAGTTGATGCTTGCGCTTCGTCATTCCGATTCCCGTCCACAAAAGGTCATCTGGGCCTATGGACAGCCATGAGTAAAGAGACATAGTATGTGGACGGATATGGATGGGGCGAAGCGATCGCCCTTCAGATCGTCCACAGAACGACCGTTTGGGAGACACGATAGATGGGCGGCATTCTGGGCTAC
>NZ_LSHM01000057.1:0-252183 GCF_001557175.1 Blastomonas sp. CCH9-A1
CGTCAGGCTCATAACCTGAAGGTCGCAGGTTCAAATCCTGCTCCCGCAACCAATAATCAATGCCTCGCAAAAGCCCGCCCTTCCGGCGGGTTTTTTGCTTTTGAAGGGCCGCTGCTGCCGCGTTCAGACCTGGCCCGATCGAAATGCTTCCCGAATGGCTTCGCTGCGCGAGTTCACCTCGAGCTTGCGATAGATCGACTTTACATGCGTTCCGACCGTATGCGGCGAAATGCCCAGCGTTCTGGCGGCCTGCTTGTAGCTTTCCCCTCTGGCAAAGGCCTGAAGCAATTCGGTTTCGCGTTGCGAGAGCCGACTTTCCGTTGCAACGATGCCGATCGGCTCCGGATCTGCGCGCAGGAAGCCAAGCAGATAGATCGCAGCTGCAGGACTGACGGGGGCCCCGCCTTCGAGCGTCGCTGCAATCCCGTCGAGGATGACCTGCGGACTGCTGTCCTTGAGCAGATAGCCGTCCGCGCCCGCCATAATAGCTTTTACTACTGTTTCGCGATCGCCAAAGGTGCTGATTATCAGCGCCTTGGCCCCCGCGTGCTGCTTGATCTTCGGCACCAGATCATAACCCAGCCCGTCGGGCAGCCCGATGTCGAGCAGGAACAGATCGGGTGACTGGTCGATCAAGGCATCCGCACTGGCGATGTCCGGCGCCATGCCAAGGATCTGAAAGCCTGGCTCCATCGCGATGATGCCCTGGAAATACTGGCGCACCATCGGGTCGTCCTCGACGATGGCGATCCTTGCGGAGGGGCGTTCGGTCTCGGTCATGGGGTCTTATTGCCCGAAATCGAAGCGATGCGAAGATACCATGCTATGGGATGTCATTCCGCCGCCTGGGCCAGGCGAAGCGGGAGCGTGAGGGTGATGCGCGTGCCCGTGCCGTTCGTTCCGGGCTCCACCATGACCTCGCCCTGCACCGATGCGGCACGCAAGCGCATGTTGGTGAGGCCGCGTCCCGCCTGACCCCGGGTGGTGATGCCTTTGCCATCGTCTTCAATCTGCAGCACCAGCCGGCCGTCCGATACGACCGCATTCACTGCGATACGGCTGCATTCGGCATGCTTGAGCGCGTTGGTGACTGCCTCTTGCAGCACGCGGAAAATCTGCAGAACATCGCGCGGTCCGAAATCGGACAGCGTTGCGATGGCGGGGTCTTCCTGCCAGTCGAAAGCGATGCCGGTGGTCTCGATCCGGGGCTGTACCCGCGCCTTGAAGGTTGCGAGGGCCGCGCTCAGCGACTCCCCGACCGAATCCATCGAATCCACCATCAGCCGCATCTCGTCGATCACAGATTGCAGACCTTCGGCGACGACCGCTGGTTCGGCGATGCCGACGCGCGCGGAGAGCATGATCGACATCAGCTGGCTGCCGAGGCCATCATGCAGATCGCGCATGATGCGGCTGCGTTCGCCCTGCACGGCAGCTTCCGCCTCGCGCTGGCGCAACAGCGCTGCGGTTGCCTCCAGCTCGGCTTCCTTGCTGGCGATCCGGGCATCCAGCAGCGCATTGGCATGTTCGAGCCGGCGCGAGAGCATCCGCGCGCGGCGGACGATTCCCAGCAGCAGCAGCACCGCGAGCGCCAGAATGCCCAAGGGCGCGATATTGAGTGACAGCGGGCTGATCTGCAAACTGCCGATCAGGTCCGAGATGCTGATCGCGGGTATGAGCATGACAACGGCGGCATCGGGGATCAACGCTCGTCCTTCGACCCTGACTCCGCGCACCACACAGGACAGGATGGCGATATTGGCAAACAGCACCACCAGCAATTCGTTGAGGTTGCGGATGGCGAGCGGCATGCCATCGGTCGTGATCGCGGCCGCGAGGTTGATGAAGGCGAAGATCGCTGAACAGGTGACGAGCGCCCGGTCATAGCGTGGTCCGCCAGGGAACCAGCGGTCGGCCAGCGCAACCAGGCCGGCGAAAGTTGCCAGCAGCGTCATCTGCCCGGCTGCGCCATATATCGGCTCGCTCGAGGGCGTGAGGATATCGACCTGCCACAGACCACCCAGCGCCATGCCGGCAAAAGCCAGGGCGGCGGCATGGGCTTCCTGGCGATAGGGCGAGCGGGCTGCTGCCATGAGACAGGACGCGGCCCCGAAAAGCCCGACCACCATCAACCCCACCGAAGGGAACAGGCTTTGCAGCCTCCACTGGCGAATCGCGATATCGATCGCGCCGGGAGGTGCGGCAATGATCGACCCCAGAAACGCACGGCAGCATTCGCGGCGAACCTCGACCGCGATGCTGTTGCGGCCCGGCTTGAGAAAACCTGGCGGCACGACCCATTTGCCGCCCAGCCTTCCCGCGCGCCAGGCCGGCGAATCTGCCATCGGAATGGCCTGACCGTTGACCCAGAGACTCGCCCAGCGATTGTAGCGCGGCACGAACACGACGAGGCCCTGTTCGGGCTGGTCGATCAATGGACGCGCAACAAAGCGGGTAACGCGGCCCTGGCCCAGATAGTAATTCGGTCGGCCTTCGACCCTGCTGCGCTTGCCATCGTTCTCGACCATCAGGATATCGGTAAGCCGGTTCTGTTCGAAGACCGGATCGATGACCGGTGGCCGTATCAGCAGCGCCAGGCCCCAGAACAGAATCTGGACGAAGGCGATCGCCGCGATCAGCCGAATGCCATATCCCCGCGCTCTATCGCTTGTCCGCAGCCCGGCAACGCTTATCGACATACCATCCATCTGCATGATTTCGCCCTGCCGCAAAGCCAGGCGGCTGAAAAGAGGGCAAAACCGCCGGACTGACCAGATATGGCACCATGAATGCGCGACTGCTTTTCCTGGTGCGCGGCATTACCCTCATCGCGCAGACGCGAGCGAGTATCGAGGATGATGAACATGCATGGATTTTCAAAAATGCGGATGGCCTTGCTGGCTCTGCCGGCGCTAGCGCTGGTGGGCACCGCCCAGGCGCAGGTCAGGGCCATCCCGCCGCGCAAGGTGGCACCCAGTTTCGATTGCGCCAAGGCCCGAGCAGGGACCATCGATCTGGTGATCTGCCAGGATCGCGAGCTATCGATCCTCGACCGCACGATGGGGCTGGATTACGAGCGCGCCAAGTTGCAGACACCGCCTGTGGAGAAGAGCAAGCTTTTGCGCGAGCAGCGCGAATTCATCGCCAACCGCAATCTGTGCATGAAGCGCAAGGCGGACCGCCAGCCGTGCATCGCCTTTGCCTATGAATCGCGCATTGAGCGGCTTGGCGAATGGATCGACCGTTCTGCCTGGCTGGGCGAATGAGGAGGAAGACATGAAACGCGCAACCCTGTCGGCGATGACGCTGGCGGTGCTGGCTCCGCTGCCCGCGGCGGCCAACGATACCCAGGCCAATGTCACCATGGGCGGGCTGATCTTCGAACCCAATGATCAGGTCAGCATGGACAGCGAGGACCTGTTTCTGTCGCTCGATCGGGTGCGTGTCCGCTACACCTATACAAATCATGGCGACAAGCCCGTCACGCTGCTGGTGGCGTTTCCGCTGCCCGATGTGCCGCTGGAAGGCGCTGATCCCGAATGGGTCGAAGCTGCCTATCCCGATCTTGACCTCATCGACATGAAGACGCTGGTCAATGGCAAGCCAGCTGGCCTGATGCGCATCGATATCGCCAAGGTGAACGGCAAGGATGTCGACAAGCGGCTGAAGGAACTCGGTTGGCCGGCGGTGCACTGGAAGGACCCGGACTTCGCCGCGCGGCTCAATGCGCTGTCTGCTGACGACAAGTCGGCGCTGGTGGCTGAAGGACTGCTCACCACCGAATTCGTGACCGAGGGCGATGTGCGACCGGCCTGGACCGTGTCGACCAGCTTCGTGCGCACCCAGACATTCCCGCCCGGCGTCCCGATCACGGTGGAGCATAGCTATTCGCCGATGCAGGGCGGCACTGTCGGCAGCGCCCTCGGACGCGATTCGCGCGATAGTGGACGGCTTCACCCGGACAGCGAATATGTCTCCAAATATTGCGTCGATGACGCGTTCCTGCGCGGTTTCGATCGCAAGCGCTATCTGCCTTCGGGCAAGGAGAACGAGCTTGTCTTCCCGATCGAGAACTGGATCGGATACGCGCTTGCTCCGGGAGCGAACTGGAAAGGGCCGATCAAGCGGTTCCGTCTGACGGTCGACAAGGGCGAGCCTGATCGCCTGGTCAGCCTGTGCATGGACGGGATCAAAAAGGTGAGTCCGACGCGGTTCGAGGTGATCAAGACCGATTACGAGCCGACTCGCGATCTCGATCTGCTGTTCGTAACCTTTGCGCCAATCGAAGGCGGACAATAGCTCGATCGCATCCCATGATATGGGAGCCATCATCCATGGGATGCCGCGTCGCAGCGGCCGCCTCTATCCCTGTTGCCAGTGAAATGCACGGCAACAGGAGTAGACGATGCCCAAGTCCCAGAACCGCAAGAAACTGCTGGTCAGCGCAGGTCTGTCGCTCGCCAATCTGGCGCTGATCGGCACCATGGCGGTCGCGGCGATCAATATGCCCGCGCAGGCGCAGGGCCAGAATCGCGAGACGGTGGTAAAGCCCACCCGCGCCGTTGCCTGCCCCTCGGGCTGGCGCACGCCTGATGGCGATACTGCGCTGTGCGAACCGATGGGAAGCCTTGCTCCCAAGATCTACGCCAAGAAGGAGAGCGAGACCTGCGCCTCGGGCTATTACGAGGTCTATCGCCTGTGGTGCTCCACCAAGAAGCCTTGATCGCAGGAGCGCACACGCATGTTTCGCAAGACATTCGCTGCGACCAGCGCGGTCGCACTCGCAACCTCGGGCATCTTCAGCCCCGCGCCGCTGATGGCGCAAACGGGGCCGGCGCAGATCGGCACCGCATTCAATGGCAGCTGCCCTGGCGGCTATTCCAGGGGTTCGACGATGGGCAAGAGCGCCGATCTCTGCTATGCTGACAACAGCAAGCCGCCCATGGTGCACAAGAAGGGCAGTGTCAGCGATGCTTGCCCAAGCGGGATGCGTCCCGAGAGCGTCAGCAGCTATTGGTGCACCAATGCGCCCGAGGCTCGCGGCTGGTCGGCTGAAGCGAACCTTTCCAAAGCCTCACGGCTGACCAAGCCTTCGCCCGATGTGCGCTGCCCCACGGGCTGGGCATCGGCCAAGGACCTCAAGACCTGCTACACCACGCTCGACAGCCCGCCTGCGACGCGGCTGAGCAAGGGCAAGCCCTGCGCCGCGAACGAGATGGACGAATGGGGCGTGTGGTGCACCGGCGACATTTCGGGCGTTACCTATGCTCATGCCGACGGCCATGGCACCAAGGATTTCAACGAAGTGTACCTGTATCGCCAGCTCAACGGCGGTGACTGGGAATCGATGAAATGCTGCCTCTCGCCCGCAGCCGAGGCCTATTATGCCGCCAATGGCAAGGGCGCGAAGCCGCAGGCCGCGAGCATGGACGGCCCCGGCGACTACACTTCCGCCGCCGATGACGAGGCGCGCGCCCGAGCGATCATGGGTGGCTCGGCCAGCCCGTGCGGTTCGGCTGCCGGAGCGGCGGCGGGCGGTGCGGTCGCAGGCCAGGGCGGCGCGGTGCTCGGCTCGCTGCTCGGCGGGCTCGGCAAGAAGAAGAAAAAGGCCGGCTGCTGACCAGCAGTTCCGACCCAAGGCCCACGGCCTCCCGCGTTTATGCGACCCGTCGCGGGAGGCTGCACCCCAGGGTGTGCGGGGCGATGCTTCGCACACCCACCCCTTTCAACTGGAGAATTGCCATGATCAAGGCGCGAAGCATTTTCACCGCCGCCATGCTGGCCTGCGCAATGCCTTTTGCCGTTCCGGCGGCTGCGCAGCCCGCACCCGAGCTGGTTTTCGCCTTGCCCATGAAGGACGGGATGGAAACCGAGCCCGTGTCGCAGGTGCAGCTCACCTTCAATACCGACGTGATCGTCAGCCATGTCGATGTCGAGACGCCGGATGGCACCAAGCTGGTGCTGTTCGATGTCGTGGCCAACAATGGCGAAGGTCAGACCGGCATGGTGTTCAGCTATGACCTGCCGGTGCCGATCGTCGTGCCGGGCCAGTATTTCATAAACTACGTCGCCGAAGTGAACCGCTCGGACGGCACGATGGACACCGTATCCGCCTTTTCCTCCTTCACGATCCTGGAACCGTAATGCATGCTGTTCTGACCTGGGCCGTCCTGGCTGCGGCGCTGGCGAGCGCAGCTCCAGCCTATGCTGCCGATAACCGGAATGCCCGCGCGATGCTGGTCGCGTCGACACCGGCCAATGACAGCGTGCTGGACGCCGTCCCGCAGCAGATCGAGATGACATTTGCCGAACCCGCAGAGGTGCTCAGCGTCACGTTGCGTCTTCCCGACGACAGCGAAGTGAGCGCCGAGCCCGACGATACCTCCAGATCCGGCAAGGCCAGGCAGTTCCGCTTCCGTGTTCCCGAGATGCCCAATTTGCCGGGGAACTACAGCATTTCCTATCTGCTGGTGTCGAAGAGTTTCAAATCGCTCAACGGCTTCATCCACTTCCGCATACCGGGACTGCAAGAGCCGAAAAATCCCGCACAACCAGAGCAAAGCACGGAAGAGGCGACAGAATGAAATTCCTTGGAATCCAGAAACTTGCGCCTGCCTTCGTCTTGGGCGCTGCAGCCGTTGTAGCGTCGTCATTCGCCGCGCACGCCGAGGTCCCCGAGAAAATCACGTCGCCGAGCTTCAGCTGCGCCAAGGCCAAGCCCGGCACGATCGACAAGGTGATCTGCGCAAGCGGCGAGCTTTCCACCCTCGATCGCGAAATGGCGCAAAGCTACGAGCGTGCCAAGGCCGCGATCCCGCGAGCGGTATGGACCGAGTTCCTCGCCGAACAGCGCGCCTTCATCGCCAGCCGCAACCAGTGCATGGGCGGCAAGGAAAAGCGGCACGCCTGCATCGCCTTTGCCTATGAGGCGCGCATCCTGCGGCTGGAGGAGTGGATCGACGGATCGGCCTATTGATGGCATTTCCTGCATCGGGTCCATCCCGGCTCAGAGGGCGCAGCGTTTCCCTGATCGAGACAACCTAGTTTCCCGACGATGCGCCCCTCATTCGATCGGTTTGAGCTTTGCGATTGGTAGGATTTGGCAGAAGCGGTCCCCCACTTTCGCCGCTAAGAACGTCTGAAGCTGGGTCGGCAGCTGCCGTTGGCGACGGCTAGATCGGGGAGCCCTTTCTTGCCGGTCCTTACTCGGCATCCGTCATTCGGTGACAGAAATCATTCACATTTTTGGACTCAAACACACTCTAAATCACATGGCTAGCCGATTTTGGGGGACGCAATTGGGGGTAAATTTGGAAGCAACTCTAAAAAAGCTCATTAAATTAATTGCTTAAGGGCCTTTCGAGGTCCAGTAAGCGACTCCAACATCCACACACGACACGGAAACAAACCACAGCTTGCCGCCAGTCCAAGGTGCATCACGATCGCGGTGCGCGCTTGCCGGGCTGGCGTATATGTCCCCTCCGTTTGCGTAGTATCGTCACAAGCCTTGCGTGGTTTTTCGCGTCGAGGGGGTAAGTGCCGATGATGATGTACGCAACCGCGATGAAGGCTGCAGGCACAAGGGTCATGATGGCCTTGAGATATCCTGTCGTCGCGGGGGTCTGCTCCACATTGGGCTGATACCCGATCATATCGAGCAGCAGTCCGGCCATCGCTACAGCGACCCCATAGGCGGTCTTCTGCGCGAAGCTCATGATGCCAAAGGTTGGCGCTTCGATGCGTGTGCGACTTCGGACCTCGCCATATTCCACTGTATCGGGCAAGGCCGACCAGAAGCTCAGATAACCGGCCGCCGCACCTATGGCGGAAACCGTCACGAGCGCGACCACCACCCATACCGTCTCGAATGGATTGATGAAGAGCAGCAGGGAACCCGTGATCGAACACAGTGCACCGGTTCGCCATACAAACCGTTTCGACGTGCGGATGGTCAGCAAGGCCCACAAGGGCGCAGATACCAGGATCGTGAGCGAATTGGCGGCAAAGGCAAGACCCACGGCCGCCTCGTTCCCGAGCGTGTACTTGAAGTAGTAGACGAGCGTCTTGCTGCTGATGACGCCGCCTAGAGTAGCGCACATGGTGGCGGCTAGCACGATCAGGAACGGCCTGTTGCGGCGCAGCACTTTGAAAGTCTCGCGCAACGACACGCGCGCCGTCACTTCGGGTGGCCTTGTCTCTCTCACGAAACAGCCGACTCCCAGCAGGAAAGGCAGCGAAAGCCAGCCGTAAATGGCTGCTGTCAGAAAGAACCCCCTGGCCTCATCGCCCGCGCCCAGTAGCGGCACCAGTTTCAACGTCGAATAACCGACGATGGCGCTGCCGATGGTGGCGAGCGAGATGCGCCAGGCGGACAAGGCGCTGCGCTCGAGCGAGGAGTCCGTGATGCTCGATGCCAGCGCGCTGTAAGGGATGTTGGCGATCGTGTAGGCCGTGCGGAACAGGACCTGCATGGCGAGCGCATAGGCAATCAGCGCGGTGCCTTGCAGACCTGGGGCATGGAAGAGCAGCATCAGCGACAAGCACAAGGGTATCGCGCCGCCAATGATGAAAGGCCGGTAGCTGCCCCACCGCGTGCGGGTTCGCTGGGCAATGAGGCCCATCAGCGGATCGGTGACGGCATCCCACAGCATGGCAGCCAGAAACACGAGGCCTGCGGCACTCGCCGAAATCCCGAGGACATCGGTGTAATAGTACAAGATGTAGAGACTGACCGTGGTCCAATAGAAATTGAAGCCAAGATCGCCGCTGCCATAAAGCGCCGCACGCCAACGCCGCGCGCTGTCCGGTTCACCTGTGGTCATCCGGCGAAAACCAGCTCGACACCGGAATCATCCACAAGATCGAGCTGCGCCGCGAACGGGTGCAGGCTCGCGATCCGGAACTCGGCCGCGCTGGGTCCGAAGAATGTCTTGAATTCGATGGGAAGCCGCGCGGAACTTGGTTTGGCTACCTGCACAGCGCCGTTCTCGTGTACGAGGATTATCTCCGACGACCGCGAGATGATCGAACCGAACGGTCGCCAAAGGCCGTCTGCGTTGGACTTGCGGCGATAGGCGATGTGATAGGCGCGTGGCCAGCGACGATGCTCGTCGTCAAGTCCGCCCAGTCGGAAGGTGACATAGGAATTGATCACCGCTTGCGCATCGTGTTCGAATTCCTGGGCCGACCATCCCTTGCCGTAATGCTGCTGCGCCAGCTGATTGTCGGGCCAGTGCTGCGCCGGACGCATCAGCCGGGTGAGCGAGCGGAAGCCGCCGACGTTTAGGCCGGCCAGCATTATCGCCTGCCGGAAGCGCCCGAAGTGCCGGGCAAAGCTGCTACGCTCGAAGTCGATCAGTGCGATCGGATCGGCATCCAGCGCGCCAAAGAATGCGAAGAAGGCATTCTCGTTCTTGGGCATGCCATCAGCGAGCCATTTGTAGACTGTCTTCACGCTGCGCGATTGCAGACCCGGCTCCCCCCCGTTCTGGCGCGCGGCCCATTCCTCGACGAAATTCTCGATCCCGCCGAACTGCTCCTTGAACAGCAGGCGCACCTGACCCGTATCGACAAAAAATCGCAACTCAGCCCCCTTGCTTGCAGAAACCACTTCTTCACGAGTTAGGTTTGCTCTGCAACATGCCGCTTTCTCGGTTTTTTCGACAAAATTGAGAAAAGCGCCTTCAAGCCCAAGTTATACCTGTTTCGCCGAGTCTTTCCAGACCGGCGTCGGAGGGTGGACTGCCAGTGCTTTGGCTTTTTCATAAAGCGGACTGTGTCGCGCGTTCGCCCTCAACTGCGAAACAATAGTGAAGGGGATCATCGCGTGGACCAGATCAAGAAATATGTCGCCGCCGGGCCGTCTTTTGTCATTCTCTACCTGCTGCTGATGTTCCCGACCTACGTGCTGCCCTATTTCGGTTCGAACTCGGCCGTGGTGAATGCGGGCCTTGCCGCTGCCGATGCGGCTGCGGGCGGCGGTAACGGGTTCAATATCCTGATGTTCGCGCATCTGGCCTGCCTCGGCGGCATGGTGCTGATCACCTGGTTGCGCGGCGCGGTGGTCGGCAAAAGCTGGCTGGTGACGTTTCCGGTTCTGGCAGCCGTGTTCGACATGGTGCCGGGTCTCAACTGGATTCCGCTGATCCCCACCGCCATGCACCTGTCGGCGATCATCGTCGGCGTATCCTCGCAACCCGTTACCGATTGAGGTTGCGGTCCGCTTTCGTGGGGCAGGAGATACCGATGCTGCGCAAGATTTACCCGTTGGCGTTGCTCGGCGGCGGCGTCGTCATCGCTGCTGCTCCGGGTGCGGCCCAGAGCGACCAGTTGCTGCAAGCCACGGACATCGTTCCGAACGGCCGGATCGGGGTCTATGCGCACGGCACCTATCCTTCCGAAGGCGACCGCACCCATGCCGGTGTCGACATCCCCGCCCCATGCAAGACCTCCGGGGTGCTTGCTTGGCGCGAGGGTGTCGTCATCGATCTGATCGACAGCAAGAAAGACCGGAATTTCAAGAGTCTCGGGTTCATGCTGATCATCGATCACGGGATTGTGAACCAGCTCGGCAAGCGGACGTTCTCGTCCTATTTCCACCTCAACGAGGCTCCGCAGCGTTCGGACGGCCGACCGCTGGCGATCAACGACAAGGTGGCCAAGGCCGAGCAGATCGGCCGGGTCGGAGAGACCGGGGCCGCGCAAGGTTGCCACCTGCATTTCGAACTGCGCCACTTTTCCAGCCGCTTCAGCCCTGACTGGCTGAACATCTACGGTCCGGGCGACCGACGGTCGTCGACGGAGTTTCTGCGCGACTGGACCGATCCCTATCTCAAGATCGTTGCGCCCCGTCAGGCGGGCGGCACTGGTCGGGCAGGCCCGCTGGTCAGCGTCCGCGTCACTTCGGCCGCGCGCGAACGCAACAAGCCGACAGCAACCGAATCCACGATTCTGCGGACCCTGCCGGCGGGCACGATCATCGAGGGCGCGTGGGTGCCCGGCACCGATGGCAAGAGCCGCTGGCTGCAGACAGCGACCGGCGGGTTTGTCTGGGACGGCAATCTTGCATCCGAGCTGGCGGCCCCGCCGCCGACGGTTGCCGCAGTGCCGGCAAGAGAGGGCTTTCTGCGCGATCACGATCTGTCGGGAACGCCCGTGAAGGGCAGCCTGCGGTTCGCAGAGCCGCTCAGACTGCTTGCTGATACCACGACGTGCAGCAAGGAGCAGAATGCGGTGGTCAAAAAGCTGTCCCGGCCGCGGGCCCGCTGCCTGGGCGCGGTCATCGCTCCGGGGCATGATGCCATCGTGGCGGAAAACTGGCTGATTTCAGAAGACCGGCCCGGCCTGTACCAATTGATCTGGAAGGGTGTCGCGGTGGGCGACATTGCTGCGGTCAGCGGCGGGGCGATGTCTGCCTTCGAGGATCTGTCCGGCAATCTCGTGATTGTGTCGTCAGAGGCTCGCGACCGAGCCAAGTCGGCCACTCTGCCTTATGTCCTCTACCGGATCGAGGGCGGGCGGCTTGTGGCGAAGACCTCGCAAGGGTTCGCCAAGGGTGATAGCCTGCCCGACCGCAACCGGCGCGACTTCATCGCCGCAGCCGAAACGGCCCGCCTCGCGCGTGTCGCCGAGGAACAGCGCCGCGAAGCCGCGCGCAATGCAGCTGCCGCCAGCGCCGCGCAAGCCCCGCCGCAACAGGCAGCGGGAAGCGTCAAGAGCAACAATCCCAACTGTCAGTTCGCCCGCTGGTCCGGTGTTATCGACAATATCGGCGACATGTTCCTGTGCGACGAGGCCCGCGCGATCGACTTCTTCGCACGCGGCGCACAGGTGCGGTTCAAGCCATCCAGCATCGCCTTCAACAACGGCAAGTACATTGCCACGATGCGCATGACCGCATCGGATGTGCAGCGATCGAATGAACGGATGCAGCGCAACTTCAACTGGGGCGACTGGATGAACGTGACCCAGAACATTGCCTCGCCCACCACGATCATCTGCCGTTTCGCCGGCCCGACAATCCGCAGCGGCGAACAGCGCGTCGTCAGCGCCACGCTGGAAAGCTACAGCAAGGGGCAAGTGGTGCTCAATTGTTCGTGACCCTGCGCCAACCCTTGATCATATCCGAGGCAGTTCATCATGCGCCGATACAGACTTGCTCGTCATGTTGCGCCCACGTCCCTCGGCCTACTGGTCTTAGGCTGCAATGCTCCCGGCCCTCCGGTCGACGATGTGCAGATGGCGGTCGAGGCGTCGGTGCCCGATTATTCGGTGTCGGATATTTCCTGCAAGAACTTCGAGGCCCAAAGCCAGGCTGGGATGGGCCGTACAAGCTGCGCCGGCAATCTGGCGCTGAGAGCTGATCTTTTCGAGGAACTCGACTTCGATCAGATCGCCGCCCAGCTTGCCGGAGCGGGCATTCCGCAGGAGGGCACGGGCTTCTTCTTCAACCGTCATCGCACCAGGGTGATAGGCAAGGTCGCCGAGGCTGGTTCGCCGACCCCCTTCACAGCAGAATGTTCTTTCCGCGAACAGGTCGATGACTGGCGGGTGGAGTGTCGGCCCGAATTCGCTCCTGTTCGCGGTCGCCAGATCGCGTTCTTCGATCAGCCCTACGTGATCGACGGTTCGCCCGAGCATGGCCGGTTCCTCAAGGATGCCAAGGCTGACTTCGATGACTGGAACAATGAATATCTGGCGCTCAGCAGGCAGATCGAGGCCTTTTTCACGAAGGGGAACGTCATCGTTGCCTACAAGACGTGGAAGACCCCCAACCCTGTCTTCCAGGCCCCGCTCACGGAAAGTTTTGCATGGCAGGGCAAGCCCGGCTTTCTCGGTCATGCAGCAAACTTCTCGTTCCAGCTGAAATACAAGGTCCTCCAGCCCGCGTTCATGGAAACAGGGGGCAGACAATCCTTTTGCGGCCATCGCAAAGGCACCCCGCCGGATGATTTGCTGGTCACCGGCGTGATCTACACCCGCCGGGAAAGCGAAGCGGCGACGAAAGGACGTTTCGGGGCCCGGCTGCAGATCGCCGATCGCGGTTCGGGCAACAGCTTTTCAAGCTGCAACAATTTCGAATGGAACGGGGAAATCTGGCAGTATCGCTGGATACTCGGCAAGCTGGATATGGAGCTCAAGTCCGTTAAACCCTGACAGCGTCGACGGGACTGATCCGCTCGTCGGAGGCGCCGCTTGCCAGGCGATTAGCAAGCGCCATTGGGGAGAATGCCGACCGTCCTCGCCAACTGGTGCAGCGCGGGCGGCGAAACCGGCTCGCATTTCGCGCCGGGTGATGTCTTGCGCGAAATGTGGCGACAATGGGCATAAAACTTACCCCGCAGGCAAACTTCGTTCAATGCACGTGTCCGGCCCTCGTCCCTCTCGGAATCACGAGGCGCACGTCCCCTCGCGTGGGACAAATGCCGGTATTTGAGACGCCAACTCTTCCCGCCTTTTGGTGTTACAAACAGATAGAGCCCGCCTGAATCAGACAGCTTGTAGGACCGGTCTCTAGCGGCTGCAGCTAGCGCGGCATTGTCTGTCAGCATCAATACCCTAAACGCTCTGAGTCGACACCAATCTACCCCCGAAAGCTGATGGCAAAGGACGGATGGATAGGGACGGTGCCGGTCGATAATCGACGACAAATCGCTAAAAAAACAATGATTAAAGGAAGGCGGCGGACGATCGCAAAACACGATATGGCGGAAGAGGTGTCCGCAAAACTCTGCCATCATGGGCGATCAGAAGCCCCACCATAACCGGGGATATCGGCGCATCATCTGCTAGTTCCCATCACTTTCCATCTTGTCGCGTCCCTCAAAATCAGACATGATGAGGGACGAATTGAGGGAACGTGATGGCCAGTCTCACCGCATTGCAGGTCAAGAATGCCAAGCCAGGCCGCCACGCGGACGGCAAGGGGCTCTATCTCTTGGTGCGCGATACCGGGTCCCGTTCCTGGCTGCTGCGCGTCATGGTCGATGGCCGCCGCCGCGACTATGGACTTGGCAGCGCTGCGGACCTCTCCCTTGCCGATGCCCGAGACAAGGCCGCCGAATGGCGCGCGATCGCCAAGACCGGCCGCGACCCGTCGATGGTGAAGCGGGCAGAGGAACGAGCCAAGGCTCGAGAGGAAGCGAAGGCCAGCCGGACATTCAAGGATGCCGCCGCCGATTTCATGACTGCGCACGGGCCGTCATGGAAGAACGCCAAGCACAAGGGGCAATGGGAATACACCCTGCGCGAATTTGCCTATCCCAAGATCGGCAATGAGCCGGTGAACGATATCGACGCGCCTATGATCGTTGATGCCCTGATGCCCATCTGGCTTAAGCTGCCAGAGACTGCGCGCCGGGTGCGCCAGCGCATCGGGGCAGTGCTCGACTATGCCCACGCCCGGAACTGGCGCGACCGGGAGGCCCCCATGCGGGCAGTGTTGAAGGCGCTGCCAAAGCAGACCGCGCAAAAGCAGCATTTCGCCGCCGTGCCCTATGCCGACGCCCCCGGCGTTGTCGCCCAGCTGCGCGCGGCTGAGCATACGATTGGCCGCGCTGCGCTTGAATTCGCCATCCTGACCGCTGCCAGATCGGGTGAGGTGCGCGGCGCGACATGGAATGAGGTCGACCTCGAGGCGCTGACCTGGACCATCCCCGCCGAACGCATGAAGGCCCGCAAGGCGCATATCGTGCCGCTGACCCCGCGCGCCGTCGAAGTGCTGCAGTCGGTCAAAGCGATGGCAGGCAAGCCGGATGCCCTGATCTTTCCCGGCCTGCGCAATAAGCCGCTGAGCGACATGACCATGGGCAAGGTGCAGCGCGGCCTTGCACCGGGCACCACGGTTCACGGCTGGCGATCATGCTTCCGAGATTGGGTGGCGGAAACCACCAATTTCAGTGGCGAGCTTGCCGAAATGGCGCTGGCGCATACCGTCGCATCCAAGGTCGAAAAGGCATACCGTCGCGGGAACTTGCTCGAGCGGCGCCGGGAATTGATGAACGCATGGGCGGCCTATCTGGCTGGCCAGTCTGCCGCAGTTGTCAGCATGGATGACGCGCGGCGCGCAAAGGAATCCGCTGCATAGGCGGGTAATTTGGCCCCGCGCGGTTGTCGGACTGCGCGAGGCCGTCACCCAGGCACGAGAAAGGACCTGCCCAGATGACTGCCATCACAATTGCCCCGCGTGACATTGAGTTGCAAGCCGGGAGCCTGGACTCCCTGTATTTCAGGATTGAATGCCTGAGGGCGCTGTTCGATCAGGCCCAGGAATCAGCAGCCGCTATGGTCGATATGGACGAAGGCGATCGGCACAATGCCGCCGAGCGCATCCGCGGGATATGCGAAGCTGGCGATCAGCTGGTCGACCATTACTCGACCTGCCTTGCCGAGATCCGCGACGAACTCAAAGCGGTGGCGGGAGGCAAGGCAAATGGCTGACACGAACCCGCACTATGAAGCCGCTGGCATGGTTCGCCGCCTTGGCGACCTGTTCAATTCGATCGAGCGTCATTGTGACGCCATCCTTGACCAGAGCCAGCCCGACCCGGACGAAACGCGCCAGCTGGTCTATCTGGTCGCCGGCTTGGCCTTCCTTGGCAACATGAACGCTGATTCCGTGGCTGATGGCATTGAGGCGCTTATCCCGTCGAATATCGCCCCTCTGGCTATCGGGGGAGCGAAATGATCGACGTCGCCACCTCCAACGAACTCGACGATGCCCTGCGGCACATCGACCACGTGTTCAACGCGATCAGTCTGCTAGGTGAAGCCGAAACGACACCGCCGCGCACGATATCCGGTCTTGCCGATGTTGGCGGGGCTCTCGCCAAGGCCGCGCTGGAGCGGCTGCGCGCTGTCGAAACCCGGCCGGGCGAAACTGAATATACTTTGCAACGCGTCGCGGGCTGAGGGCTGAGAGGGAGTGTCTAACAGCGGTCATCGAAGGCGCGACGCCTATGTCCCGCTGCCCCAGCTTGGTGAAGGGCTGATGGCAGCGGGCATGCATCCAGATGAAGCGAACGCGCTTGTGCTCGAGGCGCTGCGCAGCGGGCAGCTATTGGCAGAGGGATGCCGGGAACACCGGTTCGATGACCAGCCGGCAGGCGGGCCCCTTGGTGACCGGGAGCAAATTCGTCGGTCTTGGTGGCGTGGCTTCAAAGCGGATGAATTCGGCAGGACAGGGGGATTTTCTGCCGCGAACCATGCTGTCGGCTATCACATAGAGGCACCCTCACCCGAGCTATTGGACGCCATGGTCAAGGCGGGGCTTACCGATCGCGTGAACGACCCGCTTACCGGCGCGCGATACCGGCGAACCTGGACGGCCTATCATGCCATTCGCGTTGAATCTGAGGTCGCATACCAGCTGATCGAGGCACGCAAGCCCGCATCTGCCGCAACACCGCAAAGGCGGCCAGCGGGACGGGAGCCACGCGTATCCGTTCATGGGCTGGTCGAGTACATGCAGGCAGTTGAACGCGAATTGCCCGGCTGTCACGGCCAACTCGCAACGGCCTGCGAGATCGTCGCGCACCGGGCAATCTGCGACGGCTCAGTGACGATCGATGACCGCGCTGCGACTGCTACAGCCGATGATTTGTTGCGGGTGAAAGAGCATCTGCGCAGCAAATACCGCAGGCGACCAAACCCGCAAGCCTAGCTTTTCTGCGCCTGGCCAATTGCCTGCCCGATTGGCCAATTGGCCAGTTTGCCCCCATGTTGCTGCCCCCCGTATCCATAAGCCTCCAAGCCAATCGGAGGTCACATGGAACACCAGCCCCTCACCATTACCATTCGCCGGGCGACCGAATATTCGGGCCTGTCGGTCCCGACCATTGAACGCCGGATTGCTTCGGGCGAACTGGAATCGATCAAGGTCGGCCGCCGCCGCCTGATCAAGATGGCCAGCCTGCGCAAGATGCTTGGCGTCGATCAGGCCGCCTGATCATGACCGCCGCCACCACCACCCCCGAGCCCCCGAAAGGCACCGTCCGCCTATGGCTTGATCGATGGGGCGATTACATCTGCCAGGTCGACCCGCACCCGACTGGCGAGCGCCTGGACCGCGTTTTCTGGCGCTATGAGGATGCCCGGGACTATGGCCGCATGCTCGCGAGCTCGAACGGCTGGCAGCTGGTCGATGAAGTGGCGAAGGCCGCCGCAGCATGACCGACCCGCTCGACCCTGCACCCGATCAACACTTGGCCGTTCGCCGCAGCGGCAAAGGTTGGAACGTCGACCTCATCACACCCGGCGTTGCCCATCGCACGCTGCGTGTCAGCCTGGCGCGATGCGCAACGCGCGTCCGGGCGATCGAGGCCGGGGAGCGCATGGCCGCCATCTTGGACCGGCCGCTACGGGTCAGAAAGGCCAGACTGTGACATGGGCCGCAGCAGATCCAAACCGAAAGCACCGTGCCGGGCTGACACCCGCGGCGGCCAATGGGCAGGATTGCCTTGGGTTGTCATCGATAGCCCAGCCTATCAGGCTCTCTCGCTCTATGCCCGTGCCGTCCTGGTCGAGATCGTCCGCCGCATGGACGGATTCAACAATGGCAAGATCGCAATCAGCCAGCGGGAAATCGCTGCCCGCTTGGGCACGTCGAATTTCCGCGCGATCGGCAAAGCGATTGCCGAACTGATGCAGCACGGCTTTCTCTTGGTCAGCGCAGAGGGCGAATGGGCGCAGCGCAAGGCCCGCGAATACCGGCTGACGTTCGTGTCTACCCAGAAGGGGCACCTCATCATCCCGGCTACCAATGACTATCTGCATTGGGCCCCGACGCAAAAATCTGGCGCTGACGACGTGTCAGCAGAGACGGGCAAATCTGCTGACGACGTGTCAGCAAGGCCACCGTTCGCTGCTGACGACGTGTCAGCAAGAATTGCGAGGCACCAACGGAAAACTGCCATTTCTGCAAAATCGTCTGCTGACGACGTGTCATCACTTATAGGTAAGCCATACCCCCCGTCTGGAAATGGGGGTGAACCGACATGGACCGATATCCGCAATGGCGGTCGGTCACCTGCACCCGGTGATGACCTCATCAACCAGACCGAACGGGCCGAATTGCGGTCGCTGGTCATCGATTATCTGGACCGGACCCAAAGTTACGCCCGCGATATTGCCAGACACCCCGCCTGCCTCTCTGCCGGTGTGACCGACCGACATCTGACATCCATCCGCACCGGCCGGAATGGTGGCGTCAAACGGCGCCATGCTGAGGCCGTCAAAGCCGCAATCTCGAACTGAAAGGCTCACACGAATGACCATTGCCACCCTACGCGAGGCCGTCATCGAAGCCGCCCGGCAAGGCCTGACAAGCGGCCGGAAGCGCAGCCGCCGCAACCGCCGTTACGTCGACGATCCGGCGTTCAAGATGCTGCTTCGCATCGTTGGGCCTTGCCGCGCGATGGTCGAGGAAGTCGAGCGCGGCGAAATCGAACTGGCAACCGCGCTGACTGGCTTTCTCGACGATGGCCATCGCGAACGCGCGTTGCGCGCCGTTGCCGAGGCCCGCGAATTCCTGACCCATTTTCTCGAGGCCGCCCAGGCCCCCGCCCATCCCTAAGAAAGGATCTACCCCGATGACGAAACTGCTTTCCATCCACACCCTTGCCGAGACCGAACGCCCCTATCCCGATCGCGTGACGATGCCGGGCGACCGGCACGGATTGCGCCTCAGCGCGAACATCGAGGCCCGCGAGGAAACCCTGGCCGCGCAGCGTCTCGCATATGATCGTCGACGGGTCGCACAAGCCGTTGTCGATTTCGCCGATGGTCACAAGGCCGCGATGACCGAGTTGATGGCGGAAATGGGCATGAGCCGCTTCTATGCTGCCAGCCCGCCCGAACTGCAGGTCAAGCTTGATCAGGTCGGGCGCCTGCACCGGAAACAGCAGCGCAAGAAGCGCGAGGCCGCGAAACTGGCCAAGCTGAACGCCGAGAATGCCCGAGCCGCTGAGTTGCAGCGCGCAGAGCAGGCCAAGCGGGCCGCCATGGCCGCTGAGGAAGCCGAGGGCACCAAGGCGCTGATCGCCCTCATCAAATACAATTCGGCCAACCTCAACGGCTCGAACGCCGCCTAACCCGTCGCACGAAAGGAACCGTCCCTATGAGCTACCAAAACACCATCGACAAAACCGGCGCCCTGATGGCCCAGGCCAATATCTTGCCGGCGTTGCGCGCTCTGAAAGATGTCCAGACCCGTCTTGCCGCAGAGGAGGCGGCATACGAGCGTATCGAAGCACGGCGCGACGAGCTCTCGAGGGAAATGCAGGCCGCGCGCGGTATCCGCAGCAATGCCGATGAGCTTGCCGAGCAATTCCGAGCCGGTGCGGTCGAGGTCAGGCCCGCGCGCAATGTCGAGGCCATCCAATCGGAAATCAACAACATCCGGGAGGCGAGCCGCAAGATCGTGCATGGGCTCGAGGATCTCCGATCGGAGGAGAAGCGAGCGCGGGCCGATATCGCAGTTGCCCTGTGCCAGCCGCTCGACAAGGTCGAGGCCGCGATAATCGAGCGCATCGATGCAGCTTATCAGGAATTGGCGGCCGCGTTCGTCGACGCCTTCGCGCTTCGAGAGGCGGTAAGGGCACCACGGGTCAGCCAGAAGCTGATCGGATTGCGTGCGGTCATGGAAGCCCTGCAGCGGAACGAGCACGGCTTTTATCGGCGGGTCTACACGCCCTCCAAGGGGATCGTCGACGCCATCGACCAGCATGCCGAGATCCTGAAGGACGCCGGCATGTTCCCGGCGAAACAGGTCACTCTCCACTACTGACAATCGAGACCCGGCGCGTTGGTTTCGACCTTTCGGAGCGCGCCGATAGCCGGGAAGTGATTTCCCCCGGCGAACCGTCCCCCTCCCGGTCCACCACCACACCAGCCGGGAGGGGGGCAACACCAGCAAAGGAAACCTTCGCCATGACCAAGATTGACGAACTCAAATGCAAATTGGAGGCGGCCATCGAGTTTGACCGATACGTCAAAGAGGTGGGCCGTGAGCCTCTTTATCCCCGCCAGATTGCCCCGGCGCAGCGCGCAGCCGATCGCCGGGGGATGCTGCTGGAAACGTATCTCACCTCTAGGCGATTAAAGGAGATCAGGCAGCTGCAGCGCCAGATTTCCCGCTTGGAAAAGGAACCGGCATGAGCATCGTCCACGACCTGCGCCCCATGGACCTCGAGGAGGCCCGCGCCTTCCTCGAGGCCAAGGGCTATCACCACGACATGGCAAACAACCAGCTGACCGAGCTCTTTCACTCCATGCCGCGGCCGGAACAGCTGCTGCTGCGCCGCGCCCTGCTGACAGTGAGCGCCGCCGATCTTCTCAAAGCCCAAGCTGAGATATCAGCGGCGTCGACCGTTTCGCGGATGCTCAGCCTCTAAATCTGGCGCACATTCTGGACGAAGAAACCGGGGATATCGACCCGGCCGCCGCTGACCGGTCCCGCCGCGGTGTTCTCCCTGATCGCAGCCAGCTGACCGCCGACCGCCTGCAACAGGATGCGCCCGAGCTCGTCCGTCTGGCGATCGATCGCATTCACCACATTCGAGCCGTCATAGGCCTGTTGCGCCTGAGCCTGTGCACTCGGGATCGAACTCCCCCCGGTCAGGATAGAGGTCACGTTACCGCCTTCAACTGCCTTTGCGGTCAGCGTCGTAATCCGGTCTTGCAGGGCGAAGAACGCGGTTTGACTGCCGCTGAACTGCCTCTGGATATCGAGGATGGTCCGCGCGGCCTCTGCGAAATCGTCGTAGGCGGTCTTGTCGCCAGCTTCGACGCGCGCCGCCAGGGGATCGAACTTAGCCTGAGCCGCCGCCAGCCTGTCGCGCAATGACCTGCCATTGTCGCCAAAGCGGAGATCGTCCAAAAGCGCCTGCATCGAGCCCAAGACCCGTTCATTCGCTTCCCGGATCGCGTCCGCGCGCTCGAAGGCATAGAGCTTTTCGAGGTCGGCCAATTCTTCGACGCTTGCCGCAGCCTGGCCGAAAATGTCCCTCAACCGCGTGAATTCGCGATCAACGCCAGTTATCGCCGCCGCGACCGGATCAATGCGGGCCTGCAAGCGATCGAACACGCCCTGAAAATCGGTTGCCTTCCTGAGCGCGTCGTCCAGATCCTTCGAGTTCTGCAAGAGCCGTTGCGTCGACGCGCGCAGCCCGACAATCACCCCGTCCCTGATCAGATCCATGGTGGCGAATTTGATGGCCGCCGCGCTATCGGTCCCGAAGTCGATGGCACCGCGTTTCGTCTTGGTGATGCCGCTGCCAGTGGTATCGACCCTGAAATTCTTGTCGCGCACCCCGATGGACACCGCGCCGCGCGATGCGTCGATGGTGCCACCAAGGGCTTCCGCGATGCGCTCCAATGTCGTGATCGCTTCCCCGGCGCTATCGCTCGATTGGGCAATGCGCGATCGGGAGTTGCCACGCGTCGATGCAATGGCGAGCGTTGCCCCGGTCCCGCCGATGGTTGCCGAGCCCCTTTTCGCTGGCGTCAGGGCGCTGCCGAGCGCGCCAAGGGCAATCCCGCCCACGATACCCCCCAGCGGTCCCAGCGCGCTCGAGAACTTACCCAGCGCCGTCCCCAGCGGTCCCTTGGCGAGCGACTTGCCGACCTCTGACCCGAGCACCCCGCCCAGAGCACCAGCCGTGCGACTGCCGCCAGTGATGCCGGCACCGAAACTGCCCATCTGCGCGCCCAGGATAGCGTTGCCGATGACCTCCCCGAGCTTGGACGCATCCTCGCCGAAAACCTCTTTCAGGATATCGTCAAGGCCGCGCTCAAAGACCCGCAGCGACTGCTGATAGGCCTGCGCCAGGCCCATGCGTTCCTGCCCATCTGCCAGCGTCTTGCGCCCATACAGCAGCGACCCGATGAACGTATCGGACCCCGTTGCCATGCGCTGCGGGTCCGGGCTGGTGATCATCGACTTGATGCCCCGGCCTGAGAACAGACCTCGCAGGATATCGACGTTGGCGAGCGATTCCGCGAACGCATTGGCCGCGCCTTCCTGCGCCGCCTTCCATTTCTCATCGATGCGGCGCGAATAGGCCTCTGAGCTCTCCACCAGCCCGTCGAGGTCGACGGGCTTATAGACCTGCAGGAACCGCGCCACGTCTGCCGCCTCTGCCGCCTTCCTGCGCCGGTCATCTTCAAAGATCGCCGCCGTGCTCAATTCCTGCGCGCGGCCGGTCGAGATGATGCCCTTGCCCGCCGCCTGGTTGATCGCCTCCAGCGCATCGGCGAATTCCCGCGCTGCACTGGCAGCAGGATCAAGCCGCGATTCGAGCGACTGGATCTTGCTTTCCAGCTGGTCGATTTCCTTTGCCGCCGCGCGCGCCTCCCGGTCAACGGTCGCACCGCCGCCGCGCCGCGCGCCGCCGGTCGCGGTTGCGTTCATGCCGTCTATCACCGCCTGCGCGCGTTCCTTCTGCGCCGCCGCCTTCAAAGTCGCTTCTGCTGATGCCCGGTCAGCGTTTGCCTCATTGCGCAGTGACTTTGCCCGTGCCTCTGCCGATTCAGCGCGGCGAATAGCTGCCTGGCGATATTCGCGATCGATGCCAACGCCCTTGCGGCTTGCTTCCTCCCTGGCCTGCTGAGCGTCGAGCTCGAGCCGCGCCGCTTGTGCGTCCTTCTTCGCTGCGTTGATGCGCACGTCGCTGCTGTCGGTGAACAGCTTCGACATTTCGGAAGCCGTCTGCCCATAGGCCTGCAGGTTTTCCAATGCCGACCGGATGCGCCCAGCCGATTTCTCTGCCGCTGATGCGGTTTCATCGAGCCGGTCAGAGGTGCGGGAAAGGCTTTCCATGAGAAAGCCCAGCGCTGTTACGCCGGCAAAGACCGCCACGCCCCAGGGACCAGCCAGGAACGTGCCCAAGGCCCCGAGGCGAGCCGCGGTCTTGTTCGTCGAGCCTTCAAGCCCAGAGAGTGCGAAACCGAGCTGGGGCAACTGCTGAGCAAACACCACCGATGCGCGCTGACCGCTGGCAAGCTGCACTGTCACGTCTTGCAGCTGCTGCGATGCGTTGATCATGGCCGCGCGCTGTGCGCCGGTCGCATCGGTATGCAGCCGCGTGACGTTCGCCGAATTGTTGATCGCGACCGCGTGCTGATCAAGCTGCGCCTGCACCTGCGCAACCGCCGTGGCATGATCGCGCGCCGCCTGCGCCGCCTGCCGTTCATCGTTCGCCAGCGCTTCCGCGGCCGCGATGCTGAGCCGTGCCGACTGGCTGTAATCGCCCTCAGCAGCCGCAGCCAGGCGAACAGCGTTTGCCACCTCCCGCGCCGCCGCTGCCCGCTCATCCGCCGCCCTGGCCGCCGCTTGCGCCTCAGCGACGCCCAAATTGAGCGCGCCGCTCGAGGTGCGGGGCAGGGTCAGCGCTTGGCTGAGCTGGCGTTGCGCGTTTTGGCTGAACTGGTCGAACTGGCGTTCTGCTGATCGGGTGGCGTTCTGCACATCCGCCTGGAACCGAGAGAACGCGTCGTTCTCTCGATAGCCAGCACTGATGAAGATGGGGAATTCGCTTACGTTGCTCATGCGACGTCACGCGCGGCGATCTTCTCACCCGCCGCGCTCGCCAGGAAGCGCTTGGTTTCGCCGCTCTTGATCAGATGGCCGGAACCGGATGCCGCGACCGGCGCGGCGCCGAATGCGACCCAGGTGTCAGCGTCGAGGGCGGTGACCTCCCAAGACCAGCCCAGCCGGTTCGTTTCGTCGGCCGGAACCGCGATCGTCGAGGCGACGCTGTCCGAATTGCTGCTGGTCAGCGTCTGCGCCGCATAGGGCTGCGCGTTGGAGATTGCAGCATCCGAGCTGCGACGATCGAGAACGACATGAACGATAGACATAGAGGATTCCTTTCAAGATCAGGCCATCGGGGCCGCGTTGGAGAGATGGAAAATCGCCTCATCGGCAGGGACGCCATTGGCCAGAAGCTGCACCGCCTGGCGTTCATTCCCGACGCTGGCAGGATGGCCGAACACGCGCCGGAAGCGCGCCACGGCTGTCTGATAACCAGCGACATAGTCGGTATCGGCAAGGGATGGATCTTTGCGGCGCGGCAGATGGCGCGGCGCAGTCGGATCGAGGCAAATGGGCATGGCGAGACCCTGAGTTCAGATGGTCACCACACCGCGCACAGCGATAGCACATTGGCGATTCGCGGCCAAGCGCGCGCTGGCGTCGATCGACCCGCGATCAGCCCCCGATTGCCCCCCGATCAGAGTGCATCTTCAAACTATGCGAAAGCCCGCGCATGACACCCGAGCGAGATTTTGCGGTTCCCATGCGCCTACGCAACCGGCGTGCCAGACCTAGGACCCGTGAATTTTTCCTATATATTACAGGGTATTACCGATGCGTTGGGGTGAGGCCGGAACAAAGCGCGTCCGGCTGTCAGGGAACGCAGCAAGGGCGGTCGAATCGTCAGTAATCGCCGGTCGCAATCTGCCGCCGTGCTTCCCGCATCGCGCGTCCGGCAATCATCATTCGGTCATCGACGGGGATACCGGCTTGGAGCATATCGCAGGCCTGCATATCCGGCCCGCCCTGTGGCGGTTCGCAGGGGCAATAGTCCTTATAGCAGAGATCCACCGGCTCAGGGTCAGCAGCGGGCAGCGCAGCGACGCGCGCGGCTTCCTGTGCCTCTTGGGCTTCCATCTCACTGCGCCGCCGCTCTGCCGCTGCAATCTCGGCATTGATGGCGTTCAAGCGCGCCGTTGCTTCCTCGAGCTCTCGCACGGATTGCTGGGGGCTCTTGGTTTGCTCGCCTGGTGCAGAGCAGGCCGTGGCTATGGTGATCAGGGGCAGCAGATACCAGCGCATAGGGTTCTCCCTTGCAGGCACCATAGCATGGCAGTGCACAGGATGCAGCACCCGCTCACAAAAGGGGCTGGCAGCGCACCGCACCCCAGCCCCTTCAGCCGACATTGCAGGGGCTTCCATTGCCCTTGGCCTGCCTGGCGATCGTATCAGGGGCGGTGCGGACGGCCAAAGGGAGATGAAACCGGATGCGGTTCTATCGTGCGGCTATCAGGCTCTAGCCTGCACTGTCTGAGGGACGATTTGAGGGACAGCAAACCCGCCCGGTTTGCAGGAATGGCGGTTTCGTGCGGGTTGCGGGATAGGCCCCTGGCGGAAGAGGTGGGATTCGAACCCACGGAGAGCTTGCACCCTCGCCGGTTTTCAAGACCGGTTCCTTAAACCACTCGGACACTCTTCCACGGGCAGCGCCGGGCGCGCCAGTGCGGGCCCGGTGTGCGGCGCGGTTGTTAGCCGAGGTGGTAAAATCTGGAAAGCGAAACTTGCTGGCGGCATGCGCGCGTGGTTGAGCGCCGGTCAAGCGTGGCCATGGCGGGATGGGTGCATGATCTGTGCCCTTTCCCCCGCACCGGCTTGGTGGCACAACCGCCCCTGGGAGTATCGCATGAAATTCAATATCGTACACACGGCTGCCGTGCGCGCATGCGCCGTCATCAGCACCGCCGCCCTGCTCGCCTGCGGCAGTCCCAGCACGGCGCAGCGCGAGATCGTCCAGCCCTTGCCGGGCGCGGAGGCGCAGGCGGCACAGACCCAGGGTTTCCGGCGCTATCTCGACAGTGTCGCCACCCGCGCGCGGCGCGAGGGCGTGTCGCAGCGGACGATCGATGCTGTGCTGCCGACGCTGAGCTTCGACGAAAGCGTGGCCGCGCTCGATCGCCGTTTCGCGCCGACTCCCCCCGGGCAGAGTTTCCCCTCATTCGGTCCCGAAATGGCCAAGCGCATCAACGCCGCGAAGATTCGCCAGGGCCAGCAGGTCTATGCCGACGAAGCTGCCCGGCTGGTCGCGATCGAACAGAAGACCGGGGTGCCGGCCTCGATCATGGTCGCGATCTTCGGGCATGAGACCAACTACGGCACGCTGCTGGGCAAGACCGACCTGCCGCGCGCGCTGGCGACGCTGGCTTATGAAGGGCGCAGGCGCGACCTGTTCGAGGGCGAGCTGATCGCGGTGCTCAAGATGGTCGATCTCGGCGTGCCACGCGCGGTACTGCGCGGCAGCTATGCCGGTGCTTTCGGCTATCCGCAGTTTCTGCCCTCGGTCTATCTCAAGCTTGCCAAGGACGGGGATGGCGACGGCAAGGCGGAAATCTGGTCGAGCCGTGCGGATGCCTTTGCCTCGATCGCCAATTACATGGTCGCGGCCGGCTGGCAGCGCGGCGAACCCTGGGGCTTTGCCGTCTCGATTCCTTCCACGATCAATCCGGCGGCCATTGCCAATCGTGAGACCGTGACAAAATGTGCACGTGCCATCGAACGGCACAGTGAATGGAAGACGCTGCGTGAATGGAAGGCGCTGGGCGTGGTGCCGCGCGGCGGCGTGTGGCCCGGCGACGACAGGATCAAGGCCTCGCTGCTGATCACGCCGGGGCTCGATGCGCAGGGCTATCTTCTGACGCGCAACTATCGGGCGATTCTCGATTATAATTGCTCCAATTACTATGCGATGTCGGTAGGATTGCTGGCGGACGGCGTGCGCAATTGAGCGGCCGGGCAAAGGGGGAAGCGGGATGAGGAACTGGATGATCGCCGGGGCAGGGCTTAGCCTCGCGTTGACCGGCTGCGGCGGGGGCAGCACCGTCACGCGCAGCCTCGAGACCGCGCCGCCCAAAATCGCAGGCGGTGTCACCGACTATCCGGTGAAGCTGGGCGAGCCGTATCAGCTCGGCGGCATCACTTACACGCCTTCCGACGCCTTCAATTATGACGAAACCGGCTATGCCAGCTGGTACGGGCAGGAGCTGAACGGGCGCAGCACCGCCAATGGCGAAACGTTCAATCCCGAAGCGATCAGCGGCGCGCATCGCACATTGCCGCTGCCCAGCTATGTCGAGGTAACCGCACTCGACACCGGCAAGACCATCCTGGTCCGGCTCAACGATCGCGGACCCGTGGCGCCCGAGCGTCTGCTCGATCTGTCGCAGGGCGCAGCGCGCCAGCTGGGTGTGCTGGGGCAGGGCTCCTTTGCGGTGCGCGTACGACGGGTCAATCCGCCCGAGGCCGAGCGCGCGAGGCTGCGCCAGGGCCAGGAAGTCGCGGCGCGAATGGATACGCCCGAATCGCTGCTGGTGCCGCTGCGCCGCAAGCTCGACGGCAAGCCGAAGCCCGCCAATCTGGCGACGATCCCGGCGGCAGAGGCCGCGCCGGCAGCGGCCGTGGCGGACGCAGACGCCAAGCCCAGCCCTGAGGGCAAGCCTGTTCCTGCCGCCCCTATCCCGGCAGCAGCGGCGAAGCCTGCCGCCAAACCCGCAGCCAAACTCCCGCTGCCGACTCCCCGCACGCAAGGCGGCGACCGCTTCATCGTCGAAGGCGAAAATGGGGGCAGGGGCGGCCGGCCGCAGATGGCCGAGAACAGCACCGGCGATAATCGCGCGACGCTCGCCCCCGCGCCTCCTGCGCCGCCAGCAGCGGCGTCGGCCGGCTCCTACTTCGTCCAGGTCGCATCCTTCTCTTCCAAGGCGCGGGCTGACGAACTGGCGAAGCGGATCGGCGCCAAGACCGTCGCGAGCGCCGATGGCAAGCTGTTTCGTGTCCGCTATGGACCCTATCCTGATGCAAATGCCGCGCAGCAGGGGGTTACACTGGCCAGGCGGAAAGGCTATCAGGGAGTACAGATTCAGCAGGACTCCGGTCGCTGACACAGACGGGCCAGTCAAAGGCCTGCGTCCCTGCAACACGCACACCATGGATAACGCATGAAAACCCCGATTCTCGGTCTTACCCTGTTTTCGCTGCTCGCGACGCCGCTGGCAGCTGCTGCCCCCTCTTATGTCTCCGAAGCCCCCATCGCCTATATGACCGACCTGTCGTCGGGTGCGGTCCTGTTCTCGCGCGATGCCGACAAGCAGATTCCGCCCGCGTCGATGGCCAAGATGATGACGGTCTATGTCGCGTTCGACCTGATCAAGAAGGGTGAGCTGAAGCTCGACCAGACACTGCCGGTCTCCGCCGAAACCTGGAAGAAATGGAACAACCAGGGGTCGAGCATGTTCCTGGCGGTCGGCAGCAAGGTCACGGTGGCCGACCTGCTCGATGGCATCGTCACGCTGTCGGGCAATGATGCCTGTGTCGTGCTCGCCGAAGGCATTGCCGGGTCCGAAGAGGCGTTCGTCGACATGATGAACAAGAAGGCGAAGGAAATCGGCCTTGCCAACAGCCGCTTCGGCAACAGCAACGGCTGGCCCGATGAGGGGGTGACCCAGGTGACCGCGCGCGATCTGGCGACGCTCGCCACCGCGACGATCCGCAATCACCCCAAGCTGTACAAGCGCTTCTATTCGAAGGGCAGCTTCACCTGGAACGGCATCACCCAGCCCAATCGCGATCCACTGCTCGGCAAGGTGGCCGGAGCCGATGGCCTGAAGACCGGGCATACCGACGAGGCGGGCTATGGCTTTACCGGCTCGGCTGAACAGAATGGCCGCCGTCTGGTCATGGTCGTCGCAGGTCTCGATAGTTTCAACGGGCGGGTCGATGAATCGGTCCGCTTCATGAACTGGGGCTTCAAGGCGTGGAAGTCGGTGCCGCTGTTCACCAAGGGCAAGACCGTCGATACCGCACCGGTGCAGCAGGGCAGCATGCGCGAATTGCCACTCGTCGCGCCGCGCGATCTGGCGCTGACGCTGCCGCGCACCGCGGATACCGACAAGGTCTCGCTCAAGGTCGTCTATCAGGGCCCGCTCAAGGCGCCGATCGCCAAGGGCCAGCAGGTCGCGAGCCTGATCGTGTCCGCCCCCGACATGCAGCGCCAGGTGATGCCGCTGGTGGCGGGTGAAGCGGTCGAGGAGGCAGGCTTTTTCGGACGCATCTGGGCCGGTATCCTGTCCTTCTTCGGCGCCTGACCGGCGATGCGGGGGCGCTTCATCTCGATCGAAGGCGGCGAGGCGGTGGGAAAGTCCACCCAGATTCGCCTGCTCGCCGATTGGGTGAGGCGCGAGGGCCGCGAGATCACGCTGACGCGCGAACCCGGCGGCACCGACAGCGCCGAGGCGATCCGCAAGCTGCTGCTAGAGGGCGGGGCGGACCGCTGGAACGCGCGGAGCGAAGCCTTGCTCTTTGCCGCAGCGCGCGCCGACCACGTCGCAAGGCTGATCCGCCCGGCGGTCGAGGCGGGGGGATGGGTGATTTCCGACCGGTTCATCGATAGCAGCCGTGCCTATCAGGGCGTCGCGGGCGGCCTGGGTGACGAGGCGATCCTCTCGCTGCACCGGTTCGGGTCGGAAGGCTATCTGCCCGACTGCACGATCCTGCTCGAACTGCCTGCGGAAGAGGCCGCGCGGCGCGCCATGGCCCGTGACGGCGCGAACAGCGACCGGATCGGTGGGCGCGATGCCGCATATCATGCCAGGGTCGTTGCAGCTTTCCGCAGCTTTGCCGAGGCCGAGCCGCAACGGTTTCGCATCATCGACGCCAGCGGTCCGAGCGAGCAGGTGCATGCGCGCATCGTCGCCGCCCTGCAGCCGCTGATGGCATGACGTCATGAAGGCGTCTACCGCACATTGGAAAGGCCATGCCGAGCCGGAAACGACGCTGCTGCGCGCGTTTCAGGCCCGGCGGCTGCACCATGGCTGGCTGCTCGCCGGGCCCGAGGGGATCGGCAAGCGCAGCTTCGCGCTCGCAGCCGCCGCGCATCTGCTGACGCGCTCGCCCGATCATCGGGTCGACCATTTTGATGGCGATATGGATAGCCCGTCGGGGCGACTGCTGCTGCAGGACAAGCACCCTGACTGCCATTACATCACACTGGGACCCAAGGATGACAAGGAGGCGCGCAAGGCCGAGGACGGCAAGCCGTTCGAGACCGCGCGCAACATCAAGGTCGACCAGATCCGGTCCTTGCAGAAGCGGCTCACCGTCCGCCCCAGTCTGGCCGACCGCCGCGTGATCATCTTCGACTCCGCCGACCTGATGGAGCGCAACGCGGCCAATGCGCTGCTCAAGAGCCTGGAGGAGCCGCCTGCGGACACGGTCTTCCTGCTGATCGCGCACAATCCGGGTCGCTTGCTGCCGACGATCCGTTCACGCTGCCTGGTGCTCGACTTTCCCGCGCTCGACGATGCCGAAATGGCCGATGCGTTGCGCGCCGCGCGGCCCGAATTGCCCGAGAGCGAGATTGCGGCGCTGGTGCGGCTGGGCCAGGGCGCGCCGGGGCAGGCGCTGAGCTTTGCCGGGCTCGACATGGCGAAGATAGACGCGCTGCTCAGCGAGATTGCCGATCATGGCGACGGCACGCATCGGGCGCGGCTGGCACTGGGCGCGCTGGTGGCGAACAAGGCCAATCGCGACCGGTTTCAGGCGCTGCTCGCCTATGCGCCGCGCTTCGCGGCCCGGCGCATTCGCGATCTGCGCGACGAGCGGCTGCCGGGCGCGATCGCGGCCTGGCAGGAGATCGGCGCGCTCGCCTCGCGCGCGGTGGTGCTCAATCTCGATGCCTCGGCGGTGGCGTTCCAAATTGGCAGCTTGCTGGCACGGCTGGCCCCGCCTAGATAGGCGCTCATAACCCGCCAACCTCACAAGAAACGGCAGACAACACCGCCATGGGCGAGCCTTATTATATCACCACCGCGATCAGCTATCCCAACGGTCGCCCGCATATCGGCCATGCCTATGAGGCGATCGCCGCAGACGTTATCGCGCGCTTTCAGCGGCTGATGGGGCGCGACGTGCGCTTCCAGACCGGCACCGACGTGCACGGCCTCAAGATGCTGCAAAAGGCGCGTGAGCTGGACACCACGCCACGTGCTCTGGCGGACGAGATGTCGCAATATTTCAAGCAGATGTGCGACAGACTTGACGTCAGCTATGATCGCTTCATTCAGACGTCTGAGGACGATCATCATCGCGCCAGCCAGGCGATCTGGCAGGCGATGGAGGCCAATGGCGACCTGTATCTCGACCGCTACGAAGGCTGGTATTCGGTCCGCGACGAGGCCTATTATGGCGAGGACGAGCTGGTCGATGACGGGCAGGGGGGCAAGGTCTCTCCGCAGGGCACGCCGGTCGAATGGACGGTCGAGGAAAGCTGGTTCTTCCGGCTCGACCAGTATCAGGACAAGCTGCTCGCGCTTTACGAGGAGCATCCCGAATTCCTCCAGCCCGACAGCCGCCGCAACGAGATCGTCAGCTTCGTCAAATCGGGCCTGCGCCCGCTCTCGGTTTCGCGCACCAGCTTCGACTGGGGCGTCAAGGTGCCGGGCAGCGACGGGCATGTCATGTACGTATGGGTCGATGCGCTGACCAACTATTTGACCGGGCTTGGTTATCCCGATGCGGACAATCCGCTGATGAAATACTGGCCGGCGGACCTGCACCTGATCGGCAAGGATATCGTGCGCTTCCACGCGGTCTATTGGCCCGCCTTCCTGATGAGCGCCGGGATTGCGGTGCCCAAGCAGGTCTTCGGCCATGGCTTCCTGCTCAACAAGGGCGAGAAGATGTCGAAATCTCTCGGCAATGTCGTCGATCCGATCGCGCTGGCCGACGCGTTCGGGGTCGATCAGCTGCGCTATTTCCTGCTGCGCGAAGTCAGCTTCGGTCAGGATGGCAGCTATTCGCCCGAGGCCATCGCGCAGCGCGCCAATGCCGATCTTGCCAACAGCTTCGGCAATCTCGCACAGCGGATCTTGAGCTTCATCGCCAAGAATCTCGATGGCGCCCTTCCGGCGGTGCACGGTCACACGCCTGCTGACGAGGCGCTGTTTGCGACGCTGGAAGAGGCGCTCCAGCGTGATCTGCCCAGGGCGTTCGGCGAGCTGGCACTGTCGCAGGGGCTGGAAGCCTGGATGCGCGCGGTGTTCGCGTGCAACGCCTATGTCGACGAACAGGCCCCCTGGGCGCTGAAGAAGACCGATCCGGAACGCATGCAGACCGTTCTCGCGACGCTCTATATTGCCATCGCACAGCTTGCGATCGCGATTTCGCCGGTGATCCCCGGCAGCGCCAAGGCACTGCTCGATCATATGGGCGTGCCCGATGACGTGCGCAGCATCGCTGGCATGGGGTCGCACTGGTACTCGCCGCTCGCCGAAAGCGATTTCGTGATCGCTACGCCCAAGCCGCTGTTCCCGCGCATCGAACTGCCCGCGGAAGACGCCGCCTGATGCTCGTCGATTCGCACTGCCACCTCAATTACAAGGGCATGGCCGAGCAGCAGGCGGTGCTGCTGGAACGTGCGCGCGCCTCTGGTGTCATGGCCATGCTCAACATCTCGACCCGCGCCAGCGAATGGGATGACGTGACCGCCACCGCGCATCGCGAGGCCGATGTCTGGGCGAGTATCGGCATCCATCCGCACGAGGCTGATGCGCATCCTGACATGGACACGGCCCGTCTGGTGGAACGCGCAGCGAGCGATGAGCGCGTGATCGGGATCGGGGAGACCGGCCTCGATTATTATTACGACAAATCCGATCGCGACGAGCAGCGCCGCTGTTTCCGCGCGCATATCGCCGCATCGCGCCAGACCGGCCTGCCGCTGATCATCCATACCCGCGATGCCGAGGACGATACGGCGGCGATCCTGGCCGAGGAAATGGGGAAGGGGGCCTTCCCGGCCCTGATCCACTGTTTCACCGCCAGCGCCGATTTTGCCGCCAAGGTGCTCGCCATGGGCTTGTCGATCTCGATCTCGGGCATTGTCACGTTCAAGAATGCCAAGGATTTGGCTGCCGTTGCTAAGGACATTCCTTCAGACCGGTTGCTGGTGGAAACCGACGCACCGTTCCTGGCGCCCGTTCCGCACCGCGGCAAGCAGGGCGAACCGGCCTTTGTCGCCGATACCGCCCGCTTTCTCGCGGAGCTGCGCGGCGAGAGCTATGAGCATCTGTGCGAGAACACCTCGCGCAATTTCTACGCGCTGTTCAGCCGGGCGCGTCCGTGAAGGCGATCCTGCTCGGTTGCGGTACCTCGGGCGGGGTGCCGCGCATCGGCAATGACTGGGGTGCCTGCGACCCGTCCAATCCGCGCAATTGCCGGTCGCGTGTCTCGATCATCATCGAGCATGATGGCCAGCGCATCCTGGTCGATACGTCGCCCGATCTTCGTCACCAGCTGCTGCGCGAACATATAGGCGCGCTCGATGCGGTCATCTGGACGCATGATCATGCCGATCATACGCACGGGATCGACGATCTGCGCGCGCTGTTTCACCGCACGCGCCAGCCGATCGCGGGCTTTGCCAAAGACTATACGCTGCAGAGCCTTGTCACCCGTTTCGACTATGTTTTCGAAGGAGGTGACGGTTATCCTGCCACCGTTTCGGCAGCCGCACTCGGCGACGAACAGGCGATCTGCGGGCTGACCGTGCGCACGGTCGATCAGCCGCACGGACCGGTGCTGTCGACCGGGCTGCGCTTCGACCTGCACGATCAGTCGATCGTCTATGCCACCGATTTCAGCCATGTCACCGACGAGATGGTTGCGCTCTATACCGGTTGCGATCTGCTGATCACCGATTGCCTGCGGCACGAAAAGCACCCGACGCATGCCAGCCTGCCGATGGCGCTTGACCTGGCGGAGCGATGCGGCGCGCGGCACACGGTGCTGACGCATATGGACAAGACGCTGGATTATGCCGCGCTCTGCCTGGAGCTGCCCGAAGGCGTCGAGCCAGGTTTTGACGGGCTGGTCGTCGATCTGGCCCGGATCGCGGCATGAGCGAGGGCGATACCGCCAGCCTGGTCTACAGCCTGATGCTGCTGGTCCTGGTCGGCAGCGCGCTGATCTCGCGAGCGCTGCCCATCGGCCAGACGATCAAGATGGCCTTGGCCTGGATCGGCATTTTCGCGCTGATCTTTTTGTTGGTGAGCTTTCGCCCCGAAATGAAGCTGATCTGGCAGCGCATCACCGGCGAGCTGGGGCTCGCCAGCGAACCGGAGATCACGGGCGAGCCAATGACCTTGCGCAAGAGCGAGGACGGCCATTTCTGGGTTAGCGCCGAAGTCAACGGGCGTCCTATGCGGTTCATGGTCGATAGCGGCGCGACGTTCACCGCGATCTCGGCCGAGGCGGCCCAGGCTGCCGGGGTCGCACCGAGCGGTTTGGGCCTCAAGACCGTGATCGATACCGCCAACGGCATGGTCGAGGCGGACCGCGCGACAATCGCGGACCTGCGCGTCGGGTCGCTGGCGATGCGCGGTCATGACGTGCTGATTTCGGACGGGCTCGGCGAGACCAATCTGCTCGGCATGAACTTTCTGTCGGAGCTGGAAAGCTGGCGCGTCGAGGGGAGCAGCATGATATTGGTGCCGCGCCAGCACAGCCACTGAATGTCAGTTAATTTAACATAATATATATTATCGGACTTATGCTCATGACCGACCAGACCGTTCCGTCCAGCGCTTCCCCCCAATCGTCGGTGCCTCTCGACCGGTTGGTGGCGATCATGGCGCGGCTGCGCGACAAGGAGCACGGTTGTCCCTGGGATATCGAGCAGACGTTCGAGACGATTGCGCCGTACACGATCGAGGAAGCCTATGAGGTTTCCGATGCCATCGCGCGCGCCGATATGGCCGCGCTCAAGGACGAGCTTGGCGATCTGCTGCTGCAGGTCGTGTTCCACAGCCGCATGGCCGAGGAAGCCGGGCATTTCTCGGTCGCCGATGTGATCGCCTCGATCAGCGACAAGATGGTGCGGCGGCATCCGCACATCTTCGCAGACCAGTCGGTCGAGAACTGGGACTGGGAAGCGATCAAGGCCGAGGAGCGCAGCAGAGGCGGTGCGGAGAGCGCGATGGATGGCGTCGCGCTGGCGCTGCCCGCATTGATGCGCGCGCAGAAGCTGCAGAAGCGCGCCGCGCGCACCGGGTTCGACTGGCCCGATGTCATGGGTGCGATCGAGAAGATCGGCGAGGAGATCGAGGAACTGCTCGATGCCGAGACCGAGGCCGACAGGACCGAGGAAGCCGGAGACCTGTTGTTCGCTGCGGTCAATGCGGTCCGCCACATGGGCGTCAGCGCCGAGGATGCGCTGCGCGCCGCCAACGCCAAGTTCGAACGCCGCTTCCGCGCGATGGAAGCGATCGCTGGCGACGGCTTTGCCGAGCTTTCGCTCGATGACAAGGAAGCCGTGTGGCAGCGCGCCAAGCAGGGCGAGAACAAGCTATAGCGCCTGGAATCGCCCCCAGTCCTTGTCCGACAGGCGCACTGAAAGCGCCAGATCATCCCCCTGCTCGCGGCTGTCGAGTACCTCGCCATGCTGGTGCAGCCAGGCGATACGTTGGCCGTCATGGCGCGGCAAGGTCACGTCGTGCACACGGTGACCGATGACCAGCGCCTGCGATGCTGCGCGCAGCAGTTCGGAAACGCCTTCACCGGTCAGCGCCGACATCGGGCAGACCGTTCGGTCGCGCGGCGCGGTGGCGATCAGCCGGTCGCGGGTTTCCTCGTCCAGGACATCCCATTTGTTCCATGCCTCGATCAGCGGCACGGCAAGCCCCTCGCCCGCCAGCACCGGATCGAGTTCCATTCCGAGATCGGCGAGGATCGTCTCGACCGACTGCGCCTGCATGTCTGCCTCGGGATGCGACATGTCGCGGACATGGATGATGAGATCGGCCGAGAGCACCTCTTCGAGCGTCGCGCGGAAGGCAGCGACCAGCTCGGTCGGAAGGTCCGAGACGAAGCCCACGGTATCGGACAAGATAACCTTCTCGACCCCGTCGAGCCGGATCGCGCGCATCGTCGGATCGAGCGTCGCGAACAGCAGATCTTCGGCCATCACGCCGGCATTGGTCAGCCGGTTGAACAACGTCGATTTGCCCGCATTGGTATAGCCGACCAGCGCGACGACCGGCCAGGGCGCCTTTTGTCGCCGTTCGCGATGCAGCCCGCGCGTGCGCTTGACCTGTTCGAGTTCGCGGCGCAGCTTGGCCATCCGGTCGCGGATCATCCGGCGGTCAGCCTCGATCTGCGTTTCGCCGGGGCCGCCGAGAAAGCCGAAACCGCCGCGCTGGCGCTCGAGATGGGTCCAGCTGCGCACCAGCCGCCCTGCCTGATAATCCAGATGCGCCAGTTCGACCTGCAAGCGGCCTTCGGCCGTCGCGGCGCGCTCGCCGAAGATTTCGAGGATCAGGCCGGTGCGGTCGATGACCTTGACCTTGAGCCGTTCCTCCAGATTGCGCTGCTGGATCGCGGACAGGCTTCCATCGACGATCAGCAGTTCGGCCTTCTCGTCCTCCAGGCTGTGCGCGATGATCTCGACCTGACCGCCGCCGAACAGCGTGGCGGGCCGGGCGGTGCGGATGCGGAAGGCATGAGCGGCGCACACCTGGATGCCGATGGCGAGCGCCAGCCCCCTCGCCTCGTCCAGACGAGCGTCAGCATCCACGGAGCCGCGGCGGCCAAGATCGGGATAGGCAATCACGGCGCGGGCACCGCGCGCGAATTCAAGGGTCTGCGGGTCGGTCAAATGTCAAATCTATCCTTGTCCGCCCCGCAGTCCACGAGGTCAGTCATCATCGCCTTCGGCATCGCCCCAGTCGCCGGTCAGGTCGATCGGCGCATTGGGCTGCACGGTCGAAACCGCATGCTTGTAGGCCAGCTGCGCCATGCCTTCGCGTTCCAGCAGCATGCAGAACAGGTCATAGGCGGCGACCTTGCCCTGCAGCATCACGCCGTTAATCAGGAACATGGTTACCGGAACGCCTGTTTCCTGCACGGTGCGCAGGAACACTTCCTGAAGGTTGCGGTTTTTCGCGCTCTTGGCACCCATCAGCCCGGCAAACATGCCCAGGTCAATCGGCTGGGCCGGCATCACGGTGGAAATCGCATGCTTGTAGACCAGCTGCGATTGGCCGTCGCGGCGGAGCATCACCGAGAAATTGTCGAACCAGGTGACGATGCCCTGCAGTTTCACGCCCTTGACCAGGAACATGGTCACGGGAATTTTCGATTTTCTCAGGGAGTTGAGGAAAACATCCTGAATGTTCTGAGCCTTTTCGGTCATTTTTGACCCCCGGTCTTGGTGGCGACGTTGCACCACAGTTTATGAAAAGCCGGTGCGACACATCCCGACCCGGCTGCGCTTGGAGGACGCCCGATATACATAGTGCGTATGCTGCAATGCGCCAATGGCCTGTTTGCGGCTATTTGCGGTTTCTCGCGCGGATTCTAGCGGTCGTGCAGCCCCAGGAGCTTGAGCTTGCGGTGCAACGCCGATCGCTCCATGCCAATGAACTCGGCCGTCTTCGAGATGTTGCCCGAGAACCGCCGGATCTGGATCTTGAGATATTCGCGCTCGAAGCTCTCGCGCGCCTCGCGCAGCGGCACCCCCATCAGGCTGGAAATCCCGGCAGCGCGGCCGCCGTCGCCCTGCACCAGCTCGGGCGGCAGCATGTCGACATCGATCCGCGCCAGCCGTCCGCGCGGCGCCAGAATGATCGTCCGCTCGATGACGTTGCGCAGCTGGCGCACATTGCCCGGCCAGTTATAGCTCTGCAGCGCCGCCATCGCCTCGCTGCTCGTCTCGGGCGGGGTGATCCCGTGCTCGCTGGCAAAGCGGGCGACATAATGTTCGACCAGCGCGGGAATGTCGTCGCGGCGGTCGGTCAGCGCCGGGATTTCCACCGGCACCACATTGAGCCGATAGAACAGGTCTTCGCGGAAGCGCCCCTCGGCAATCTCGTTCTCCAGATTGCGCGAGGTGGCAGACACGAAGCGCACATCGACCTTGATCGGCCGCGTCGAACCGACGCGCGAAAAGCTCTGATCGGTCAGCACGCGCAGGATCTTGGCCTGGGTGGACTCGGGCATGTCCGCGACCTCGTCGAGAAACAGCGTGCCGCCATGCGCGCGCTCGAGCAGACCGGGCGTGGCGAGCTTGCCCTGGTCCTCCTCGCCGAACAGCTCCTGCTCGAACCGGTCGGGGGTCATCCGCGCCGAGTTGACCGTGATGAACGGGCCCGACGAACGCGCGCTCCAGCTGTGCAGCAGCCGCGCGGCTACCTCCTTGCCGACGCCCGCCGGGCCAGTAATCAAAAGGCGACTGCCGCTATTGGCAACGCGCTTGAGTGTGGCGCGCACGGTGTTGATCGCGCTCGAATTGCCGGTCAGCTCGTCCGAGATGCCCAGCTTCTCGCGCAGCTGCGCATTCTCGCGGCGCAGCCTTGCGGTCTCGGTGCCGCGCGAGACCATGTGGATGAGCCGCTCGGCCTCGAACGGCTTTTCGATAAAGTCCATCGCCCCGCGGGAAATGGCGGACACCGCCGTGTCGATATTGCCATGGCCGGAAAAGATGATCACCGGAAGGTCGGCATCGCGTGCCTTTATCTCGTCGAGCAGTTCGAGCCCGTCGAGCTTGCTGCCCTTGAGCCAGACATCGAGCAGCACCAGCGAAGGGCGGCGCTCATCGATCGCGGCCAGCGCCTCGTCACTGCCGCCAGCGGTACGGCAGAGATAGCCTTCGTCCTCCAGCACGCCAGAGACCAGCTCGCGGATGTCGCGCTCGTCATCGACGATGAGAATTTCCAGGGGCATGTTCAATTGCTTTCCTTGTCCTGCGCGGTCGGGCTCAGCTCGGCCCGGGCCCGGGCCGGTCGCGAAGTCATGGTGGTCATCTTTTCGGTGCCGGAACGCTGATCGTCCGAAGCAGGATCCTGCAGCGCGCCGGCCTGGAGCAGTACCGTATCCATGCGGATCGTCACCCGCGTGCCGCCCTGATCATTGGGTTCGAACGACAGTTCGCCATAATGCTCCTCGACGATCTTCTTGACGATAGCGAGGCCCAGGCCCGTGCCCTTTTCGCGCGTCGTCATATAGGGTTCGACAATACGGTCGCGGTCTGCGGGCAGGCCGATGCCGTTATCGTCGAGCGTGAGCACGAGATACGGTTCCTGACGGAACACGGTTGCGGTGACGGCGCCGGAATAGTCCTGCTCGATCTGCTGCCGCGCCTCGATCGCCTCGACCGCGTTCTTCAGGATGTTGGTGACGGCCTGGCCGATCTGGCGACGGTCGCAGCACAGATCGCTGCCCTCATGCGCGCCGTCTGCGGCAAAGCGGATCGCCGGGTGCGCGACCTCCTGCAGGAAGATCGCCTGGCGAACGAGGTCGAAGAAATTCTCTTCGCGGAACACCGGCTTGGGCATGCGGGCGAAAGACGAGAACTCGTCGACCATGTTGCGCAGGTCGCCGACCTGGCGGACGATCGTGTCGGTCAGCTGGCCGAAGGTCGCATCGTCCTCGCTCACCTTGCTGGCATAGCGGCGCTTGAGGCGTTCGGCGGCGAGCTGGATCGGGGTCAGCGGGTTCTTGATCTCGTGTGCGATCCGCCGCGCAACGTCCGACCAGGCCGCCTGGCGCTGGTCGACCAGTTGCTGGGTGATGTCCTCGAAGGTGATGACGATGCCATAAGGCTCGCGTACCACGCGGACCGCCAGGGTGAGCAGATCGTTCTCCCGCGAATACTGGATCACCGCTTTCTCGGTCCCCTCGCCCACCAGCCGGGCAAAGGGCGGCGCGATGTCGGAAAGCGTGCAGCCCAGGCAGTGCGCGACCTCGGTTTGCAGCAGCCGCTGCGCGGTGCTGTTCATCAGCCGCACTACGCCCATCGGATCGACCGAGATGACGCCGGCGCTGACCGATTCCAGCACCGCCTCGGTAAAGGCGCGGCGATCGTCGAGCTGGCTGTTCGCGCGGATCAGTGCCGAGGTCTGCTCGGCAAGGCGGCTCGCCATTCGGTTGAAGGCGCGGCCCAGCACGCCGACCTCGTCGGTACGGTTGGCGGTATCGACGCGGATGGCGAAATTGCCGGTGCTGATGTCGCGTGCGGCCCCGGCCATGTCGGTGAGCGGGCGCACCATGCGGTCGGCGAACTTGAGCGCCGCCCAGAGCGCCACCGCAACGAGCAGCAGCGAGACAAAGAACAGCGCGATGTTGAACTGGACCTGCAGGTTCTGCGAGCGCGAGAACAGCGCCTTGTAATCGGTCAGCACCGTCTGCGCGCGTTCCCACTGGCTGAGCGCCAGCTGGTTCGAGGCGCGCGCGACATAGAGGTAGATCTTGGCCTGGCGATCGATCGGCGTCACCACCTCGATCCGGTCGGCCTCGGCCGAGACGACGGCGGTCTCGCCCTTGTCGAGCTGGCGGATTATCGCCGGGCTGACGCGGTCGGACGAGGTGCGATTGTCGGGATCGACGATCGCGGCGGTGCGCAGAACGCCATCTGCGCCTACCTCGACGATCGCCGACTCGTTCATCTTGCGCCCGGCGACCTGGAAGACATAGGCCTCGGCGAATTCGGGGCTGTCGATCCGCGTCTGCTGCAGATATTGGCGCAGGTCGCTCGCCATCGCGACGGTCTCGGCAGAGACGTCGCGACGCCCTTCCTCGTAATAGCCGCGCGCCAGATCGTTGGCATTTTCCAGCATCGTGCGCGCGCGTTCGGAAAACCAGAACTCGACGCCATATTGGAACAGCAGCGAGGTGATCACGACGACCAGCAGCATCGGGATCGACGAGATCAGTGAGAACAGCGCGACGAAGCGGACGTGGAGCTGGCCGGTGCCCTGCTCTCCGCTGGCATTGGCGCGGCTGATCGCGACACGCCGTCCGATCAGCGCGAGCAGCGCCATCGCAGGCACCAGATTGGCGACGAGCAACGTTGCGGTGACCGGTGCGGGCACCATCGCCTCGCGGCCCTGATAGCTGCTCACCAGCCACCAGGACAGGCCGAGCATCCCGATCAGCAACAGCACGCAGCCGATCTCGAGCGCAGGAAACAGGCTGCCTCGGCGCATCATCACCGCAAACCGGCGGGTCAGACGACTCTTTCTGTTGGGAAGCTGTGCGGCAGACGCGGGCATAGTGTTCAGTTTACAACAGTTGCGTTGCCGGAATACAAGAGCTTTCAGCACATGCGGGGGATATCACCGCATTTGGCAACCGTTTCAGCGCAGCTCGCCGTTTGCCATGCCATGCTCTACCAGTTTCTTGCGCAGCGTATTGCGGTTGATGCCCAGCACCGCCGCAGCCTTGACCTGATTGCCATCGCAGCGGCGCATGATCGCCTGGAGTAGCGGAATCTCGAAGGCCGCCAGCGCCTTGTCGTAGACGGCGCCGTTTTCCGGCCGCTCGGTCAGCAGGAAGCGGCTCACCGCCTGTTCGAAATCGCTTTCCTCGCGGCGCATCTCACCGGTGCCGAGCGCGGGTTCGTCGAAGATGCTGCCCAGCGCATCGGCAGTGATCAGGTCGTCGCGACTCATGATGACCGCGCGGAAGACGAGGTTGCGCAGCTCGCGGACGTTGCCGCGCCAGTTGCGCCGCTGCATCGCCGCGATGGCGCTGTCGTCGAAGCTGCGCCGGGGCAGCCCCTCCTGCACTGCCAGCGCCAAGAAATGGTCGACCAGTGCGGGAATGTCGCTCAACCGGTCGCGCAGCGGCGGCAGGTCGATCGGCACGACATTGATGCGGTAATAAAGGTCCTCGCGGAACAGCCCTGCCTCGATCAGCGGGCCGAAGGGCTTGTTGGTCGCCGCCACGAAGCGCACATCGAGTTCGATCTCGCGATGACCGCCGACCCGGGTGATGCGGCCCGTCTGGAGTGTACGCAGCAGCCGCGTCTGCGCCTGCATCGGCATGTCGCCGATCTCGTCGAGGAATAATGTGCCGCCATGGGCTTGCTCGAACTTGCCGATCGACTGGGCGACGGCACCGGTGAACGCGCCCTTTTCATGCCCGAACAGCTCGGATTCGATGAGTTCGGCCGGGATCGCGGCCATGTTCACCGCGACGAACGGCCCCTGCTTGCGATGGCCGAGCTGGTGGATCGCCTCGGCCACCAGTTCCTTGCCGGTGCCGGATTCGCCCAGGATCAGTACCGACAGGTCGTTGCGCAACACGCGCGTGATCATGCGGTACACGTTCTGCATCGGCGCGCTGCGCCCGACCAGCGGCAGCCCGCTATCGGCGGGGTCGGCATCAGCGTTGCCCGATATGTCACCGGAGCGCGCGATCGCCTGGAGGACGGCGCGGATCAGCTCGTCGAGATCGAAAGGCTTGGGGAAATATTCGTACGCCCCAGCTTCGCTCGCCCGCACTGCGGTGTCGAGCGTGTTCTGCGCCGAAAGCACGATGACCGGCGTGTCGGGTTGGCGTTCGAGCACATTGCCCAGAGTCGCGATGCCGTCGCCATCCTCGAGCATCACATCGGTCAGGATCGCGGCATAGCGCTTGTTTGCGACCAGCGCGTTGCGGCGCGCGATCGAGGTGCAATGGTCGACGCTGCAGCCTTCGGCCTCGAGCGCGGCCATGATCACCTGGCTGATCGCGCGGTCGTCTTCGACCAGCAGAATCGATTTGGCCATATGCGTCAGCCCTCTTGCGGTGCCAATGGCAGGAACAGGCGGAAATGCGTGAGCCCTGCCGCCGAATCCCGATCGTGCACGATCCGCCCGTTCATGTCGCGTACCAGCTTCTGCACCAGTGCGAGGCCCAGCCCCTGTCCGGTCTTCTTGGTGGTGACGAAGGGGGAGAAGATATCCTCGGCGATATCGGTATCGATGCCGGGCCCATTGTCGGTCACGCGGATCTCGACGGGCAGCCGGATATAGCGATCGTCGCGCGACAGGCGCAGCCGAACCCCGCTGACGAACTTGGTGGTGAGGGTAATGCAGGCATCGTTCTGCCCCTCCATCGCCTCGCGCGCGTTGGTGATAAGATTGAGCAGGATCTGAACCAGATTGTCGGAATCGGCGAGCACGGGCGGGATCGAGGGATCGAACCGCTCGACAATGCGCACGGTGTCGGGATGCGCGGTCTCGACGATCTCGCGCACGCGCCCCAGCGGTTCGTAGATATTGCACGGCTTCATCGGCGCGGCGGTGCGGCGGGTGAGCGATTGCATCTGGTCGATCAGCAGCGCGATGCGATCCACCTCTGCGGTGATCAGGCCGGAGAGCCTGCGCCCTGCCCCGTCGAGCTGGCGCTCGATCAGCTGCGCTGCGCCCTTGATCGCCGCGAGCGGGTTCTTGATCTCGTGCGCCAGGATGTCGGGACCGCGCACGGCAAAGCCTTCGGTACCCACTTCGCTGTCGAACAGCGGCGATCCCGCACCCGATTCATTCAATACCAGCAGCTGCCAGCCTTCGCCCTGCCCCACCGGGCTCAGCGAGATATCCACCTTGCGCACGCTGGTGCGGCCGATGTGTACGCGCATGCCGTGCGCCGCCAAATTGGTATCTGGCTGATTGAGCGCAGCGCCGATCCGGGCATCGTCGAACTGCAGGAACTCGGACAGCGGACGCCCGACCAGACGGCGCGCGCTCTGTTCGAGCATGTTTTCCGCCGCCGCATTGGCCGCTGCAATCGTCCGGTCTGCGTGCAGCATCAGCACGGCCATCGGCAGGCTCTGCAGCTGCGCGGCGGCGTCCGGCGCCAGACCGGAAAGCGGCTCCATCAGGCGGCGGCGCGGCGCAGCCAGGGGCGGTAGAAGTCGCCAAGCATGGCGAGGACCTGGTCGGGATTGTCGAGCGTGTTCATCTTGTTTCGCAGGTCTGCCGAGCCGGGCAGGCCCTTGGTATACCAGCCGAGATGCTTGCGCGCCATCTTGACGCCGGTTTCCGCACCGTAATGCTCGAGCATCGCGTGATAATGCTCGACGATTACCCCGTATTGCTCGTCCAGATCGGGATCGGGCAGCGTCTCGCCGGTGCGCAGCGCGTGCATCACCTGGCCGAGCAGCCAGGGCTTGCCATAGGCACCGCGCCCGATCATCACGCCGTCTGCGCCGCTGAGTTCCAGTGCCTTGCGGGCATCGTCGATGCTGCAGATATCGCCGTTGACGATCACGGGCAGCTTGACCGCCGCCTTCACCTTCGCAACGAACGCCCAGTCGGCGCTGCCCTTGTACATCTGGTTGCGGGTGCGGCCGTGCACCGTGATCATCTTCGCGCCCAGATCTTCTGCGATGCGCGCGAGCTCGGGCGCGTTGAGGCTGTCATGGCACCAGCCCATGCGCATCTTGACCGTGACCGGCACCTTGACCGCATTGACCGTGGCCTCGATCAGCTTCGCCGCGAGCGGCAGGTCGCGCATCAGTGCCGATCCGGCATCGCCATTGACCACCTTCTTGACCGGGCAGCCCATGTTGATGTCGATGATCGCAGCCCCACGATCCTCATTGAGCTTGGCCGCTTCTGCCATTTCCTTGGGGCCGCATCCGGCGAGCTGCATCGACACCGGCTCTTCGACCGGATGCCAGGCCGCCTTTTGCAGCGACTGGCGCGTCTCGCGGATCATCGCCTGGCTCGCGATCATCTCGGTGACGTTGAGGCCCGAGCCATAGCGGCGCACCAGCGTGCGGAAGGGCATGTCGGTCACGCCGGTCATCGGCGCGAGCAGCACCGGCTCGTCGATCTGGAGCGGGCCGATCTGGATCGGCTTGAGTAGAGGTTCTTGGGTCATGGGGATATGATGCCTAATATTTAGGCAGCGCACATAATCGCAAAGCCGCTGGCGAGCAAGCGGCACTTGGTCTATGCGCCCTGCCCGATGAACGATGCACCGTCCCTTGCGGGCCAGCCAGGCCTTCGCCGCACCGCGCTGATCGTCGCGGCAGGCAAGGGGCTGCGCGCCGGGGGCGATATTCCCAAGCAATATGCGCTGCACCAGGGCAAGCCGCTGCTGCGGCACAGCGTCGAGGCTTTTGCACGTTGGTCGCGCGAATGCGCCATCCTGGTGGTAATCGGCGAAGGGCAGCAGGCGCTGGCCGAGGCGGCGCTGGCAGGGCTTGATGATGTCAGCTTTGTCACCGGCGGTGCGGAGCGCAGCGATTCCGTCCGCGCCGGACTGATGGTGATCGCTGCGCAGGGCGGCAGCGACCGGGTGTTCATCCATGATGCCGCGCGCCCGCACCTGTCCGCTGCGGTGCTCGATCGGCTGGACGGGGCGCTGGACATGCAACCCGGCGCGGTGCCCGTGCTGCCCGTGGTCGACAGCCTTGCGCGCGGCGACTGCGGGTTGATGCAAGCTGCGGTCGATCGCGCGGGTCTGTGGCGCATTCAGACCCCGCAGGCCTTTCATTTCGATGCGCTTCTTGCGGCGCATCTCGCCTGGCCCCAAGGTGCGCTGGCGACTGATGATAGCCAGATCGCGCGCGCCGCCGGGCTAGACGTGGCGCTGGTCGAGGGCGATGAAGCGCTGAAGAAGATCACCTTTGCCGAGGATTTCGCAATGGATATTCCGCGCACCGCCACCATGCCCCGTACAGGCTTGGGCTATGACGTGCACCGCTTGGCGGCGGGCGAGGAGCTCTGGCTCGGCGGAATCCGGATCGAGCATGATCGCGGGCTGGTCGGGCACAGCGATGCCGATGTCGCGCTGCACGCCATTACCGATGCCCTGCTTGGCGCGATGGCACTGGGCGATATTGGCGAGCATTTTCCGCCGAGCGATCCGCAATGGCGCGGCGTGGACTCGGCGCGCTTCCTTGCGCATGCCGCCTCGCTGGTGCGCGGCAAGGGCGCCGAGATCGCCAATATCGACCTCACGATCATCTGCGAAGCGCCCAAGATCGGGCCGCACAAGCTGGCAATCCAAAGCCGCATCGCCGACATCCTGAAGCTCCACCCCGATCAGGTCGGGGTCAAGGCGACCACCACCGAGCGGCTCGGCTTTACCGGGCGCGGCGAGGGTATCGCCGCCCAGGCGGTCGCCACTGTCCTCGCCCCCTTCCCTTCTCCTTCAGCACAGGATGCCAGTGCATGACCCGCTTGCTTCGCCGCATGATGCCCAGCCTGACCGCGCTTGCGGTCACTGCCACGTTTGCCTGCCAGACTGCGCATGCCGCGCAGGTGGCCAAGTGCCTCACCCCGGCGGAAGCGGAGTCGGTGGCCGTCAGTGCGCTGCCCGACGCGCTCGGCAGTGCGCAGAAAGCCTGCGCTCCGCATCTCCCCGCGCGCTCGGCGCTGCGCAACGCAACCACCCGTATATCGCAGGTTTATCGTCCCGCAGCGGACAAGGCCTGGCCCGATGCCGGCCGCGCCTTCCTGTCGGCGGTCGAACTTCCACTCCCCGAGGGCACCAGCCCGGACGTGGTGCGGCCACTGTTGCTCGCGACGATCAGCGCGCTGGTCGAGCAGGAGATCAAGCCCGAGGATTGCGGTACGATCGACGAATTCTACTCGGCGCTCGAACCGCTCCCGCCGGAAAATGTCGGCAAGCTGCTGGTCGCATTTCTGAAACTTGGCGAGAGCGGAAAGAAGGCGGGACAGGCCAGGCCCACCCCATTCACGATCTGCGAAGGTGAAAAGCAGTGACCAGCCTGTTCCCGCCTGCGCTGACCGATCTTGCTGCGCGCGTCGTCGCGGAAAATGCCGCTGCCGGCCGCAAGGTCGTGCTGGCCGAAAGCTGCACGGGAGGCCTCGTCTGCGCAGCGATCACCGAGATCCCCGGCAGCTCCGGCGTGCTCGAGCGTGGCTTCGTCACCTATTCGAACGAGGCCAAGATCGAGTCGCTCGGCGTCAGCGCGGAACTGATCGACACGTTCGGTGCGGTGTCGGTGGCGGTCGCTTGGGGCATGGCGCGCGGCGCGCTCAAGCATTCGGATGCCGATGTCGCGGTCGCGATCACCGGCATTGCCGGGCCGGGTGGCGGATCGGAAAGCAAGCCGGTGGGGACGGTGGTCTTCGCCTGCGCGCTGCGCGGTCAGAACGAGAATGACATCAGCGCCGAGCAGAAGAATTTCGATCCCTCGCTCAGCCGCTCCGAAATCCGTCAGGAAGCGGCGATGGTGGCGCTCGAACTGCTGCTGCCGTAAAGCTCGGCCGCGCGGGTCTCGAACGCGCTCACCATCTTGCGGAAGGCGCGGTCGAAATACTGTCCGGCGAGCGATTCGAACAACCGGTTCTTGAAGTTGAACGAGACATAGAAATCGACCGTGCAGCCGCCCTGCCCGTCGCTGGCGAACTGCCACACATTCTCGAGATTCTTGAGCGGCCCGTCGAGATATTCGACCTCGATCTTTTCACCCGGCACCTTGCGCACGCGCGAGGTGAACTTCTCGCGCAGCTGCTTGAAGCCGACGACCATGTCGGCGACCATCTCGTGCGGACTATCCGACTTGACACGCGTGGCGATCACCCAGGGCAGAAATTCTGCATAGCGCGCGACATCGGCGACCAGATCGTACATCTGGTCGGGCCGGAAGGGCAGATGCCGGGTTTCGCGGTGCGAGGGCATGATCGCCTCAGCGCGCCGCCTGCTTGGCCAGCTTCGCCTCTCGCGCCGCGCGCATCTCGGCGAAATCTTCGCCGGCATGATAGCTGGAGCGCGTGAGCGGGCTTGATGCGACCTGCAGGAAGCCCTTGGCGCGCGCGATCGCGGCATAGGCATCGAACGCCTTGGGGGTGACGAAATCGATCACCTTGGCGTGGCGCGGCGTCGGCTGCAGATACTGGCCCATGGTGAGGAAATCGACATCGGCCGAGCGCATGTCGTCCATCACCTGGTGCACCTCGAGCCGTTCTTCGCCCAGGCCCAACATGATGCCCGACTTGGTGAAGATCGACGGGTCGAGCCTTTTCACCATCTCGAGCAGGCGCAGCGAGGCGTAATAGCGCGCGCCGGGACGGATGGTCGGGTAGAGCCGGGGCACAGTTTCCAGATTGTGATTGTACACATCGGGCCGCGCCGCGACGATCGCTTCGACCGCCGCCTCGTGCTTGTTGCGGAAATCGGGCGTGAGGATCTCGATCGTGGTGCTCGGCGTGGTGCGGCGCAGCGCCTCGATCACCTTGACGAACTGGCTTGCACCACCGTCAGCCAGGTCGTCGCGGTCGACCGAGGTGATGACGATATGCTCGAGGCCCATCTGCGCGGCGGCATCGGCGACATGCTGCGGTTCGTTCACATCGACCTTGCGCGGCATGCCGGTCTTGACGTTGCAAAACGCGCAGGCGCGGGTGCAGACGTCGCCCAGGATCATCACCGTGGCGTGCTTCTTGGTCCAGCACTCGCCGATATTCGGGCAGGCCGCCTCTTCGCACACGGTATTGAGGTTGAGATCGCGCATCAGCTTGCGCGTCTCGTTGAACCCCTTGCTGGTTGGGGCCTTCACCCGGATCCAGTCGGGCTTGCGGACACGGGCCGGTCGGCCTTCGGGCGTCTCGATGGGCGTGATCTCGTTCATGCTGCGCGCTTTAGCGCAGGGGCAAGCGCACTTCCACTGGTAAAAGCTTGGGGTGAGACTAGATCGGCTTCTCGCAAGAAGAAGGGGTGCCGCGATGAATCCGCTGGATGAGGTTATCGACGATCTGGACGAGGTGCGCGCTGACATCTTCCGCCGTCTCGGGCGCGCCAGCAAGGACCGCCGCAGCGCGATGCACACGCCGGTGATCGGCACCGTCCGCGTCGATGGCACGCCCAGCCAGCGCGTCATGGTGCTCCGCGCGTTGGATCCGGCGACAGCAACGTTGCGCTTCCACACCGACTCCAGAGCTGCAAAGGTCGACGAGCTTGGCGATGGAGCGCCGATCTCGGTGCTCGCCTATGATCCGGGAGCGAAGCGCCAGTTCCGTCTGTCGGGCACCGGACGGATCGAGACGGACGGCGAAACGGCAGATAAGGCCTGGAACGACGCGACGCTGTTCGCGCGCCGGTGCTACCTCGCCGATCCCGCACCGGGCACGCTATCGGACATGCCGATATCGGGCCTGCCTGCCGATATCGAGGGCCGCAAGCCGGAGGACGATGCCGAAGTCGCCCCCGGCCGCGCAAATTTCGCGGTGCTGCTGGCCCAGATCGATACGATCGAATTCCTCCACCTCGCGCACACCGGCCATCGCCGCGCGATCTTCCGCTTGCAGCCGGATGGCAGCTGGCACGGCCAGTGGCTGGTGCCATGACCCGTTGCATTTGAGCGCGGCAGCGGCCACCGTCTGCCATGGCAAAAGAAACACCCCCCAATATCGCCCTGCTGATCGATGCCGACAATGCCAGCCCGGCAGGCATCGACCCGGTGCTGACCGTGCTGGCCGAGCTGGGCACCGTGAATATCCGCCGGGCCTATGCGAATTGGCGCAAGCCCGCACTCAAAGGCTGGGCGGATATCGTCCACAAGTTCGGCATCGAGCCCCAGCAGCAGTTCGATCTGACCAAGGGCAAGAATGCGACCGACATGAAGATGACGATCGATGCGATGGACCTGCTGTTCCGGGGTCGGGTCGACGGGTTCGGGATCATGAGCTCGGACAGCGATTTCATGCCTCTTGCGCAGCGCATCCGGCAGGATGGTCTGCCGGTCTATGGCTTTGGGGGTGAAAAGACCCCCGAGGCGTTCAAGCAGGCCTGCACCCGCTTCATCGATGTCAACGCTCTGATCAAAGTGCAGAGCGCCGAAAAGAAAGCGGAAATCGCTGCGTCATCCAGGGCGCCGTCCAAGCCCGACCCGAAGCCTAGCGCGGGTGGCAGCCCCATCGACGATGATGTCATCAAGCTTCTGATCGACGCTTATCAGGCAAGCAAGCGCGACGAACGCGGCTTCGCCTCGCTGAGCGAGGTGGGCAAGCTGGCCGGCAATCGGTCCAGCTTCGACGTCCGAAACCACGGCTTTGCGCGACTGCTCGACATGTTCGAGGCTTCGCCGCAGTTCGTCACCGAGCGGCGCGACAATGGCGGGCTTTTCGTCAAGCGGCTGCGATAAGGTTCATTCCCACTCGATCGTGCCGGGCGGCTTCGAGGTGTAATCGTACACCACGCGGTTGATGCCCTTGACCTCGTTGATGATCCGCGTCGCGGTGCGCTGCAGGAAGCTGGCATCGAACGGATAGATGTCCGCGGTCATGCCGTCGGTGCTGGTGACAGCGCGCAGCGCGCAGACGCTGTCATAGGTGCGCCCGTCGCCCATCACGCCGACCGTTTTCACAGGAAGCAACACGGCAAAGGCCTGCCATATCGCGTCGTACAGGCCGGCATTGCGGATCTCGTCGAGATAGATCGCATCGGCCTTGCGCAGGATGTCGCAACGCTCGCGCGTCACCTCGCCGGGGATGCGGATGGCGAGGCCGGGGCCGGGGAACGGGTGGCGGCCGACGAACACGTCGGGCAGGCCAAGCTCACGGCCCAGCGCGCGCACCTCGTCCTTGAACAGCTCGCGCAGGGGCTCGACCAGCTTCATGTTCATGCGCTCAGGGAGCCCGCCGACATTGTGGTGGCTCTTGATTGTCACCGAAGGTCCGCCGGTGAACGAGACGCTCTCGATCACATCGGGATAGAGCGTGCCCTGCGCCAGGAACTCGGCCCCGCCGATCTTGCGCGCCTCGCTCTCGAACACGTCGATGAATGTCTTGCCGATGAACTTGCGCTTCTGTTCGGGGTCGGTGACCCCCGCCAGACCGCCCAGGAACAGCGCCTCGGCCTGCACATGCACCAGCGGGATATTGTAATGGCCCTTGAACAGGCTGACGACCTGATCGGCCTCGCCCATGCGCATCAGGCCGTGATCGACGAACACGCAGGTCAGCTGGTCACCGATCGCCTCGTGGATCAGCACCGCCGCAACCGCGCTGTCGACCCCGCCCGAAAGGCCGCAGATCACGCGCGAGCTGCCCACCTGCGCGCGGATTTCGGCGATCTTGGCGGCCTTGAACTCGGCCATCGACCAGTCGCCGCGACAGCCGCAGACGTGCCGCACGAAATTGGCGATCAGCTTGCCGCCATCGGGCGTGTGCACGACTTCGGGGTGGAACTGCATCGCGTAGAAGCAGCGCTCGTCATCGGCGATCACCGCATAGGGCGCACCGGGCGAGGAGGCGACGGAGCGGAAGCCCGGGGCGAGCGCGGTGACCTTGTCGCCATGGCTCATCCAGACCTGATGCGCCTCGCCTTCCTTCCACAGGCCGTCGAACAGCCGGCAGCGGTCGGTAATCTCGATGAACGCGCGGCCGAACTCGCCGCCCTTCTCGCCGCCGCCCTCGACCGTGCCGCCGAGCTGCTGCGTCATCACCTGCTGGCCATAGCAGATGCCCAGGATCGGCAGCCCCGAGTTGAGGATCGCCTCCGGTGCGCGCGGGCTGCCATCCTCGGTCACCGATGCAGGCCCGCCCGACAGGATGATGCCCTTGGGCTTCATCCGGTGAAACGCGGCCTCGGCGCTGCTGAACGGGGCAATCTCGCTATACACCCCCGCCTCGCGCACCCGGCGGGCGATAAGCTGCGTCACCTGGCTGCCGAAATCGACAATCAGCACGGATTCGTCATGGGCGATGGTCATGGATGAGCCGATAGTTTGGCTACCCGTTCGAGTCTAGCCTGCAGTCTCAGCCAGCATCGCGCGCAGGTCGGTTTTGAGTATCTTGCCGATATGGCTGCGCGGGAGTTCCTCGATCGGGTACAGCGCGGACAGGCGCTGGGTCTTGCCGAGCTCGGCATTGACCTGCGCCAGCACGATGCCGAGGTCGAGCGTATGTCCCGGCGCGGCGACGACGAAGCCGACCGGTGTCTCGCCCCAGCGTTCGGACGGCATGCCGACCACGGCCGCGTCGGCGACGCCGGGCTGCTGCATCAGCACCTCTTCCAGGTCCTTGGGATAGATGTTGAAACCGCCCGAGATGATCATGTCCTTGGCGCGGCCGACGATCTGGACGAAGCCGTCCTCATCCATGATGCCGATATCGCCCATCCTGAACCATAGCTGGCCATCGGCGTCGCGCCATTCCATTTCGCGCGTCTTGTCGGGCTGGTTCTTGTAACCGCTCATCATCGTCGGTGATCGGCCCACCATCTCGCCCTTGGAGCCGGGGGGCAGCTCGTTGCCATTCTCGTCGATCACCTTGAGCTCGTGCCCCTTGACCGGCTGGCCGACGGTATGGAGCTTGTCGGGGAAATTGTGCGCCTGGAGCATGCAGACGACGCCGCCTTCGGTCATGCCGTAGATTTCGACCAGCCCGCCGGGGAAGCGGCGCAGCGCCTCGGCCTTGAGTTCGGCGCTGAACGGCGCGCTGGTGCAGAACTTGATCTGCATCGAGCTGAGGTCATGCGCGTCGAAGGCCGGGTCGGAGAGCAGCCGCTGATATTGCACCGGCACCAGCATCGTGTGCGTTGCGCGCATCGCTTCGGCGGCCCTTAGCCATTGGCCGACATCGAACTTGCCCATCAATCGCGCGAGCCCACCATGCACCACGGTCGGCAGGAATACTGCCAGCGTGGTGTTCGAATAGAGCGGGGTCGAGAGGATCGAGCGCGCGTTCTCGCTGTAGATCGACTGGAAGCCCGCGACCGACTGCCGCCAGCGCATGGCGTGCGAATGGACGATGCCCTTGGGCGTGCCGGTGGTTCCGCTCGAATAGATGATGTTGAACGGATCGCCCGGTTCTGGCGGGGCGATGTCGAGGGCGGTGCCCTCCGCAGCCATCCAGCTGTTCATCGCTGGCGCATCGCCGTCAGCCGCATCGAGCATGATGTGGCGCGCACTGCCCAGATCGACACCGCTGGCGATCAGCTCTGCGCGTTTCTCACGGTCGATGAACAGATGGATCGCGCCCGAATCCGCCAGCATGTTGGCGAGCTGGCGCGGCGTCGCGCTGGTGGTGAGCGGCGCGGCACAGCCCCCGGCCCGGATCGCACCGAGATAGGCGAGCGCATAGGCGACCGACGTCGTGCCCAAAATCGCAACCGCCTGGCCACGCTGCAAGCCATCGGCGAGCAATTGTGCAGCGATACGATCAACGCGCGACGAGAGCTCGGCCCACGCGATCTGGCTCGTCCCGTCATCAAGCGCAGGAGCGTCAGGGCGCTGCTGACCCCAGGCCGCGATGATGCCGGGCCAGTTGCCGAATTCCTGCTCAAGCTCTGCGCGAATATCCATGACATGCCTCTCCCACTGGCAGTTGCCCTGCCGCTGCGAAGACTATGCCGAGCGGCAGCGCGCGAGGAAAGAGGTTATCGTGAACGTCAAGTGCTGAGCGGGTCAGCGCGCGACCATCGCGACAAAGGTGCTCTCGACCCAGCCGCTCTGGCAAGGGCCGGCATAGGCGCGCTTGCCGCGCACGGGAGCGGTGACGCCGCAATCGACGCCCGGCGCGGATGGCGTTGCTTCAGCTTGGGTCGCTGGTGCAGTGGTGGGAGCCGCAGGCACCGGCTTGGTCCCGTCCTCGCTCGCCACCACGACCCCCAGCCATTGCTGGTCGAGGCTGCGGGTGCAGATGAAGACGTGCGCGTTCTCCGTCAGTTCGCCGATCTGCTTGGCATCGTCGAACGGTGCATCGCGTACCGCCAACTTGCCGCCGCGCAGATTGCCCACGCGTCCGCGGCCCTGACAGGCGGCAAAGCGCGTTCCGCCCTCGCCGATATTGACCGCGCGCGCGGTCGGGCTGGGCTCGGCTGCATCAAGCCGCTCGCCCGCCTGCACGCCGCCGGGAGCGCGCTTCTGCGCAGGCTCGGGATCGGCGCAACCGGCGAGCGTCAGGGCGATGGCGAGGGGCAGCAGGGCAGCTTTCATGGTCTCTTGCTAAAGCCTTCGCAGTCGGCATTCAAGCAAGCTGCGTCGAGCCCATGGATGCGGGAAAGATGCCTGCCTGGGCGTGTTCGAAAATATGTGCAAAACCGACCGGTAATGCTTGGGTTTCGGCGGGCGCGCGGCTATGGCAAATTCATGACAGATACCAGCAATACCTCCTCCGAAAACAACCAGAACCCCGCCAACACCAACAGCTATGGCGCAGACTCGATCAAGGTTCTCAAGGGCCTCGACGCCGTGCGCAAGCGCCCCGGCATGTATATTGGCGATACCGATGACGGTTCGGGCCTGCACCACATGGTGTTCGAGGTGTCGGACAATGCGATCGACGAGGCACTGGCCGGGCATTGCGACCGCGTGCTGATCACGCTCAACCCCGACAATTCGGTGACGGTCGAGGATAACGGCCGCGGCATCCCCACCGGCATCCATCCCGAAGAGGGTATTTCGGCCGCCGAGGTCATCATGACCCAGCTGCACGCGGGCGGAAAATTCGAGAACACCAGCGACGACAATGCCTATAAGGTATCCGGCGGTCTGCATGGCGTCGGCGTCAGCGTCGTCAACGCGCTGTCCGAATGGCTCGAGCTGCGCATCTGGCGCGACGGGCAGGAGCACTGGATGCGCTTCCGCCATGGCGATGCCGAAGCGCCGCTGGCGGTGATGGGCCCTGCCCCCGACGGCAAGAAGGGCACGCAGGTCACCTTCCTGTTCTCTGGCGAGACGTTCAAGAACGTGCAGGAATATGATTTCGAGAAGCTCGAGCATCGTTATCGCGAACTCGCCTTCCTCAATTCGGGCGTGCGCATCGTGCTGCGCGACGAACGCCATGCCGAGGCCAAGGAGCACGACCTCTATTACGAAGGCGGCATTGCTGCGTTCGTCAAATGGCTCGACCGCAACAAGCAGCCGCTGATGCCCGATCCCATCGCGATCTCGGGTTCGCGCGACGATGTCACCATCGACGTCGCGCTCGAATGGAATGACAGCTATTACGAAAACGTCCTGTGCTTCACCAACAACATCCCGCAGCGCGACGGCGGCACGCACCTTGCGGCTTTCCGCGCGGCGCTGACGCGCACGCTCAACGGCTATGCGGAGAAGTCGGGGCTGCTCAAGAAGGAGAAAGTCTCGCTCACCGGCGATGACATGCGCGAGGGACTGACCGCGATCGTTTCGGTCAAGCTGCCAGATCCCAAGTTCAGCTCGCAGACCAAGGACAAGCTGGTCAGCTCCGAAGTGCGCCAGCCGCTCGAGAGCCTGATGGCCGACAAGATGGCCGAGTGGCTGGAAGAAAACCCCGCGCACGCCAAGGCGATCGTCGCCAAGATCATCGATGCCGCAGCCGCGCGCGAAGCCGCCCGCAAGGCGCGCGAGCTCACCCGGCGCAAGGGCGCGATGGACATTGCCTCGCTGCCGGGCAAGCTTGCCGACTGCCAGGAGCGCGACCCTGCCAAGTCCGAGCTGTTCCTGGTCGAGGGTGACTCGGCAGGCGGATCGGCCAAGCAGGGCCGCGACCGGCATTATCAGGCGATCCTTCCGCTGCGCGGCAAGATCCTCAACGTCGAGCGCGCGCGCTTTGACCGGATCATCTCGTCCAAGGAGGTCGGCACGCTGATCCAGGCGATGGGCACCGGCATCCGCGACGATTTCAACCTTGAAAAGCTGCGCTATCACAAGATCGTCATCATGACCGACGCAGACGTCGACGGCGCGCATATCCGCACGCTGCTGCTGACCTTCTTCCACCGGCAGATCCCGGAGATCATCCGCGCCGGGCATTTGTACATCGCGCAGCCGCCGCTCTACAAGGTGAGCAAGGGCAAGAGCGAGGTGTACCTCAAGGACAATGACGCGCTCGACCAGTATCTGGTCGATGCCGGGCTGCAGGGCCGCGTGCTCGAAACAATTGGCGGGGCCCGCGGCGGCGAGGATCTGCGCGAACTGATCGAGCATGCCCGCCGGATGAAGAGCCTGATGACCTATATCCCGCGGCGCTACGATCCGCTGATCGTCGAAGGGCTCGCGCTGGCCGGCGCGCTGACGCCCGACATGCCGCAGGGCGATCGCCAGGCAGCGGTCGAGAAGGCCGCGCAGTGGATGGGCGGAGCCGATCCCGAAGCACGCTGGCAGGGCGAGATTTCGGCCGAGGGCGGCTATCACCTGCAGCGCTTCTGGCGCGGAGTGACCGACCATCATGTCGTCGATCTCGCGTTCCTCAACAGCGCCGAGGCGCGCAAGCTCCACCGCGTCGCGGGCGAGTTTGCGGATGTCTATCTGAACCCAAGCCGCTTGGTAAAGGCCAGCTCGGCCGCAGCTTCGAACGCCGAGACGGGCGAGGACGATGCCGAAGAAGCGGTGGTCGCCACCGGTCTCGTCATCAACCGCCCTTCTGCGCTGCTCGATGCGATCCTCGCGGCCGGGCGCAAGGGGCTGGCGGTGCAGCGCTACAAGGGCCTGGGCGAGATGAACGCCGAGCAGCTATGGGAAACCACGCTCGATCCCAACCACCGTTCGCTGCTGCAGGTGAAGGTCGAGGATGCCGATGTGACGGACGAGGTGTTCACCCAGCTGATGGGCGATGTCGTCGAGCCGCGGCGCGACTTCATTCAGGAAAATGCGCTGAACGTCGCCAATCTGGACGTCTGAGGTTCGGAGCGGCGGCATGACCCCGCTCCGCCTTGGCTATATCGTTGCGCACCGGGTGCGCCTGTTCTTCCGGCGTGCGTTCCAGATCAGGACGTGCGGTGTGAAGGCCGTCGTGCTGCGGGGCCGCGAGGTGCTGCTGATCCGGCACAGCTATTTCGCCACCGACCGGTACATGCTGCCGGGCGGCGGCGTCGGGCGGAAGGAAACGGCGCTGGAAGCGGGTATCCGCGAGGCGCTGGAGGAAACCGGATGCCGTCTCGACAAGGTGCGCGTGCACGGCGAGTTCCTTTCGAACGGCGAAGGCTTCCCCGATCATATCACCGTCATCGTCGGTGAAACCCGCGATGACCCCAGGCCCGATGCGGGGGAACTCCTGGAGGCGCGGTTCTTCCCGCTCGATGCACTGCCAGATGCTCTCACCGCTGCTTCGCGGCGCAGGGTCATCGAGATACGCGATGGGCTGCCCCCTCCGGGCGAATGGTAATCAGACGAAGGGCAGTTCGGGCTGGCGCTCATCCTGCGGGTCCTCGTCTCCCGCGCGCGAAAGGCCCGAGAGCGTCAGCCCGAGAAGGCGCACGCCATTGTGCAGGGGCAGGATCTGATCGACCAGCGATTGGCCGATCTGCCCGAACATCGCCCTGCCCTCGACCGGCTGGGGCAACGTGCGCGCGCGGGTGATGGTGTGGAAATCGGCGAACCGTGCCTTCAGGGTCACCGTCCGCCCCTGGCCTTCGGCGCGTTCGACCCGCTCCCAGACGATATCGGCGACATTCTCGAGCGCGGCGCGCAGCCCGTCTTCGGTCCAGATGTCCTCGCCATAGGTGCGCTCGCCGCCGATCGACTTGCGGATGCGGTCGGGACGGACCGGGCGATTGTCGATACCGCGCGCCGCGCCAAATAGATAGCTGCCCCAGCTGCCGAAATGCTGGAGCAGCCATTGTTCGGACTTGGCCGCGAGATCGGCCCCGGTGACGATGCCCAGCGCAGACATCTTTTCCGCTGTGCGCGGCCCGACCCCGTGGAAGCGCTTGACCGGCAATGCGGCGACGAAGCCCGGCCCCTGTTCGGGGCGGATGACGCACAGACCGTCGGGCTTGTTCTGGTCGCTCGCCAGCTTGGCGATGAACTTGTTGTACGACACGCCCGCGCTGGCCGTCAGCCCGGTCTCGCGGGCAATATCGGCGCGGATCATCTCGGCAATATGGGTGGCCGAAGCGATCGCCTGCTTGTTGGCGGTGACGTCGAGATAGGCCTCGTCGAGCGAGAGCGGTTCGATCTGATCGGTATGCTTGGCGAAGATATCGCGGATTTGGCGCGAGACCGATTGGTACACATCGAAGCGCGGCTTGACGAAGACCAGATTGGGGCATCGTCGCTGTGCGGTCACCGAAGGCATGGCCGATCGCACGCCGAATGCCCTTGCCTCATAGCTGGCCGCTGCCACCACCCCGCGCCGCGACGAACCACCCACCGCCACGGGAAGCCCGCGCAGCGCCGGATTGTCGCGCTGCTCCACGCTCGCGAAAAAGGCATCCATGTCGATATGGATGATCTTGCGCGAAAGGGGATCGGCGGGGCCTTCCATGGGTTGAGGCAAAATAGAAATCGCGCGTGCGGTTGGCAATCACCGTCCCGAAGCCCATTATGATGCGATGCACAATGAAAAGACCTTGAAGATGGCGACGTCTGCAATTCCGAGCGAAACCGGCACTTTCCCGATGGGAACGCGCGAACTGGTGGCGATGATGGCCGCGCTGATGGCGCTGAATGCGCTGGCGATCGATTCGATCCTGCCGGCCTTTCCCGCGCTGGGCGCCGCCTTTGATGTCGCGAGCGCCAACGACCGTCAGTTCGTGATCAGCAGCTATCTGATGGGCATGGGGATAGGTTCGCTGTTCTACGGTCCCATCGGCGACCAGGTCGGACGCAAGCCGGTGCTGCTCGGCTCCCTGGTCTTCTACGTCATCTTCGGCGGGGCCTGTGCCTTTGCGCCTGATTTCCAGACATTGCTCCTGCTGCGCTTTGCCCAGGGCTTTGCGGCTGCGGCCATGGGCGTGCTGGTGGTATCGGTCATCCGCGACATCTTCTCTGGCGACCGGATGGCCAGCTTCATGTCGATCATCTTCATCGTGTTCATGGCGGTGCCGGTGCTCGCGCCGACCGTAGGGCAGCTGATCCTCTATTTCGCGCAGTGGCAGTTCATCTTCATCCTGCTGTCGGTGATGGGCAGCGCGGTCGCCATCTGGGTCTGGCTGCGCCTGCCCGAGACGCTGCGGCCCGAAAATGTCATCCCCATCCGGCTCGACACGATCGGCAGCACCTGGTTCCAGGTGATCTTCAACCGCCAGGGCTTTGGCTATGTTGCCGGTGCAGGTCTCCTCGTTGGGGCCATGTTCGGCTTTCTCAACAGCTCGCAACAGGTCTTTGCCGACGTGTTCGATGCCGAAGCCATCTTCCCCTATGCCTTTGCCGCCGTGGCAGGCGCGATGGCGGTGTCGAACTTCTTCAACAGCAGGATCGTCGAGCGCTTCGGTGCGCGACGGGTGTCGCATTCGGCGCTGATGGCGTTTCTGGTGCTTTCGCTGCTGCAGATCGCCGCTGCCAATGTGCCGGGCGAGCCGATGGCGCTCTTTCTGGTGATCGTCGCGCTCAACATGGCGATGGTCGGATTTATCGGCGCGAATTTCAGCTCGATTGCCATGGAGCCGTTTGGCGCAATGGCGGGCGCTGCTTCGTCGTTCCAGATGGCGTTTCGCACGGTGCTAGGCGCAGGCATCGGCGCGATTGTCGGTCAGGCGTTTGACGGCACGACGCTGCCCATGGCCGTCGGCTTTTTCAGCTGCGGCGTCGCCGCTCTGGTTGTGATCCTCTGGGCGGAAAAAGGCAGGCTGTTCCGTCGTCCCGGCACTTGCCCCAAATCGCCGATGTAAGGCTCACAGCCCGAGCCCAAAGAAAAACCCCGGCGGATCGCGCCGGGGTTTTCTTTTGCATCAATGCGAGACGACGCCCGGATCATCCTCGGGCACCTCGACGATGCCCTTGCCCAGATGGCTCGCTTTGTAGCCATAGAGGTAATAGATCACCAGGCCGATTGCGCCCCAGGCGGGCAGCACGATCATCGCCTCGAACGGCAGGTTGAGGAACAGGAAGATGCAGCCCGCAATCGTCGCCGGGCCGACCAGCCACAGCATCGGCGTGCGGAACAGGCGTTCGCGGTTCGGATCGGTCTTGCGCAGCATCATCACCGCGATCGCCACCATCATGAACGCATAGAGCGTCCCGGCATTGGCGATATCGGCGAGCTGACCCACCGGCAGAAAGGCCGCGGCAAAGGCGACGATGCCGCCGGTGATCGCGGTCACCACATAGGGCGTCTTCCACTTGGGGTGGATCTTCGACAGGCCTTCGGGCAGCAGGCCGTCACGCGCCATCACGAAGAAGATGCGGGTCTGGCCGAACAGCAGGATCAGGATCACCGAAGGCAGCGCCACGAATGCCGCGATGCCCAGCATGTTGCCCACTGCGCTGAAACCGATTTCGCGCAGCACATGCGCCAGCGCCTCGTTCGAGCAGACCAGCATCTCGGCATATTGCGGCAGCGCGCACTGGCGTGCGAGCTCTTCCGACCCTGCGGGGAACGGAATGCCGTTGGGGCCGAGGATCGGCTGACCACCGATGGTGCCGACGGCACCGGCGGCAACGAGAATGTAGAAAATGGTGCAGAAACCGAGGCTGCCGATCAGGCCGATCGGCACGTTGCGCTGCGGGTTCTTGGTCTCCTCGGCCGCAGTCGAGACCGCGTCGAAGCCGACATAGGCGAAGAAGATGGTGGCTGCAGCACCCACCGCGCCGATGCCCGATCCGAAACCGCCGAAAATACCGGCGGGCAGGAACGGGTTGAAGTTCGCCATCTCGGTCTTGGGGACCGTCAGCACGATGAATGCCGTGAGCGCGGTCACCTTGATGGCGACGAGCACCGCGTTGACCTTGGCCGATTCACTGGTGCCGATCATCAACAGCCAGGTGACCAGCAGCGCGATGACGATCGCGGGCAGATTGACGAAACCGCCAGGAGCACCGCCCAGCCAGAGCGGTCCTGCGGTGAGATAGGTCGGCAGCGTTATGCCGAAAAACTCGTTCAATATCGTCCCGGTGAAATAGCCGGACCACCCGACCGACACCGCGCTCGCCGCGACCGCATATTCGAGGACAAGGGCCCATCCGACCGTCCAGGCGAGCAGCTCGCCCATGACGGAATAGGTATAGGTGTAGGCAGAGCCCGCGACGGGGATCATCGCGGCGATTTCGGCATAGCAGAGCGCCGCGACGATGCAGATCAGGCCGGCAATCGCGAAGGCCAGCATCAGGCCGGGGCCGGCCTTCTGGGCGCCGGCCGAGGTCAGCACGAAAATACCGGTACCGATCACGCAGCCGATGCCGAACAGGGTCAGCTGAAACCAACCCAGGGTCGGATGCAGCGACTTCTTCTTGGCTGTCGCCAGAATGGCGTCCAGCGGTTTGACACGCGCAAATTTCATGATGTTCTTGATTTCCCACCCTTGGCGGGCCTGTAGCCAGCCGGTTGCGTCCCGGGGTTATCCCCCTGTGGCGCACAGGATTAGCGGCTTTTCACGCGGTGGCAACCGGGTTGTAACCCATCTGTCGCATCGCGGGCCGGTCATTGCCCGTTCGCGGCACGATCGGCATAGGTTTTGAGGATCGCCGCAGGCAGCGCGATCCGCCGCATCGGTCCGAACGCCGCGCGCGCGCCGCAGCTGGCATAATCCGCCGAGCCCTCGGCCTCTTCTCCATAGGGATGGCCGTCGGCGAAGATGCGCAGCCAGTCGCCGTCGATCTGCATCACCCTGATGCGCCGATTGCTCTCGCTGTCTCGCACGCTGTACCAGCCGGTCAGCGGATCAAGGCTCAACCCGCTCGCGCCCAGGGTGCATGTGTGCGCATTCGCGCCGACGGATTCGCCACTCGCATCGTAGCCACCGTCGGGCCGACGTTCGACATAGGCATAGCCCATCGATGCCTGTGCCAGCAGCGGAGCCAGCCGCGCGAACAAAGCTGTCCGCCGCATCGCCTCGCTCACCGGGAGTTCGTCATCGATGAACAGGGCCGCCTCGCCCGGCTTTAGCCAATTGCTCTCGCCCAAAGCTCCCAGCAATTGCCCCTGTCGCCTGGCATAGGCATTGCGCAGGCAGTCGGAAGGAAACTTTTCGCTCATGCAGCCGTCGCGCTGCTTGAGCCATTGCCGTTGATCTGCGACCAAGCCCGGGTTCGCTTTGCGCGCCTGAGCAAAGGTGCGCGCGAGCAGCCGGTCGGCATCGGCCAGATCGCGATTGTCGGGCAGGCAGATGGTCCTTTCGGCAACACTTGTTGCCTTGCTGCAATCAAAGGATGGGTCGCGCACGGCCGGATCGGCAATGGCGACGTCATCCGTCAGGGATTGGGCCTCTGCAGCAGTCAGCTCCAGCCGGTTGTCACCGCCTACGAGCACGAGGGGGTGACTGATCACCAGGCCCTTCAGGCTTGCGAGCTGCGCCGGCGACATTTCGGTCCGATCGAGTATGGCATCCTCCAGCGCGATATCTCTCAGCCCGTAGCGATGAAAGCTGCTGAGCTTCGCCCGCGTGAGATTGGCGCCGCGCGCCGACATCGTCTTGTCGCTGCCATAAAGCGGGCAACCATCAGACAGGGTAATGCCGCACGAAAAATCGAAGCGAGAGAGGTTCGCGCCGTCAAGGTTCAGGCCATCGATGCTCCCTTCGAACCAGCCTCCTTCCAGCTTCCCGCCGCTGAGATCGGCCTTCATCGCCTGCACGTCGGTGAGATTAGCGTCGCGAAGCAGGATGCCGGGAGCCTTGATGCCGACGAGCGAGGCACCTGTCAGGTTGGACTTGATGAAGCCAATGCCAGGCGCGCGCGCGTCATCCCATTGGCTACGTTGCAGGTCAGCCTCGACAAAGCACGCGTTGGTGAGTGAGAGCCGACGAAAATCCCAACCGGCGAACTTGCCGCCCTGAACGATCGCGCCCTTGCCGACTGCCTTTTCCAGATCCGCCGGGCTGTGCAGTGTGGTGCCGTCCACGGTGGCAGTACCGGCTTGCGGCTCCGTCTCGCCCCACAGGTCGCCGAGCATCGTCTCGCACGGCACACTGGCTTGAGCCAGGGCGGGCGCGGTCATGCACCCGGCGGCGCACAGCACGGCCAGAGATCGCAGCATCTTGATCCTCCCTCACGCCCGCTTGAGCCAGATTAGACCCATGGCGCAGGCTTGAGAAGAGGCGATGTCAGCCGCGCATCAGCATCGGGCCGAGCGGCTTTCCGGCGAACAGGTGCACATGAAGGTGCGGCACCTCCTGATGTGCATCCAGCCCGATATTGGCGAGCAGCCGGTAACCCGGCTCGACCAATCCGAGCATCCGCGCCACCTCGCCGACGCCGCGGACGAACGCCGCGATCTGCTCGTCGGTGCCGCGCGCGGAAAAATCGTCCCAGCTCACGAAAGGTGCCTTGGGGATCACCAGCACATGCGTCGGCGCCTGCGGGTTGATGTCCTTGAAGGCGAGGATGTGATCATCCTCGTGCACCTTGGTGCAGGGAATTTCGCCGCGCAGGATCTTCGCGAAGATGTTCTGGTCGTCATAAGGCAGCGTGGGATCGATCGGCATGCTCTTCACTCCTTGGGACGGGACAGCTTTTCGGTAATGCCGGACGTGCCTTCGCGCGCATCGAGCTCGGCAAGCACATCGGCCCAGGTCAGGCCCATATCGGCGAGCAAGACCAGCAGGTGAAAGATCAGGTCGGCGCTTTCGCTGACCACACCCCTGGCGTCGCCCTGGATCGCGGCGATCACCGCCTCGACCGCTTCCTCGCCGATCTTCTGGGCGATCCGCGGGCGGCCGCGCGCGGTCAGCTTGGCCACATAGCTGCTGTCGGGCGATGCCTTGCGGCGCTCTGCGATGACGGCTTCGAGCCTTGCGATGATCGGGTCTGCCATATCTCGACGCTCTGCGACGGAGGCGGGCGTGCGTCAAGCGCGCTCAGCGCTTTGGCGGGCCCTTGCGGTTGCGACCGGCCGCCCAGCGTCCGACCAGCAAGCCGATAATGCCCATGCATAGCAATCCGACGCTGCCCGGTTCGGTAATCTCGATCCAGCTGCGGATGCCTTCGGCGCGGGTCAGCCCGTCGAGCGTGATCCGGCTCAGCGGACTGGCCTCCAGCGGCGTGGCCAGGGAAATGCCAGGCAGGATGACGGCGATGCGGCGCACGACCTTCAACCTTTCGCTTATGCCGGGTTTCATTCCGAGACACTTCATGCCTGATGGTTAAGCAAGCGCTTTGCCAGATGTCGCAAGCGCCCGGAAACAGGCGCGTCCACTGGTTAACGCCCCACCCGCAACGGGCGCAACTGTCAAGCGTGCCGACAACCGGCTGGCTGCAAAAGCTGTAAAATCAGTGCGATCGCGCAGGCAATCCGGCTTCGGCCAGCGCGCGATGGGCATCGGCGATGCTGGCTTCGCCGAAATGGAAGATCGATGCTGCAAGCACCGCGCTGGCATGGCCCTGGGTCACGCCTTCGACCAGATGGCCGATATGCCCCACCCCGCCACTGGCGACGACGGGGATATCGACCTGGTTGGCTATCGTGCGGATGAGCTCGAGATCATAGCCGTCGCGCGTGCCGTCGCGGTCCATCGAGGTGACGAGCAGCTCGCCTGCCCCAAGCCGGGTCAGCTTCAACGCGTGCTCGATCGCATCGATGCCGGTTTCCTTGCGCCCGCCATGGGTGAAGATTTCCCAGCCCTGGCCGTCGGCGCGGCGGCGCGCGTCGATCGACGCGACGATGCACTGGCTGCCGAAGCGCTCGGCGATATCGGCGACGACCTCGGGGCGCGACACCGCCGCGCTGTTCACCGCGACCTTGTCGGCCCCGGCGAGCAGCAGCGCGCGGGCATCCTCGGCGCTGCGCACCCCTCCGCCAACGGTGACCGGCATGAAGCAGACTTCGGCAGTTCGGCGAACGACATCGATGATGGTCCCGCGCGCCTCATGGCTTGCCGAAATGTCGAGAAAGCATAGCTCGTCGGCCCCGGCGGCGTCATAGGCGCGCGCCTGTTCGACCGGATCGCCCGCATCGCGCAGATCAACGAAGTTCACGCCCTTGACCACGCGGCCATTGGCGACGTCGAGACAGGGGATGACGCGGACGCGAACGCTCATCCGCGCGACGCCATGGCGATCGCGGTGGCGAGATCGAGGCGGCCATCGTAGAGCGCGCGGCCCGTAATGACGCCTTCGATGCCGTCTTCGGCGTGGAGACTGAGCAGATGAATGTCGTCGAGCCCCTTCACCCCACCGCTGGCGATCACCGGAATGTCGGTGGTGCGGGCGAGTGCGACGGTCGCATCGATGTTGCACCCCTTGAGCAGCCCATCGCGCCCGACATCGGTGAAGAGGAGGCTGGCGACACCGGCGTCCTCGAAACGGCGCGCCATGTCGGCGACGGGAACGTCGGAGACATCGGCCCAACCATGCGTCGCGACCATGCCGTCGCGCGCATCGACCGCAACGACGATGCCACCCTCATAGGCCTTGGCCATGTCGCGCACGAATTCGGGATCGGTCAACGCCGCCGTGCCGATAACGACGCGAGCTACGCCGAGGTCGAACCAGCCTCCGACAGCGGTGCGGGTGCGAATACCGCCGCCGAGCTGGAGATAGCCGGGAAAGCTCTTGATGATCGATTCCACCGCGCTGCGGTTGACCGCTTCACCGGCAAAGGCTCCGTCCAGATCGACGACGTGCAAATGCTGGGCACCCGCTTCCGCAAAGAGCTGCGCCTGGGCTGCGGGATCGTCGCCATAGACCGTCGCGCGGTCCATATCGCCTTCGGCAAGACGAACCACCTGGCCGCCTTTCAGGTCGATCGCGGGAAAGACGATGATGCTCATGACACGGTCCAGTCGAGAAAGCGGCGGAGCAGATCGAGGCCATAAGCCTGGCTCTTTTCCGGATGGAATTGCACGCCCAGGATGTTGCCGCGCGCGACGGCGGCGGTCACCGGGCCGCCATGATCGGTGACGGCGGCGACATCATCAGCGTCGGCAGCGGCAAAATGGTAGCTGTGCAGGAAATAGGCCTCGCCCGGCACAATCAGGGGCGCGCCATCCGAGGGCGTGACATCGTTCCATCCCATATGCGGGACCTTGATCGATGGCGTCGCGTCCATCGCGCGCACTTCGCCCGCAATCCAGCCGAGCCCCGCATGCGTGCCATGCTCGAGCCCGCGCGTCGCGAGCAGCTGCATGCCGACACAGATGCCGAGGAACGGCACTCTGTCGCCGCGCACCCGGTCTTCGAGCGCATCGATCATGCCGGGGATGGCGGACAGCCCGTTCATGCACGCGGCAAAGGCACCGACGCCGGGCAGGACGATGCGGTCGGCCGCGCGCACCAGCGCGGGATCATCGGTCACCGCGACATCGGCGGCGCCGACGGCCCTCAGCGCATTGTGCACACTGTGCAGATTGCCCGCGCCATAATCGATCAGCGCGACCCGATCAGCCACCCAATATTCCCTTTGTCGAGGGCACTGCGCCCTGCTTGCGCGGGTCGATCTCGACCGCGGCGCGCATCGCACGGGCGAAGCCCTTGTAGATGCTCTCGCAGATATGGTGGTTGTTCGCTCCGTAGAGCAGCTCGATATGCAGCGTCAGCCCTGCGGTCTGTGCGATCGAGTGGAACCAGTGCTCGAACAGCTCGGTATCCATCTCGCCCAGGCGCGGCTGCGTGAAACCCGCCTTCCAGACGAAATAGGGTCGGCCCGAGATGTCGACCGCGACACGGCTCAGCGTCTCGTCCATCGGCGAATAGGCATGGCCATAGCGGACGATGCCGCCCTTGTCGCCCAGCGCCTGGGTGAGCGCCTGGCCGATGGCGAGCGCGCAATCCTCGGTCGTGTGGTGCTGATCGACATGCAGATCGCCCTTGATCCGGCAGGTCAGGTCGATCAGCGAATGGCGCGAGAACTGCTCTACCATGTGGTCGAGAAAACCGATGCCGGTCGACACGTCGAACTGGCCTGTCCCATCGAGGTTCAACTCGACGAAAATGTCGGTTTCGTGGGTCTTGCGTTCTATCCGGGCGGTGCGCATGCTGCGCCCTATAATCAGCTTGCGGAGACGCGCAACATTTTTGCCACTTGTTGCAGCGTGCTGTCGTGCGGCCCATTAGCGCCTTGACCCTGAACGAATGTCGGTCCAACAAATTGGGCATGAGTGACGATGCGCCCGACAGCCTGATTCCCTACGACGAGATCGTCCAGGAAGCCCTGCGCGCAGTCGTCGGCCGCGTGCTGGGCGAAGTCGAATCGAATGGTCTCCCCGGCAGCCATCATTTCTACATCACGTTCAAGACGCGCTCGCCCGGCGTGGACATTCCGCGCCATCTCGTCGAGCGCTTCCCGGACGAGATGACGATCGTCCTCCAGCAGAAATTCTGGGACCTGAAGGTCGAGAAGACAGGCTTTTCGGTGGGGCTGAGCTTCAACCGCGTGCCCGCGCACCTGTTCATCCCGTTCAGTGCGATCACCGCATTTGTCGACCCGGCGGTCGATTTCGGCCTGCAGTTCCAGGTTTCGGGCGATACGCCTCCGCCCGAGCCGCACGAAGCGGCGGAAAATGATCATCCCGGCGGCGATGGCGACGGATCCAACGTCGTCAGCGTGGATTTCGGCAAGCGCAAATAGCGGCTTTGAGGGCCGCCTTTCACGGACAGGGCCTTTGACAGACATCGATACCCGCATCGAAAGCGACTCGCTGGGCGAGATCGCGGTCCCGGCGAGCTGCTATTGGGGCGCTCAGACGCAGCGCAGCCTCGAGAATTTCCCCTTCGCGCCGCACGAGCGCATGCCGATCGGCATCGTGCATGGCCTCGCGGTGGTCAAGCAGGCGGCGGCGCGCGTGAACCGCGACCATGGCCTGCCCGCAGAGCTCGCCGATGCGATCGAGAACGCGGCGGCCGAAGTCGCCTCCGGTGCACTCGACGATCAGTTCCCGCTCACCATCTGGCAGACCGGCAGCGGCACGCAGAGCAACATGAACGTCAACGAGGTGATCGCGGGCCGCGCCAACGAGCTGCTGACCGGCCAGCGTGGCGGCAAGGCGCCGGTGCACCCCAACGATCATGTCAACAAGAGCCAGTCGTCGAACGACGCCTTTCCGACCGCGATCCATATCGCGGCCAGCCTTGCGGTGCAGACGCGGTTGCGCCCTGCCCTCGACCGGCTGACCGCTGCGCTGGCGGCAAAAGTGCAGGCATGGGATCACATCGTCAAGATCGGGCGCACCCATTTGCAGGATGCGACTCCGCTGACCTTGGGCCAGGAATTTTCCGGCTATGCCAACCAGCTCTATCGCTGCGGACGACGGATCGAACCGGCGATAGTGGCGGGCACCTATCGGCTCGCGATCGGCGGCACCGCAGTCGGCACCGGCCTCAATGCCCCCAGGGGCTTTGCGCAGGCCATGTGCGAAGCGATCGCCGAGATCACCGGCCATCCCTTTCACCCGGCGGAGAACAGCTTCGAGGCGCTGGCGAGCAACGACCCGCTGGTGCACTTGTCGGGCACGCTCAACACGCTGGCGGTGGCGCTGACCAAGATCGCCAACGATATCCGCCTGCTCGGCTCGGGCCCGCGCTCGGGCCTTGGCGAACTCGAGCTTCCCGCCAACGAGCCGGGCAGCTCGATCATGCCTGGCAAGGTCAATCCGACCCAGTGCGAGATGCTGACCATGGTGGCAGCCCAGGTGATGGGCAACCATCAGGCGATCACCATCGGCGGGCTGCAGGGGCATATGGAGCTCAACGTGTTCAAGCCGCTGATCGGCGCGAACGTGCTGCGGTCGATCGATCTGCTGGCGACGGGGATGGAGGGCTTTGCCGAGCGCTGCGTCGAGGGGATGAAGGCCAACGAGTCGCGGATCGCCGAGTTGGTGGATCGCTCGCTGATGCTCGTCACCGCGCTTGCCCCGGTTATCGGCTATGACCATGCCGCGAAGATCGCCAAGCACGCGCACGAGCACGGGCTGACGCTCAAGCAGGCGGGGCTGGCACTGGGGCTGGTCGACGAGGCGACGTTCGATGCGCGTGTCCGCCCGCAGGACATGATCGGTCGCTGACTGGTTGCGGGAACGCTCCTGCGGCGGCAGGCGTTTGAGGACGGAGCCCAAATCAGCTATGGATGTGCCATGACCAACCCCGTGAACAACAGCCCGTCCACCCCCGAAACGCCTGCAAGCACCGCGCCGGTGGTGAACGCACCGGCACCGGTCGACGGGACCGGCGTCACCGCTGCGCCACCCGCCGCCCGCCCGCATTGGACGGTCGGTGCCTGGAATGGCGCGAGCCGCCTGATCACCACAGCGGCCAATGACGAGCTGGTGCGCAACATGATCGGTGCCAAGGCGCGCAGCCAGATTGCCGCAACGGTGTTCGGCGGCACGGTCATGGGCGCCATTGCCGCGCGCATTGCCACCCGCTCGGTTCCCGGTGCGCTGCTCGTCGGCGGAGCGCTGCTTGCCAAGGCGGTCTATGACCAGCGCAAGCAGAAGGCCAAGCCGCCCAAGCCTTGACGCGCCAATTGTAACACACAAACTGGTTGACCTTTGGCGGCGGCTTTGGCCATGAGCCGCCATGGTCAACACCGTTATCCAAGCCCCCCTTGCCCGCCGCGGCCTGCTTTTCATCCTGTCTTCGCCATCTGGCGCGGGCAAATCGACCATCGCGCGGATGCTTCTCGAGCAGGACGGACATATCGCACTGTCGGTGTCGGTAACCACGCGCCCGCCGCGCCCCGGCGAGGTCGATGGCAAGGATTATCATTTCATCGACGAGGCCGAATTCCATCGCCTGGTCGAGGAAAACGCATTGCTCGAATGGGCCAAGGTGTTCGGGCATTACTACGGAACGCCCAAGGCCCAGGTGAAACAGGGTCTTCGCGACGGGCAGGACTTCCTCTTCGACATCGACTGGCAGGGTACGCAACAGCTGTATCAGCGCGCCGAGGGCGATGTCGTGCGCGTGTTCATCCTGCCGCCGTCGCTCGAGGAATTGCACCGCCGCCTCCGCAGCCGCAACACCGACAGCGAAGAGGTGATCGCCGGACGGATGGCGCGCGCGCAGGACGAGATCAGCCATTGGGACGGCTATGATTTCGTCGTCATCAACGACAATGTCGAAAGCTGTTTCGACAAGGTCCGCCAGATTTTGAACTCGGAACGGATGCGCCGCGCGCGCCAGACCGGGCTGATCGATTATGTCCGCGACCTGATGAACGCGCCCGCCCCCTGAGGCAGCTTACATCACCCGGTCGAGCAACTTCTTGCCGGACTTGAGCGGGTTCTTCCGGAATTTGGCTTCCTCGCGTCCGATATAGGTGAAGATGCCCGACATTGCCTGGTCGGTGACGCTATCGATCAGGCCGTCGCGGCTGAGATCGACGCCTGCCAGCGCTCCCAGAACCCCGCCGGTACCGCTGCTGCCAAGACTGTCGAGCTGCTTGAAAGCGCCGGTCCGGCCCAGCGCATTGCTCACCAGCGGCCGCATTTTCTGCCGCAGCACCTCGCCCGAGGTGCGCCGGAGATATTGCGTGCCTGCGGTATCGCCGCCCGCGACGATGCCGACGCCATCGGCCAGCGTCATCGAATCGATCGCCGAGCGGAACACCGGCTTGGCCTCCTGCGCCGCAAGCCCGGCGGCATCGTTGAGCGATTTGACCAGATTGTTGGTGATGCCCGCCCGGTCGGTGAGCCGCATCAGCTTGGTCGCCTTTTGCAGCGTGCCGGGGAGGAGGATGCGCACAGCCTGGTCCGCATAGAAGGCACCGGGCTGTCCGAGCTGATCGAGCGCGCTGTCCGATGCATTGCCAAGCAGGCTCTTCATCGATCCGCCGAGTGAGGGAGAGGATTTGCGGGATTGCGCCTCGGCGATCGGACCGGTCGCAACAACTGCCATGCTTAGGCCGATTGCCATCGCCACGTTGCGCATTCCCATCACACAGCTCCCCATGAATATTTCCAGGCACTGTGCATGAAAACGGCACGCGCAACCAGTGCGCGCGCCGTGATTTTACGTCCTGTCGGGACCGATCAATGGCCTTCGGGATCGTAACCACCCTGCGGGACCGAAGCATTGACGATGCCGCCATCGACCGGGATGGTCGTGCCGATGACGTAATCGCCCGCGCGGCTGGCGAGGAAGATCACCGCGCCCGAAATGTCCTGCCAGTCGCCGACGCGCTTGTTGGGGATGCCGCTGGCCACCTTGTCGCCATAATCGCGCGCGGCCTTGTTCATGTCCGACGGAAACGCGCCGGGGCCGATGCCGGTGACATAGATATGGTCGCGCAGCAGGCGGACCGCCATGCGCTTGGTAAGCTGGATCAGAGCCGCCTTGCTCGCCTGATAGCTATAGGTTTCCCACGGATTGACCCGCATGCCATCGACCGAGGAGATGTTGATCACCTTGGCCGGGGTTTCGGCGCTGGCACCGGCCTTGAGCAGGCCATGCAGCGCCTGGGTCAGGAAGAAGGGCGACTTGACGTTGAGGTCCATCACCTTGTCCCAGCCGATTTCGGGAAAATCCTCGAACTCTGCACCCCAGGCAGCGCCGGCATTGTTGACCAGAATGTCGAGGCGGCTCTCGTGCTCGGCGAGATTCGCGGCGAGCTGGCGTGCGCCCTCGACGCTGGAGACGTCGCAGGGCAGCGAGATGCAGTTGGGGCCCAGCTCCTCGGCGGTCGCATCGCAGGCGGCGGCCTTGCGCGCCGAGATATAGACCTTGGCGCCAGCGGCGATCAGGCCCTGTGCGATCATCTTGCCGATGCCGCGCGAGCCACCGGTGACGAGCGCCACCTTGCCCTTGACCGAAAACAGATTTTCAATGCTCATGTTCATCCCTCCGAACGCAAGGCTTCCCTTGCAATGATGGTCCGCTGAATCTCGCTGGTTCCCTCGTAGATGCGGAACAGGCGGACATCGCGGTAGAAGCGTTCGATGCCATAGTCGGCGATATAGCCCGCGCCACCGAAGATCTGGACCGCGCGGTCGGCGACGCGGCCGACCATCTCGGAAGCGATCAGCTTGGCGCAGGCGCAGTCCTCGGTGATGCGCTCGCCGCGGTCCTTGGCCCTGGCGGTCTGCAGCACCAGCGCCTTGGCCGCCTTGCACTCGGCCACCGAGTCGGCGATCATCGCCTGGATCAGCTGGAATTCGGCGATCGGCTTGCCGAACTGCTGGCGCTCCCTGGCATAGGCGATGCTGTCCGCGATCAGCCGCTCGGCCGCCCCGACGCACACCGCCGAAATGTGCAGCCGCCCGCGATCGAGCACCCGCATCGCGACCTTGAAGCCGTCACCTTCCGCGCCCAGGCGATTTTCCACGGGCACGCGCACATTGTCGAAATTGACGTCGCAGACATGCGCGCCCTGCTGGCCCATCTTGCGCTCGGGCTTGCCGACCGAAAGGCCGGGCAGATTGCGCGGCACCAGGAACGCGGTGACCCCCTTGGGTCCGGGCCCGCCGGTGCGCGCCATCACCGTGAACAGGTCAGCCTTGTCGGCATTGGTGATGTAACGCTTCGAGCCGTTGAGCACATAGGCGTCGCCATCGAGCTCGGCGCGGGTCTTGACCGAGCCGCTGTCCGATCCGACATCGGGCTCGGTCAGCGCGAACGAGGTGATGATCTCGCCGCTGGCGATCAGCGGCAGGTACTTCGCCTTCTGCGCCTCGTTGCCGTCCATCACCAGCCCCTGGCTGCCGATGCCGACATTGGTGCCGAAAGTGGAGCGCATCGCGGGCGACGTACGCCCGAGTTCGAAGGCGATGCGGACCTCCTCCTCCATGTTGAGGCCGAGACCGCCATAATCCTCGCTGATCGACAGGCCGAACAGGCCAAGCTCGCGCATGTCCTGCACCAGATCGTCGGGGATTTCGTCGGTTTCGGAAACCTGGGCTTCGAGCGGACGCAGGCGTTCGGCAACGAAGCGGCGGACGCCCTCTAGCAGCGCGTCGAAAATTTCGGGATCGAGTGCCATGCAAATACTCCCCTCTCCTTTTGGGGGCGGGGCTGGGAGTGGGGCATAGCTGCGCCACCCTTGAATTCCCCACCGCAACCCCTCCCCTCAAGGGGAGGGGCTAGAGGTTGATCAATATCCGAAGATTTCTGCCACGCGGCCTGCGTGGAAGTTCGCATCGCCCATGAACTCGTTGAGCGCCCGGTCGCGTTTCATGTAGAAGCCGATATCATACTCGTCGGTCATGCCGATGCCGCCGTGCATCTGCACACCTTCGCGGACCGCCAGATTGGCGCTGCGTCCGGCCTTGGCCTTGGCGACCGACACGAAGATGTCGGCGCTGTCCTGGCCCTCGTCGAGCAGCTGCTGCGCCTTGAGCACGGCGGCGCGGGCAATTTCCATCTCGCTGTAGAGGTGCGCCGCACGGTGCTGCAGCGCCTGGAACTCGCCGATCAGACGGCCGAACTGCTTGCGCTGCTTGAGATAATCGACGGTCATGTCCATCGCGCCCGATCCGACGCCGACCAGCTCGGCGGCAGAACCTGCGCGCCCCGCCTTGAGCAGCGCGGTAAGCACCTGCCAGCCCTGATCGACCTCGCCGATCACCGCATCACCATCGACCTCGACACCGTCGAGCGTGACATGCGCGGCCATCGAGCTGTCGACCAGCCGGGTGTTGTCGACGCCCAAGTTGGCAGCGTCCTTGTCGACGACGAACAGCGTGATCCCGTCGGTCTCGCCCGGAGCTCCGGCGGTGCGGGCAGCGACGATCAGCGCGTCGGCGCTCGCGCCCTGTACGACGAACTGCTTCTTGCCAGAGAGCTTGAAGCCGTTGCCCGATTTCTCCGCCTTGGTCGCGATCTGCGCCGGGCGATGCTTGGCATGCTCGTCGATCGCCAGCGCCAGCACGGTCTCGCCCGCGAGGATGCCGGGGAAGAACTTGTCCTTGAGGTGCTGGCCACCATGGTTGAGCGCGGACACGCCCGCGACCGCCGTGGTCAGGAACGGCGAAGGCGACAGATTGCGACCGATTTCTTCGAGCACCACGCCGGCCTCGACATGGCCCAGGCCAAGCCCGCCATCGTCTTCGCCGATCAGGATGCCGGTAAAGCCCATCTCGCCGAACTGCTTCCACAGCGCGTGGCGGAAACCGTCCTTGCAGCCTTCGTCGCGCAGCTTGCGCATATGGCCGACCGGGGCTTCGGATTTGAGAAATTCGCGCGCGCTGTCGCGCAGCATGGCTTGGTCTTCGTTGAGGAACATGGGCATTTTAAGTCTCCCTCTCCCCTTCAGGGGAGACGGCCGGGGAGAGGGGAACGAAGCCCTGCCCGGCCCTTTGAATGATGTGAAAAACGAGAGGGTTGCCCCTTCTCCCAACCCTCTCCCCTCAAGGGGAGAGGGCCAAAATGGTTCACGCGCCCGGCAAATCCAGGATGCGCTTGGAGATGACGTTGAGCATCACCTCGCTGGTGCCGCCCTCGATGCTGTTCGCCTTGGTGCGCAGCCAGTTGCGCGCCTTGGCACCGCCCTTCGAGGCTTCGCTTTCCCATTCGAGCGCGTCCGAACCATTGCCTGCCATCACCAGCTCGTGGCGGCGCTTGTTGAGTTCGGTTCCGGCGTATTTCATCATGTTGGGCTGGGCGGGATGGCCCTTGCCCGCCTTCATCTCGTCGCCGAAGCGCTCGGCCATCGCCTTGAACGCCAGCGCATCGACATCGAACTGCGCAAGTTCGGCACGCAGGATGCCGTCGTCGAGCTGACCGAGGCCATTGGTGCCGATCGAGTTCTTGAGCTGCGCGCCGAGCGAAGGCGCGCCATCGCCGAGACCCCCGCCCGAGATCATCTCGCGCTCATGGCCGAGCAGATATTTGGCAACATCCCAGCCGCGGTTGAGTTCGCCGACGATCTGGTGCTTGGGCACCACGACATTGTCGAAGAAGGTCTCGCAAAAGGGAGAATTGCCGCTGATCAGCTTGATCGGCTTGGTGGTGACGCCGGGCGTCTCCATGTCGAACAGCAGGAACGAGATCCCCTGATACTTGTTCGTCTTGTCGGTGCGCACCAGGCAGAAGATCCAGTCGCACTTGTCGGCATAGCTGGTCCAGATTTTCTGGCCGTTGACCACCCAGTGATCGCCCTTGTCCTCGCCATAGGTCTGCAAGCTGACGAGGTCCGATCCCGAACCCGGCTCCGAATAACCCTGGCACCAGCGGATTTCGCCGCGCGCGATCTGGTTCAGATAATGCACCTTCTGCTCTTCGGTACCGAAATGCAGAAGCGCGGGGCCAAGCATCCAGATGCCGAAGCTCGAAAGCGGCGGACGCGCGTTGATGCGCGCCATTTCCTGGCGCAGGATCTTGGTTTCAGGCCCGGTCAGGCCGGCACCGCCATAGGGCTTGGGCCAATCGGGCACGGTATAGCCCTTGGCGACGCAGCGCTCGAGCCACAGCTTCTGCGCCTCGTTCTTGAACTGCCAGTTGCGTCCGCCCCAGCACACATCGTCATCGCCGCGCACCGGCTCGCGCATTTCGGCGGGGCAATTTTCCTCCAGCCATGCGCGCACTTCTGTCCTGAACTGATCGAGATCGCTCATCGTCATCCTCTCTGCGCCTGTATTCCCAATAGGGTCCCAAAGGGCGGGGCCGGGAAGCTTTTCCTGCGGCCAAAACCGTCCGTCGCGGGCCAGTCTATGGTGGACGCAAGGCGGCTGCAAGCCTGTTGAATCCTAGGCCGGATGCCGTAACGTCACCCTCACGGCAGTTGACGTTTACGGTAGCTGCCATATGGTATTGGCCCAAGGACACGAACGGGAGAGAATCAATGCAGCGGGCCATACCGGCCATCGCAACGCAGGTGCATCGGCACCGGGCGGACGGGCTGCTCGGCGGCGGGCAAAGCTCCATCGCATGACCGTTGCCGGAGTCCCTCCCCTGCCTGCGGCCGCGCAAAAGGTGTCGATGGGCACCAAGCTCGCCTTCGGATTCGGTTCGGTCGCCTATGGCATCAAGGACAACGGCTTTGCCGTCTTCCTGCTGATCTATTTCAACCAGGTCATCGGCATGCCCGCCGAGCAGGTTGGCCTCGCCGTCGCGCTGGCGCTGGTGGCCGATGCGTTCTTCGATCCCTTTGTCGGCCACCGGTCGGATGCGACGCGCAGCCGCTGGGGTCGCCGCCATCCCTGGTTGTACGGCGCAGCGCTGCCGATCGCGCTGTCATGGCTGCTGCTGTGGAATCCGCCCGAATGGAGCAATGGCGCGCTGTTCTTCTACCTGATCGCGGTGGCGATGGCGGTGCGTTTCTCGTTCTCGGCCTATGAGGTCCCGGCGCTCGCCATGCTGCCCGAGATGACCCGCGATTATCACGAGCGCACCGAAGTGCTGCGCTACCGCTTCCTGTTCGGCTGGATGGGCGGGCTGGTGATGCTCTACGCGGCCTACGCGCTGCTGCTGGTGCCCGAGCCGGGTTTTGACAATGGCGTGCTCAACCCCAATGGCTATCACCGCTATGCGTTGGTCGGATCGGTGGTGATGATCGTTTCGGTAGTGGTCTCGGCGCTGGGCACGCACCGGCTGCTCGCGCACCCCAATACCGATGCCCCCGCCGCGCATTCACACGGTTTCAGGGACTTCATTGCCGCGCTGCGCTTCAAGCCGTTCCAGCTGCTGCTCGCCGCCGGAATGTGCGCCTTTGCCAATCAGGGACTGTTTTTCGCGCTACAGAACTATCTGATGCTGTACGTCTGGGAATTCGAACAGAGCGTGTTCAACATCTACCCGTTCGTGCTGTTCCTGGGGGTCGCGGTCGCCTTTTTCATTGTTGGCCCCGCCTCGCGCCGGCTCGAAAAGCCGCGGACCGCCGCGATCGCCTCGCTGCTGTCGCTGATGTTTGCCACCGCGCCCTATTGGCTGCGGCTGGCGGGCCTGTTTCCGGCAACCGGCGGCGGCACGATAACGATCGTGATCCTGTCGCTGATCGCGCTTTCGATCACCTTCGGCATCTGTGCGATGATGATGATCAGTTCGATGATCGCCGATGTCACCGACGCGAGCGAGGCCGAGACCGGCAAGCGCACCGAAGGCATCTTCTTTGCCGGTTTCTTCTTCATGCAGAAATGCATCGGCGGGCTCGGTATCCTCGCCTCGGCGCTGATCCTCGCCATTGCCGGTTTCCCCGACAATGCCCAGCCGGGCCAGGTCGCGCCGGACGTGATCGACCGGCTCGCACTGACCTTTGCCATCGCCACGACGCTGATCGGTCTCGTCTGCGCGTGGCTGTTCACCCGCTTTCCCCTGGGCCGCGCCGATCATGAGGCGCGCCTGGCCCAGATCGCCCAACCCTGAAGAGTTTCACGAAAGGAAGATGAGCCATGGATTTTGATCTTACCGAACGCCAGGCCTATTGGCGCGACCGCGTCCGCAGCCATATCGAGGCGCATGTCCGCCCGCGCGTGAAGGACTATTACGCGCAGCAGGCCGAGGGTGGCCGCTGGAAGGTGCTGCAGGTCATCGAGGACGAAAAGGCCAAGGCCAAGGCCGCCGGCATCTGGAACCTGTTCATGCCGCCGTCGAACCCCAACCTGCCGCATGTCGACGACAGCTTCGAATTCGACGGTCCCGGTCTCACCAACCTCGAATATGCGCTGTGCGCCGAGGAGATGGGCCGGGTGGAGATGGCGAGCGAGATCTTCAACTGCTCCGCGCCCGACACCGGCAACATGGAAGTGCTGCACCGCTATGGCACCGCTGCACACAAGGAGCAGTGGCTGAAGCCGCTGATGAACGGCGAGATTCGCTCGGCCTTCCTGATGACCGAGCCGCAGGTCGCCTCGTCCGATGCGACCAATATCGAAACCTCGATCCGCCGCGAGGGCGACGAATATGTCATCAACGGCCGCAAATGGTGGTCGTCGGGTGCGGGCGATCCGCGCTGCAAGATCGCGATCGTCATGGGCAAGACCGATTTCGAGGCCAAGCGCCACGCGCAGCAGTCGATGGTGCTGATGCCGCTCGACGCGCCCGGCGTGAACATCGTGCGTCATCTTCCGGTGTTCGGCTATGACGATGCGCCGCACGGCCATATGGAAATCGAACTCAAGGACGTGCGCATCCCGGCGAGCAACATGCTGCTCGGGGAAGGCCGCGGCTTCGAGATCGCGCAGGGCCGCCTTGGACCGGGCCGCATCCACCACTGCATGCGCACCATCGGTGTCGCCGAAGAGGCGCTCGCCAAGATGGTCCGCCGCCTCCAGTCGCGCGTCGCCTTCGGCAAGCGGATTTCGGAGCATTCGATCTGGGAACAGCGGATCGCCGAAGCGCGCATCGATATCGAGATGACGCGCCTGCTCTGCCTCAAGGCGGCGGACATGATGGACAAGGTCGGCAACAAATACGCCAAGGCCGAGATCGCGATGATCAAGGTCGCCGCTCCCCGCATCGCACTCAAGGTCATCGACGATGCCATCCAGGCGCATGGTGGCGCGGGTGTCAGCGAGGACTTCGGCCTCGCCAAGGCCTATGCGCACATGCGCACGCTGCGTCTCGCCGACGGTCCGGACGAGGTGCACAACCGCACCATCGCACGGCTCGAAATGGGCAAGCATGGCGCCAACGATGCCGAGGGTGGCTTCACCTCGGGCGATCTGGGCGTAGCGCGCTGACGATCAGGCCCTCTCCCCTTCAGGGGAGAGGGAAAGCTTTGCTTTAGCGAAGCAGGGAGAGGGGCAAGCGTGCGTTAGGCCGCATCCCCTCTCCAACTGCGCCTAGGCAGCAAGCTGCCAAGGCTTCGTTTCCTCTCCCCTGAAGGGGCGAGGAGCAATGGAGAGAGACTCATGAAAGCTGCCATCTGTTTCGAACCGGGCAAGCCGCTCGAGATCCGCGACGTCACCATCGACAAGCCCGGCCCGCGCGAGGTGCTGATCCGCACCGCGGCGACCGGGGTGTGCCGATCCGACCTGCATTTCGTCGATGGCAGCTATCCCGCCCCCCTGCCCTTCATCCCCGGCCATGAAGCTGCCGGCATTGTCGAGGCGGTCGGCGATGGCGTGACCACGGTGAAACCCGGCGATGCCGTGGTCACCTGCCTCAGCGCCTATTGCGGCCATTGCGAATTCTGCGTCACCGGGCGCATGGCCTTGTGCATCGGCCAGGATACCAAGCGCGCTCCCCACCAGCACCCGCGGCTCAGCCTCGATGGCGCGCCAGTCAACCAGCTGCTCAACCTGTCGGCCTATGCCGAACAGATGTTGGTGCATGAACATGCCTGTGTCGCGATCAACCCCGATATGCCGCTCGATCGCGCCTGCGTGATCGGCTGCGCGGTAACGACGGGCGCGGGCGCGGTGTTCAACGCAGCGGACGTGACGCCGGGCGAGACGGTCGCGATCGTCGGCTGCGGCGGCGTCGGCCTGGCGGCAGTGAACGCAGCCAAGATCGCGGGCGCGGGCCGCATCATCGCGATCGATCCGGTGGCCGACAAGCGCGCGCTCGCCGAGAAGCTGGGCGCGACCGATTGCATCGATTCGAGCGCCGATGGCGCGGCCGAACAGGTGATCGAACTGACCAAGGGTGGCGTGCACCATGCCATCGAAGCGGTGGGTCGTCCGGCGTCGGCCAATCTGGCGGTCAGGGTGCTCCGGCGCGGCGGCACCGCGACAATCCTGGGCATGATGCCGCTCGCCGAGAAGGTCGGCCTGTCGGCAATGGAACTGCTGCAGGGCAAAAAGCTGCAGGGCTCGCTGATGGGCGACAATCGTTTTCCGGTTGAAATCCCGCGCCTGGTCGAGTTCTACATGCGCGGAATGCTTGACCTCGACACGATCATTGCCGAACGCTTGCCGCTGGGACGCATCAACGAGGCTTTCGACGCGCTCAGGGTCGGTGATTCTGCGCGGTCAGTCATCGTCTATAATTGAATTGGGTGAGGACAGAATCTGATGGAACAGATCGACGCGCAGGCGACGATGACCGGCACGATGGACGTGCCCGAACAGGACCGGCTCGACGAAGCGAGCCTCACCCGCTGGTTCGAGGGCAATGTCGAAGGCTTCGAAGGCCCGCTCACCCTTTCCAAGTTCAAGGGCGGCCAGTCGAACCCGACCTACAAGGTGACCACGCCGAAAGCGGCCTATGTGCTGCGGCGCAAGCCCTTCGGCCCGCTGCTGCCCTCGGCGCATGCTGTGGACCGCGAATATCGCGTCCAGGCCGCGCTCTACGATCAGGGCTTCCCTGTCTCGCGCCAGTTCGGGCTGTGCGAGGATGACTCGGTCATCGGATCGATGTTCTACGTGATGGCGTTCACCGATGGCGCGAGCTATTGGGACGGCACGCTGCCCGGCAAGACCCCCGAACAGCGCACCGCGATCTACAACGCGATGATCGATACGCTGGCGCATCTGCACAGCTTCGATCCCGCCGCGATCGGCCTGGAAGACTACGGCAAGCCCGGCAATTACTGCGCGCGCCAGATCTCGCGCTGGACCAAGCAGTATCGCCTTTCCGAGACCGAGACGATTCCGGAAATGGACCAGCTGATCGAGTGGCTGGAAAAGACCGTGCCCGAACAGCGCGGCGTCGGCATCGCGCACGGCGATTTCCGCATCGACAACATGATCTTCGCGCATGACGAGCCCAGGGTCATCGCGCTGCTCGACTGGGAGCTCTCGACGCTGGGCGATCCGATCGCGGACCTCAGCTATTTCCTGATGAGCTGGGTGCAGCCCGCCGAGGGCCGCAACGGCCTGCTCGGTGTCGACACCAAGGCGCTGGGCATCCCGACGCTCGAGGAGGCGCTGGCGCGCTATGTCGAGAAGGCCGGGCTGGACGAGGTCCCGGACATGGACTGGTATCTCGCCTATAACCAGTTCCGCATCGCCGCGATCCTGCAGGGCATCAAGAAACGCGTGATCGACGGCACCGCATCGAGCGCGCAGGCCGCGCAGATGGCGCAGCGCGTCATCCCGCTCGCCCAGGCGGCGTGGGAATATGCCAAGAAAGCCGGCGCACAGTGAGCGATCGCAGCTTCGATCTGACCGGGCGCGTCGCGATCGTCACTGGCTCCTCGCGCGGGATCGGCGCGGCGATCGCGCGCAAATATGCCGCTCACGGGGCGAAGGTCGCGATCTCGAGCCGCAATCAGGACGCCTGCGATGCAGTCGCTGCCGAACTCAATAGCGAGTTTGGCGAAGGCACCGCGATTGCTGTTGCCGCCAGCATCTCGCGCAAGGAAGACCTGCAGAACCTCGTCGATCGCACCCGGGCCGAGCTGGGGCCGGTCGACATCCTCGTCTGCAATGCCGCCAGCAACCCCTATTACGGGCCGATGGGCGGGATCAGCGACGACCAGTTCCGCAAGATCATGGACAACAATATCCTGTCCAACCACTGGCTGGTGCAGATGGTGCTGCCCGACATGAAGGCTGCGGGCAAGGGATCGGTGATCATCATCTCGTCGATCGGCGGGATGCAGGGATCGGGCAGTATCGGCGTCTACAATATCAGCAAGGCGGCGGACTTTCAGCTGGCGCGCAACCTCGCCTATGAGCTGGGACCCGACGCGATCCGCGTGAATTGCATCGCGCCGGGGCTGATCCAGACCGACATGGCCCGGGCGCTGTGGGAGGACGAGAAGGTGATGGGCTATGTCCGCCGGATCACTCCGCTGCGCCGCATCGGCCAGCCCGACGAGATTGCAGGCGCAGCTGTGTTTCTGGCATCAGATGCGTCGACCTATATCACCGGCCAGTCGATCGTGATCGACGGCGGCACATCCATAGCAGCGGCGCTTTAAGTCGCGCGAAACGAAAGCGAGAGGAAATTCCATGGATTTGCAGGGCAAGGTTGCAATCGTTACCGGGGCGGGCAGCGGCATTGGCCGGGCAAGTTCGCTGCTGTTCGCCGCGCATGGCGCAAAGGTCATCGCCACCGACATTACCGGCAAGCAGGATGACACCGCCGCGCAGAACCCCGATGCCATCACCGCCGTTCAGGCCGATGCCAGCAGCGAAGCCGATGTCCAGATGCTGGTTGCCAAGGCGCTCGAGCTGCATGGTCGGCTCGATGTCTTTTTCGCCAATGCGGGCGTCTCGGGTGGGTTCGAGGGCATTTTCGACCAGACCGTGGAGGAATGGGAGCGCATCCTGAAGATCAACCTGATCGGCCCGTTCCTTGCGATCAAGCATGCAGGCAAGGCCATGGCGGATGCCGGAAACGGCGGCTCGATCATCTGCACCGCCTCGGTCGCGGGGCTCCGTTCGGGCGCGGGTGGCCCCGCCTATACCGCGAGCAAGGCGGGCGTGATCAACCTGGTGCGCATCGGCGCGCAGCAGCTCACCGGCAGCAACGTGCGCTGTAATGCGATCTGCCCCGGCCTGATCGAGACCGGCATGACCGAGTTCATCTATAGCAAGGCGCGCGAAAAGGGCTTCGAAGACAAGATCGGCCAGCTCAACCCGATGCAGCGCGGCGGGGTGCCGAACGAGATTGCCGAGGCGGCGCTGTTCCTGGCGTCCGATCGTTCCAGCTATGTCAACGGCCATGCGCTGGTCGTCGACGGTGGCCTCACCAGCTCGCACCCCTATGCGCGCCAGCGTTTCGGCCAGACAGCCACCTGATCCCTGTCCTCCCTGGAGAAATGAAAGTTATCTGATGTCTCTCTCTGTGTCCGATCCGGCCGATCTTGGCTTCAACCAGAGCCTGCTGGAGCGCATTCCTGCCCATATTCGGGCCAAATATCTCGATACCGGTCGCCTGCCGCACGCAGCCTTGCTGATCGGGCGCGGCCACGAACTGGCGCACCTGTCGCTGCAGGGCAATGCGCGCGAAGGTCAGCCGCTGCAGCAGGATGCGATCTTTCGCATCGCCAGCATGACCAAGCCGATCACCTCGGTCGCCTTCATGCAGCTGGTCGAGGAAGGCCGTATCGCGCTGTCAGACCCTGTCCACCGCATCATCCCCGAATGGAAGGACCTGGGCGTGTTCGTTTCGGGCGGCGGCGCGCAGCCGTTCGTCACGCGCCCCACGACGCAGCCGATGCGGATGATCGATCTGTTGCGGCATACTTCGGGCCTGACCTATGGGTTCCAGGAACGCACGCCGATCGACGCCGCCTATCGCGCGCGCAAGCTTGAGGCGTTTGCCGGGCCGGACCTCGAGGAATTCATCAAGATCCTCGCGCAGATCCCGCTGCAGTTCGATCCCGGCACGGCGTGGAATTATTCGATCTCGACCGACATCCTCGGCGCGATCTTGCAGCGGATGGACGACAAGCCGCTCGACCAGGTCATCGCCGATCGCATCACGAAGCCGCTCGGCATGGTCGACACCCATTTCCAGATCCCTGAAGACAAGCTCGGCCGCGTGCCCGATTGCTATGTCTTCCACCCGACCGAGAAGATGAAGCTCTACGATCCGGGCGCGACCACCGCCTGGGGCCGCAAGCCCAGCCAGCTTTCGGGCGGCGGCGGAATGGCCTCGACGCTTGCCGACTATCACCGATTCTGCCGTATGCTCTTGAACGGTGGGCGGCTCGAAGGGGCACGCATCCTGGGTCGCAAGACGCTCGACCTGATGGTCGCGAACCATCTGCCCGGCGGCGGCGACCTGACCCAGCACAGCAAGGCGCTGTTCAGCGAGGCGGAAAATGCCGGCGCTGGCTTCGGTCTCGGCTTTGCCACCACCATCGACAGTGCAGCGACCGGTGTCGCGGGGTCGAATGGCGATTTCTACTGGGGCGGCATGTTTTCGACCGCCTTTTTCGTCGACCCGGCAGAGGATGTGATCATGATCTTCATGACGCAGCTGATGCCGTCCAGCACCTACCCGATCCGGCGCGAGATCAAGTCGATGCTCTACGCCGCAGTCGAATAAGCTCAAGGAACCAGAACCATGACCGATTCCCCGATTTCCACCGCCAAACATGGCGATATTCTCGTCGTCACCTCGGACAGCCCGCCGGTCAACGCGCTGGGCGCGGCCGTGCGCATCGGCCTCGACAAGGCGTTCGACGAAGCCGCCAGCGACGACAGCATCAAGGCAGTTGTCCTCATCTGCGCCGGGCAGACCTTCTTTGCCGGAGCCGACATCACCGAATTCGGCAAGCCCCCGGTCGAACCGATGCTGCCTGCGGTCATCGCCAAGATGGAAGCGCTCGACAAGCCGGTGGTCGCCGCGATCCATGGCACCGCATTGGGCGGCGGCCTGGAAACGGCCCTTTGCGCGCATTATCGCGTCGCCGTTCCCTCGGCCAAGCTGGGCGTGCCCGAGGTGAAGCTGGGCCTGCTGCCCGGCGCGGGCGGCACGCAGCGCCTGCCGCGCGTCGTCGGCGTCAAGGCCGCGCTTGAAATGACCGCCAAGGGCGATCCGATCCCGGCCAAACTCGCCAACCAATGGGGCCTGGTCGATGAGGTGGTCGAGGAAGGCAAGCTGCTCGAAGGCGCGCTCGCCTTTGCCGAGAAGGTCAAGGCCGTGCGCCCTGTCCCGCGGATCAGTGAGCGCGAGGCAAAGGCCGATCCCGAGGCCATCGAAGCGTTCAAGAAGGAAAATGCCCGCAAGTTCCGCGGCTTCGATGCACCGGCTGCGAACATCGCCTGCGTCGAGGCGGCAACCCGCCTGCCCTTTGCCGAGGGCCTGGAGTTCGAGCGCGGCGAGTTCATGAAGCTGATGTTCGGGTCGCAGTCCGCAGCACAGCGGCACATCTTCTTCGCCGAACGCAAGGCGAGCAAGATCGACGGCATCGCCAGCGACATCGCGCTGCGTCCGATCGCCAAGGTCGGCGTGATCGGCGCTGGCACGATGGGCGGCGGCATCACCATGAACTTCCTGTCGGCAGGCATTCCGGTGACGATCGTCGAACAGGCCGAGGAAGCGCTCAATCGCGGCGTCGGTGTCGTGCGCAAGAATTACGAGGCGAGTGCGTCCAAGGGACGTCTGACGACCGAGCAGGTGGAAAAGGCGATGGGCCTGCTCACGCCGTCGCTGTCGCTCGACGATCTTGCCGATTGCGACCTCATCATCGAGGCGATCTTCGAGAATATGGACGTGAAGAAGGAGGTGTTTGGCAAGCTCGACGTGATCGCCAAGCCCGGCGCGATCCTGGCCAGCAACACCAGCTACCTCAATGTCGACGAAATCGCGGCATCGACCAGCCGCCCAGCTGACGTGCTCGGCATGCACTTCTTCTCGCCCGCCAATGTCATGAAGCTGCTCGAGGTCGTTCGCGGCGCGAAGACCGCCGATGACGTGCTGGCGACGGTCATGAACCTGTCGAAGAAGATCAAGAAGGTCGCAGTGGTTGCCGGCGTCTGCCACGGCTTTATCGGCAACCGCATGCTGATGCCGCGCCAGGTCGAGGCGAACAAGCTGCTCATGGAAGGCGCAACGCCCGAGCAGATCGACCGCGTCCATGTCGAGTTCGGCATGCCGATGGGTCCGTTCCAGATGAGCGACCTTGCCGGTGTCGATATCGGCTGGCACCGCGATCCGAGCCGGATCGAAAGCATCCGCGACGCCTTGTGCGCCGAAGACCGCTGGGGCCAGAAGAAAGGCGCGGGCTTCTATGATTATGACGAGAAGCGAAACCCCACGCCCAGCGCACGCGTCGCCGAGATCATCGAGGATTTCCGCTCGCGCTCGAACATGCCCAAGCGCGAGATCAGCGACCAGGAGATCATTGAGCGCACGCTCTACACCATGGTCAACGAAGGCGCGATGATCCTCGAAGAAGGCATGGCGCAGCGCGCATCGGATATCGATGTGGTGTGGATCTATGGCTATGGCTGGCCGGTCTATCGCGGCGGCCCGATGTTTTGGGCAGGCCTTGAAGGCACGCCCAAGATCGTCGAGGGGCTGAAGAAGCACGGCTTCGCAGTGTCGCCACTGCTCGCGGAAAAGGCGGAGAAGAACGAAGGGTTCTGAGCGCCCCTTTCCTTCGACCGGATACGAAAAGCCCCGCCGGAGCGATCCGGCGGGGCCTTCTTTTGGCGTGTGCCGTCCTTTTTATGCTGCGCCGAGAATGGCATCGACGGCAGGCTTGTTCGCCGCGCTGACAATGCCCTTCTCGCGAAGCTCGGTGCCGACCGGCTTCGCAGCCTCGAGATAGCTCGCGTCACCCGTTGCCTGGTTAAGACCGATCAGGCTGGAAAATTCGGCATTGGCGAGATCGGCATTGGCCGGATCAGACGCGCGCCCTTCCTTGGCAATGGCCAGAGCCTGCTCGAAATGCGGCTTGGCACCCGCCTTGTCCTGCTGGGTCAGGCCGAAATTGCCGAGGTTTACCAGAATGGCCACAAGCGTGTTGCGCACGCCCGCATTGGCCTTGTCCGCTTCGTAAACCTTCATCCACTGGGGCGCGGCTTCCTTGTAGAGCGGCGGGATCGCATCAATCTTGCCCAGCGCGCCCTGCGAATTCGCGGTGATCGTCAGAGCACTTGCCAGGAATCCCGCATTCTGGACATTGCCCGGATCACGAGCGACGATCTCGCGGATGGTTGGCAGCGCGGGTTCGAGCTTGGCAATCACTTCCGCATGGTTGCCCGCCGCCTGGGCCTGCTGAGCGGCAGTGAAATCGGCGATCGCCTTGTTCTGCGCTTCAGCCTGTTCGGGGGTCAGCGCCGCTGCTGCCGCCTGACCGGCGGGTGCAGCGGCATCCTGTGCCATGGCGGGCGCGGCCAGCATAGCGGTTGAAAGAGACAGGGCGGTGATCGCAGATTTCAACATTTCGGAACATCTCCTGATGGGGTTTGCGCGCCTGTCCGGTCGGACGCTCGTGCGTCTGGCTGAAACGGAAAGGCTGGTCTGCAACGAAAAACGATAGCAACGTTTCAAAAACGCCCGGTCCCGGGGATCGTTCCGCGCTCAGCCTTGGGCAATACAGCAAAACCGCCAGGCAGCGTCAAATGCCGCACGGCGATGCTCACGTGCCTGCACCGCCTCGCCATCGGCGCCCCACAGTTCTTCCTGCCACAATTCCTCGAGGCAGATCGCCTGCCAGATTCGTTCGGAATCAAAGGCTTTTTCGAGAAGTGCCAGCGCACAGACGAGCGAACCACCCAGGCTGGTCAGCGTTGAAAATCCGGTCAGGGTGAATGGATCCATTGCCATGACGGGTGCTTTAAGCCGGGACAGGCTGTGCGTCGATTGCGGCTGATGGATGATCCCGGCGACGCGGATCATGCTGATATCATAGCGATTTTCCGCCCATTTCAGAATCGGCTCCCAATCGCGATCCTGGCGTTCGGCCAGCGGATCGCCGGGATCGGCGCGATAGCACAGCGTGTCCGTCTCGCCATAAGCGGCGATGTCATCGACAAAGCGCTGCCGCTGCGGTGCCACCTGATCGATCGCGGCATTGGCAAAGCCGGTCAGCGGCATCGATGCGATGACGATCTCTTCGCCTTGCGCATCCCATTCGCCAGCCACCGCATCGGCCATGGCAGCGGTGGGCAGCACTAGCGGTGCGCGCAGCGGGGTTTTTACCGGGCGGTTGTCGAGCAGGAGCGCACGGCCATTTTCGACAGGCTGGGTGGTGACAGTCTTGTAGAAGCGTTTCATGCAATCACGTTCATTCGGTCGGAGGGCTCTTCCAGCGCTTGACCAGCATCTGCGGCAGGACGAGGAATTCGATCACACCCAGAGCGAGCAGTGCATAGCCCAGCTCTCCGGGGAACCCCTCGATCCGGCCATAGCTGATGGCGACTGCCAGCGCGATGGTCAGCGCGCCTGCCAGTCGCACTGCGCCGATGATGAAGAACCGCGCGCGCGCGCGCTGGTCTTCCGCGTTCATGGCGTGCCGCCGACGATATGGTCGAAGAGCTGGTCCATGGTGAAGGCAATCGACGCCGCGCCTGCCGCCTCTAGCTCATGCGCATCATGATAGCCCCAGTCGACGCCAATCGGGCGGACATTCGCCGCCACGCCCATGGCCATGTCATAGCTGGTATCGCCGATCATGACCGCGGCCTGGGGTTCGGCCCCGGCATCGCTCAACGCCTCGAAAATCATCGAGGGGTGCGGCTTGGAGGGGTGCCGGTCGGCGGTCTGCAGCGAGACGAAGCGCTGCTTGATGCCGTGGTGCGTCAGGCACAGGTCGAGCCCACGATCGGACTTGCCCGTCGCCACTGCAAGCAGCCAGCCCGCCGCATCGAGCCGATCGAGCAGATCGGGAAGCCCGTCATAAAGCGGCTCGTGCTGCAGCGTGCCGTTGCCGCGCAGTTCGTGAAACGCGTTCTTGTAATGATCGGCCAGCACGACATGAAAGGCCGGGTCCGCTTCCGGCAGCATCACCCGCATCGCCTCGACGAGCGAAAGCCCGACGATCCGTCGTACCAGATGGTGATCGGGATGGCCGAGCCCCTCGGCGGCATAGGCCATTTCCATCGCCTTGCAGATATTCGCCTGGCTATCGACCAGCGTGCCGTCGCAGTCGAAGATCGCGAGTCTGGTCGTCATGGCTTGCGCGGGCCAGTCTTCGGGGCTGTCCGTGGCTTGACCGGCCGAGGCTTTCCAGCGGTTCCGGCAGATTTCGCCTTGGGCCTGCCGCTTGGTTTGGTCGGAGCGGATCGGCTGCGCCGTTCGCCCCGTCGTTCCTTGCGCAGTGTCTTGGCATGCGCCTTGGCCTGCTGCTTCTTCACCTCGCGCGTCGCGGGCGGCGGGCCGTCATCGGCAAAGGCAGCGTCGCCCAGCGACAGGTCGAAGCCCAGCTGCTCCATCGAATCTGCGAAATGCTCGGGCAGATCAGCGATCACGTCGAGGGCGGGACCATCGGGATGCGCGATCTTCAGGCGGCGCGCGTGCAGATGCATCTTGCGGCTGATCGTTCCGGTCAGGAACGCATCGGGCCCGCCATATTTGCCGTCACCGACAATCGGATGACCGATCGCGGCGAGATGGACGCGCAGCTGGTGCGTACGCCCCGTGAACGGCTGAAGCGCGATCCAGGCGGCGCGCGAACCGGCGCGCTCAATCACCTGATAGGCGGTGCGCGATGGCTGGCCGTTTTCCTTGTCGACATGCATCTTCTCGCCGCCGGTCCCCGGCTGCTTGGCGATGGGCAGTTCGATGAGCCCCGAATAGATATCGGGCACGCCGACGACGAGCGCCCAGTAGATCTTCTTCGCGCTGCGTCCGGCAAAGCGCTTGGAGAAATAGGCGGCACTGCCCGGCGTGCGCGCGAGCAGCAGGGCGCCCGACGTATCCTTGTCGAGACGGTGGACCAGCTTGGGGCGAACCGGGCTCTCGTACATGAGCGCCTCGGTCAGGCCATCGACATGCGCATGGGTGCGCGTGCCACCCTGGGTGGCGAGGCCCGGCGGCTTGTTGATGACGAGCGCGGCGCGATCCTTGTGGATCACCAGCGATTGCGCGAACGCGACTTGGTCCTCGCTCAGCGTTCGCGGCGCCGGCTTGGCGGCGGGCCGGTCGATATCTCCATCGGCGGGCGGGATGCGGATCGTCTGTCCGGCCACGATGCGGTCGCCGGGGCCGACGCGCTTGCCGTCGAGCCGCACCTGTCCCGTGCGCGCCCAGCGCGAGACGAGGTTGAAGTTCACATCGGGCAGATGCCGGTGGAACCAGCGATCGAGCCGGATGCCGTCATCGTCCGCATCGACCGTGAACTGCCGGGCTTCGGCAGATTCCTTCGAAATCGATGCGCCCACACCTGCGGTGCGTGCGCGGGCAGTTGCCGGACGACGCGGGCCAGAAGGCTTCCGGGCGGCGGGCTTGCGCGCGGGGGTTCGAGCCGGCGGCTTCATGCGATCGACCTCGTGACGACAAAGCCTGCGGCCACGGCCGCCAGCGAAAGCAGGACCGAGGCCAGCGCATAGCCCAGTGCGGTCAGCGCCGCGCCGCGCTCCAGCATCTGGAACAGCTCAAGCGAGAAAGCGGAAAAGGTAGTAAAACCGCCAAGCACCCCGACGCCGAGAAACAGCCGGAGCGGTTCTGCGACCTGGCCCTTCAGCACGAGCGCCGCCAGCACGCCCATCGCCAGCCCGCCGAGCACGTTCACCGAGAGCGTGGCTGCAGGATAGCCGGTGTGCCCCAGCCGAACAGCGAGCAGCGTCGCCTGAAACCGAAGCGCCGCGCCGATTGCGCCGCCCGCCATCACCAGACCGGTGGCCTTGAAAGTCAAATGCGCGTCCATTCCGCTGCCTTAGCGGGATTGGACGCGCATTGGGAAGGGTTATTCGGTGTTTCGGGTCCCTGTCAGGCGGCGTGACCGTCGCGCGCAGCAGCCTCGGCCTGTTCGAGTTCGGCGGCTTCGGGGCCATCAAGCGCATCGGCGGCCTCGCGAGCCTTTTCCTCGACCTGCTGCTTGTCGGCAGCAAAGTCTTCCTGGGCTTCGCGATAATTCTGCGCGGCCTTGTAATTGCCTTCGCCAAATTCCTTGCCCGCGTTCGGGTTCTCGGCCTTGTCGGTCATGTGCATGCTCCTGATCGAGTGGGTTCTCGTCTCGATACGCGGACCGCAAAAGCCGGTTCCCTTCAGCGCCTGAACAGTGTCGCCAACCAGCCCGCATCGGCCTTGGCGATGTGGCGCGGCGGCAATGCGCCCGAACATTCGAGGCACCACGCCTGCACGCCTTGCGCCCCGCCCAGCACGTTGAGGTCGCCCAGCACCTGGCCCAAGGCCGCGCGCTGCTGCCAGGCAAGCCGGGCGACGAGGCCGGTCGCCTGCTTTTCCTCCTCGGCGGGCGCGAACATGCCGGAGACGAACTGCTCGAACGGATCGGGCTCAGTCTCGAGATATTTGACGCTGTAGCTGTCCTTGCCAAGCTTGGCGCGCTTCGCCGCCTCGGCAATCGCATCGTCGATCGACCCGAAACGGTCGACCAGCTTGATCTGGCGCGCAGTGCCGCCGTCCCAGACGCGGCCCTGGGCAATATTGTCGACCTGATCGACGCTCATCCCGCGGGCCTTGCCGACCAGCGCCAGGAAGCGGCGATAGTCATGCTCGATCGTGCCCTGGATAAAGGTGTCGACCGTGCTGTTGAAACCGCCGAACACATCGGGCTGGCCCGAGAGCGGCGTGGTCGCAACCCCATCGGCCTTGACGCCATATTCGGCGAGCGCGCGCTCGAAGCTCGGCAGCACCGCGAAGATGCCGATCGATCCGGTGATCGTCGAAGGCTCGGCAAAGATCGCATCTCCCGCAGTCGAGACCCAATAGCCGCCGCTGGCCGCGACATTGCCCATCGACACGATGACCGGAATCTTGCGCGCGCGATATTCCTCGATCGCGCGGCGGATCTGTTCGGACGCAAAGGCCGATCCGCCGGGCGAATCGACGCGGACCACCAGCGCCTTCACCTTGTCGCGCTTGAGCCCGTCGTGGAGCAGCTTCTCGATGCGATCGCCGCCGGCGGTGCCGGGGCCGGCCTCGCCATCGACAATGGTGCCCGCAATGGTCACGACCTGCACCTCGTCGCCGCCGGTCTTGGCCGGGTTGGCCGCGACCCAGTCCTTGAGGCTGGTATGCTTGAATGCGCCGGGCCCCTCGTCCTCGTCGGCGCCTGCCAGCTTGGCGACGCGCTTGCCGAATGTGGTGCGGTCACCGACCTTGTCGACGATCTTGCGCTCGGTCGCGATCTTGACCAGATCGCCATTGGCCGCTGTCACCGCGCCTGCGGGATCGGCGATCAGCCCGGCAATATCGGCCTGGGGCCGCGCCTTCTTGACCACTGCCTGCCAGTTTTCCCAGATCGGACGGTAGACCGCGAGCAGCGCTTGCTCGGCCTCGGGCGACTGGTCGGAGCGCAGATAGGGTTCGACCGCGCTCTTGAACGTGCCGACGCGATAGACATGCGCGGTTACCTTGAAGCGGTCGAGCGCGTCCTTGTAATAGAGCCGCGTGCCTCCGGGGCCGGTAAAGGCCGAGCCGCCCATCGGATCGACCCAGATCTCGCTGCCGTGCGCGGCGAGCATATAGGCTGCGTCGCTGTAGAAGGTGGCGAAGCTGAGCACCGGTTTGCCCTTGGCCTTGGCGCGGCCGATCGCCTCGCCCACCTGTTCGAGCGACACCTGGCCTCCACCCATGAAGCTGGCGAGATCGAGCACGATGACCTTGATCCGGTCGTCGGTCGCTGCGGTATCGATTGCGCGGATCAGGTCGCGCTCGCGATATTGCTTGAGCGGCGCCTGACCGCCAAGGATGGTGGCGAACGGGTCGATATTCTCGGGCTCCTCGACGATGACGCCGTCGAGCTTGACCAGCAATGCGCCGTCGGTCACCGCCGCCGGATTGGGCCGCCATGACAGCGCCGCAAGGATCAGGCCGAAGAACAACAGCATCGCGATCAGGACCAGACCGTCCTTGATCGCCACCAGCACCTTCCAGGCGCCCTTCACAAAACCCATTATCTGCTCCGCATCGGGCGGACATGCCCCAGAGGCCCTATCTAGGCGAGCCCGGGTTAATTTGCCACTGCCTCGCGCGACAGACGGGTGATGCAGTTCGACCGCCGACTTCGCGAAAGCCTTGGGTCAGTGCGCGAAGCCCGATGTGCGCGGCGGCGCTGCGAGCGAGAGGCGGCGATCGAACAGCCGGTCGAGCGCGAACAAGCCGCCCCCACGCGCAATCAGGATCGCCGAAAGCCCAAACCACATGACATGCGGGTTCCAGAAGGCTTCGGGATAGACGAACAGCTGGATCACCGTGGTCATCACGAACAACCCCGCCGCCCCGAAGCGCGTCGCCAGGCCCAGCATCACCAGAATCGGCAGCGCATGTTCGGCATAGGTCGCGATCGTGCCGGTGATCTCGGGCGCGGGCATGTGGTATTCGTCGCGGAACAGGTCATAGGTGATCGGGTTGATCGTGAGGAAGCTCCCCTCCTCCACCTTGGTGCGCGCCGATCGCCAGAATTGCGCGGCGAGCGCAAGCCGCACGACCAGCAGGGCAAGGCCATTGAAGGCAGGGCTATCGAGCAGCGCGAGGCCGCGTTGGATCAGGGTTTTCATCACGGGCTATCCGGCAAGTGGGGACTGGTGCGAGATCGAGACGCCCCGGATCACACCGGGCACCCTGCCCGGCCTTACCCTAAGGATCGAACCAGCGCCCCTGCGCCGACCAGCGCAAAGACTGCCGGCAGTGCCTCTGCCTCTCCAGCGCTTTCGATGGCTTGCGCCAAAAGGTTACCCATGGTCGCGGGAAATTGCGTCTGCATTACCAGATTGGCGGATAGCGGGGCGAGCGGATGCAGCAGCACCTCATGCGCTGGCCGCGTGATCAGCAGGTAACGCATTTCGGGCGCGGCACGTTCGGAAAGCTCAGGCATCAGCGCCCTCAGCGCAGCGTGGGTTTCGACAATCCGCATGGAAGGATGGAGCGCAAGACCAAGGTCGAGCAGCCCCTGCTCGTCCAGGCCGGCCAGGTCGGCCAGCTCGAGTGCCTGCGCCTCTGGCGAATGATAGCTCTGCAGCCACGCCCATTCAATCCGCGCAAGATCGACGGCTGCCGCATCATGGGTTTGGTCTGCGAGATATTCGGCAAGTCCCTCGCCAAGCCCCATCAGCTTGCGGCGGCGGACATCGGGCCGTTCGATGAAGGTCCGGGACAGTGCGTTGAATTCGGGCTCGCCAAGATGTTCACGGGTGCGCGGATAGGTCTCTTCCAGCGCAACTAGCCTGGCATGGCTGATGGTGTTGGCGTGCGCCCTGAGGCCCAGCAGCGCGCGGTCGGGGGCGCCGGCAAACAGGCCTTCGGGAAATGCCGATGGCCCCTTTTGCAGCACCGCGATGAAACGGGCCTGATCGTCCAGCAGATCGCCCATGTCGGTCAGGCTACCAAAGGCGCGTTGGCGCGTGCCATCACCGATGCCGCACGCTCGACCTCGCCCATGATTGAGGCGTAATCGGGGACGTTGGTGTCCCATTCGATCAGCACCGGCCTAGGGCCTGCGCGGCGGACGAACCGCTCGAACAGCGCCCAGGTGAGATCGGTGACTGCACTGCCGTGATCGTCAATCAGCAGCGGCCTTCCGTCGTGCCATTCGGTGGCGTGGCCTGCGAGATGGATTTCCCCGACCAGTGCCGGGTCGATCGCATCGACATAGGCTTGCGCGTCGGTGCCCAGATTGGTGCAGCTGACCTCGACATTGTTGATGTCGAACAACAGGCCGCAACCCGAGCGGCGGCACAGGGCATGGATGAATTCGACCTCGTCCATCTCGTCCTGCGCGAAGGCGAGATAGCGTGAGGGATTTTCGATCAGAATGGTTCGGCCGAGCCTCTCCTGCACGCGTTCGACCTGCGCGGCAGCATGGGCGAGCGATCCGCTAGTGTAGGGAATCGGAAGAAGATCGGGATAGCGATCGTCGGCATTGCCCGACCAGCTGAGGTGATCGGAAACGCTGGCGGGACTGTAGCGGGCGCATAAAGCGGCGAGCTGATCAAGCTCGTCCTCGTCCAGCCCCTGCGCCGTGCCGATCGAAAGGCCGACGCTGTGAAAGCTTAGCGGATAGCGTTCTGCCACTGCCGAGAGCCAGCGATGAGGTGGCCCACCATCGACGAAATAGTTCTGCGGGTGAACCTCCAGCCATCCGGGCAGCGGAACACCGGTTTGGGGGTTCAGAACGTCGCGATAATGGGCCGGTTTCAGCCCTATGCCGACAAGGGGGAGAAGCATGAGCTGAAGGACTACCTCATCTGCAGGTCCGGCGCTGGCGGCTCAGGGTGCCGCCAGCGCCGGTGCCGTTGCATCAGCCGCGCGGGGTCGGCTTCTTGGCGCCCTTGAGCGCGGTCAGCGAGCCGCCCAGCTTGGCGCACTCGCCCTTGGCGACATATTTCCAGGCATTGCCCTGATAATCGACGGTCGAAGTGCCGGCGCACGAGGTGCCCGGGCCGGCGGCGCAGTCGTTCTTGCCCTTTAGCGAGACGCCGTAGCACTTTTCCTTTTCGCCGGCTGCGGCAGCAGGGGTTGCTGCGATGGTGGCAGCGGCCAGAACGGCAGCAGCTGCTGCGCCCAGAGTGATGATCGAGTTCGACATGGCAAGTTCCTTCAAGAGAATAAGGGTTGGCAAGTTGGACAGCGCGGCTGTCTAGCCTGCCTGTCAGTGCGATCTTTCGTGCGAGCCTGGGCGCAGGTTACCGCGATCGCGCTCTTCCCGCAAAAAATTTCCTGCGTGAATCGCTTGACCCTTCGAACACGAGCGCTATCTAGCGCCTCGTTAGCACTCACCCCAGCCGAGTGCTAATCGCGAGAGCGGGCGCAACACCCTGTGCCAGCCGCGAAGGGGGTTTCACTAATTTCAGTGACGCAAGGAAAGGCTTAACGCATGACATTTCGTCCGTTGCACGACCGGGTTCTGGTGCGCCGCATCGAAGCCGAAGAAAAGACCGCTGGCGGGATCATCATCCCCGACGCCGCCAAGGAAAAGCCGTCGGAAGGCGAAGTGATCGCCGTCGGCGAAGGCACCCGTGACGAAGCCGGCAACCGCATCGCGCTCGACGTCAAGGTCGGCGACAAGATCCTGTTCGGCAAGTGGTCGGGCACCGAAGTGAAGATCAACGGCGAAGACCGGATCATCATGAAGGAAAGCGACATTCTGGGCATTCTGGGCTGATTTTTTTCGCCCCTGACCCACCGATCCAATTCGACAAGAAGGAACATTTCTCATGGCAGCTAAAGACGTAAAGTTTGGCCGCGACGCACGCGAACGCATCCTGCGCGGCGTGGATATCTTGGCAGATGCCGTCAAGGTGACCCTGGGCCCCAAGGGCCGCAACGTCGTCATCGACAAGAGCTTCGGCGCTCCCCGCATCACAAAGGACGGCGTCAGCGTCGCCAAGGAAATCGAACTGAAGGACAAGTTCGAGAACATGGGCGCGCAGATGGTCAAGGAAGTCGCTTCCAAGACCAACGACATTGCCGGTGACGGCACCACCACCGCGACCGTTCTGGCCCAGGCGATCGTGCGCGAAGGCATGAAGTCGGTTGCCGCTGGCATGAACCCGATGGACCTGAAGCGGGGCATCGACCTCGCTGTCACCAAGGTCGTCGAGAACCTGAAGAGCCGCTCGAAGGACGTCGCCGGTTCGAACGAGATCGCCCAAGTCGGCATCATCTCGGCCAATGGCGACCGTGAAGTCGGCGAGAAGATCGCCGAAGCCATGGAGCGCGTCGGCAAGGAAGGCGTGATCACCGTCGAGGAAGCCAAGGGCCTCGAGTTCGAACTCGATGTCGTCGAAGGCATGCAGTTCGATCGCGGCTATCTGTCGCCGTACTTCATCACCAACCCCGACAAGATGACCGTGGAACTGGATAACCCCTATATCCTGATCCACGAGAAGAAGCTGTCGAACCTGCAGGCGATGCTTCCGATCCTGGAAGCCGTCGTCCAGACCGGCCGTCCGCTGCTGATCATCGCCGAAGACATCGAAGGCGAAGCGCTGGCCACCCTGGTGGTGAACAAGCTCCGCGGTGGCCTGAAGGTCGCGGCCGTAAAGGCTCCGGGCTTCGGTGATCGTCGCAAGGCGATGCTGGAAGACATCGCGATCCTGTCGAAGGGCGAGATGATCAGCGAAGACCTGGGCATCAAGCTCGAGAACGTCACGCTCGGCATGCTCGGCCAGGCCAAGCGCGTCTCGATCGACAAGGACAACACCACCATCGTCGATGGCGCCGGTGAAGCCGATGCGATCAAGGCTCGCGTCGAAGCGATCCGCACCCAGATCGACAACACCACCAGCGATTACGACCGCGAGAAGCTCCAGGAGCGTCTGGCCAAGCTCGCTGGCGGCGTCGCCGTGATCAAGGTTGGCGGTGCTTCGGAAGTTGAAGTGAAGGAAAAGAAGGACCGCGTCGACGATGCGCTGCACGCAACCCGCGCAGCCGTCGAAGAAGGCATCGTCCCCGGCGGTGGTACGGCGCTTCTGTACGCCACCTCGGCGCTCGAAGGCCTGACCGGCGAGAACGACGACCAGACCCGCGGTATCGACATCATCCGCAAGGCGCTGTTCGCCCCCGTCCGTCAGATCGCGCAGAACGCCGGTCACGACGGTGCTGTGGTCTCGGGCAAGCTGCTCGACGGCAACGATCCGACGCTGGGCTTCAACGCCGCGACCGACACCTATGAAAACCTCGTCGCCGCTGGCGTTATCGACCCGACCAAGGTCGTGCGCGCTGCGCTGCAGGATGCTGCCTCGGTCGCTGGTCTGCTGATCACCACCGAAGCCGCGATCTGCGACGCTCCGGAAGACAAGGCAGCTGGCGGCGGCATGGGCGGTATGCCCGGCGGCATGGGCGGCATGGGCGGCATGGATTTCTGATCCACACCGCCTGGCCACAAGCCAGAGCAAGAAACGGGGCCGGAGGGGAAACCTTCCGGCCCTTTTTCTTTGGATCAGGCCGTGGCGTTCAGGGCTGCTTGCATCTCGGCAGCGCGGACATCGTAAAAGCGCTGGCGCATCATCGCGACGATCGGTTCGGGACTGGTCGCAGGCGTACCGCCGACAAAGGGCGGCGCGGGGTCATATTCGAAATTGAGCTGCAGCGAGCGGGCGACATCTTCGCCGTGCAGTTCTGCAATGATCGTCAGCGCGAAATCGATGCCTGAGGTCACGCCGCCTGCGGTCACGACATTGCCGTCGAACACCGTCCGCGCGTCCTTATACACGGCACCGACCATCGGAAGCAGGGCGGTATAGCCCCAATGCGTCGTCGCCCGCCTGCCCTGGAGCAGCCCGGCGCGGCCGAGGATGAAGGCGCCGGTGCATACGCTGGTCACCCATTGCGCCTCTGCTGCCTGGTTGCGGACGAAATCGATCAGCCGCGCATCGCTGAGCGCTGGGGCGACGCCCAGCCCGCCGGGGACACAGAGCAAGTCGGCCTGCGGGCAATCCGCAAATGTCGTGGTGGGAACGATCGCAAAGCCGACATCGGTCATGACCGGATCGAGCGTCGCAGCGGCCACATGAACCTGCGCCCCGGGCATACGGCAGAGAAACTGCGCTGGCCCGGTGAAATCGAGCTGGGTGATCTGGTCAAAGATCGCGAACACGACGTGGAACGGGGTTTGGGTCACAGGACATTCCTTTCATCTTGGAAGAATGCCCAGGCGCGCGACAACACACAATCGCCCGCTCCCCGATGGTGACCCATCTGATGCGCCAGTTGCGGGCGAGCGCAGGATAACCGCTGTTCACTGCGCCGCCAAGCGGCCTTTCGTATCAGCGCTCGAATGGATATACTGGTCCAATGGCAACCAGTCCCAGACCAGGCCTCATTACGGCAGCCCAGTTTCTCGAGATCGACTTCGGTCCCGACATCAAGGCTGAACTCGACAATGGCGTGATCCGGGTCGTGCGGAACATGGCAGGCGGGTCCTACCGAAACTCGCGTATCCAGATGAATATCGGTGGGATCTTGTGGACTGCGCTCAAGGGTTCGAAATGCCATGTACACGGGTCGGACATGGCCATCCTCATCGACGATTATTCCGTCCGATATCCCGACCTCAGCGTGTTTTGCGGCAAGCAGGATGAAGCCTTCGACGAAATCAAGGCGGCGAATGACCCTGTCATGATTGTCGAAATCCTCTCGCCGTCTACCGCATTGCTCGATCAGGGCCTGAAGCTGGATGAATATCGCACCATCCCGAGCGTCAAGGCCGTGCTTCTTGTTGATCCAAAAGCGGAATGCGTGCGCGTGTTGTCGCGGACTGGCCCCAATGCTTGGACCGACGAAATGCATGGAGACGACGAGGCTATCTCGATTGCGGGTCTGAACATTGAAATTCCTTTGACCGACATCTTCGCCCGCTGAAAAACCACTGGCGGCTCGGTCTATATTATGTCACTATATGTGACATAATATGCGGGAGGGGTATATGCGCCGCGTCGTCCTCGAACTGTTGGTCATCATGATGATAATCGCCGGCCTCGCCTGGCTTTCGCGTGACAGGCTGGGCGAGATCGTGTTCGAGCGCGCGGTCAAGGCGAGCTATGGCGCAGACGCTACGCGCGGACTGCCCGATGGGCTCCATGTGATCCTGTGCGGCACCGGCTCCCCCCTGCCCGACCCGCAACGTTCCGGACCTTGCACGCTGGTGCTGGCGGGCAAGCAGCTGTTCCTGGTCGATGCCGGTGCAGGCGCGGGGCGACGGATAGGGCAGATTGGGATACCGCCCGGCAAGATCGATGCGACGCTGCTCACGCATTTCCATTCCGATCATATCGACGGGCTGGGCGAGGTGCTGATGCTGCGTTGGGCTGGCAGCGGACGGATGGCGCAGATGCCGATCTATGGCCCGAAAGGCGTCGACAAGGTAGTCGGCGGTTTCGACACCGCCTATACCGCTGATTACGGCTATCGCATCGCGCATCACGGCGCCGACATCATGCCGCGCAGCGGTGCGGGCGGGCAAGCGGTGACAGTTCCCGCGTCGGTCAGGCCGGTGCCGATCTACAATCGCGGCGGCGTGAAGATCAGCGCGTTTCAGGTAAAGCACGATCCGGTAGAGCCCGCGCTGGGCTATCGCTTCGATTACAAGGGACGCTCGGTCGTGATCAGCGGCGATACCGCGCCCACGGCGACTGTTTCAAGCGCGTGCAGCGGCTGCGACGTTCTGGTGCACGAAGTGCTCAACCCGGCAATGGTCGGCAAGATTGCGCAAGCCGCAGCCGATCATGGCGACAGACGCATTGCCAAGATCATGTCCGACATTCCCGGCTATCACAGCTCGCCGGTTGCAGTGGCCACGATCGCTCGCAAGGGCAAAGCGCAGATGCTGGTCTTCACCCATATCGTGCCGCGCATGCCATCGAGACTGCTCCACCCCTATTTCCTGCGCGGTGTTGCCCAGGCCTTTTCTGGCCCCGTGGTGATGGGCGAGGATGGAAATCGGATCAGCCTGCCCGCCGGTAGCGACCGGATCGAACAGGCTGATCTGTTGTAAGCTGAAAGGGTCGGATTACTGAGCTTCCTGCTCGGCTTCGGCCTTGGCTTCGTCCCATTCCTTCTCGATCTTGTCGCCTGCCTTGTCGGCTTCGGCATCCAGATCCTTTGCGGCCTTGTCGACACCGGCTTCGACATCGTCGGCAGCATTCTCGATGACTTCACCTGCCGCGTTGGCATTGGCTTCGATGTCATCGCCAGCAGCTTCGGCGGCAGCATCGGCCTTCTGTTCGGTTTCGGCCGAGCAGGCTGCAAGTCCGAGCGCGAGGGCGCTGACGCTGGCAATGGCTAGATTTCGCATGGGATAGCTCCTTCAATAGGGTGCCCGATACGGCACCTTCCCCGACCCGCTTACGCGCCACGACATGGGCGGTTCCAAAATCGCATGACCCTGCGCACCGCCGCTGCTATCGCTGCCGCCATGGCACAGCAGAACCATCTCTATCTCGTCGACGGCTCCTCGTACATCTTCCGCGCCTATCACCGGCTCCCGCCGCTGACCAATCCGGAAGGCACGCCCGTGGGCGCGGTTTATGGCTACACGACCATGCTGTGGAAGCTGGCCGAAGATCTGCACAAGGCCGATGGGCCGACGCATATGGCGGTGATTCTCGACAAGAGCTCGCAGAGTTTCCGCAACGAACTCTACGACCAGTACAAGGCGCACCGGCCCGAGCCGCCAGAGGATCTGCGCCCGCAATTCCCGCTGATCCGCGATGCGACCCGCGCCTTTTCCATGCCCTGCATCGAGGAGGACAATGTCGAGGCCGACGACATCATCGCGAGCTATGCCAAGGACGCGCTCGCCAAGGGCTGGAAGGTCACCATCGTCAGCTCCGACAAGGACCTGATGCAGCTGATCCAGCCGGGGCTCGACATGCTCGACACGATGAAGAACGCGCGGCTGGGCCCCGAGGCGGTGATGGAGAAATTCGGTGTCACCCCCGAGCAGCTAGGCGACGTGCTCGCGTTGATGGGCGATGCGGTGGACAACGTGCCGGGCATTCGCGGCATCGGCCCCAAGACGGCCTCGAAACTGATCGTCGAGCATGGCGATCTGGAAAGCGTGCTCGCCGCCGCGCCATCGATGAAGCCCTCCAAGATGCGCGACAGCCTGATCGAGCAGGCCGATATGGCGCGGCTGAGCAAGGTGCTGGTGACGCTGAAGGATGATTGCCCGCTGCCCAACGAACTCGATGATTTCCTGCTCAAGGACATTCCGCCCGAGCCGCTCGCCGCATTCCTCACCAAGCACGGCTTTACCAGCCTGCTGCGCAAGCTTGGCGCCAGCGGCCCGGCGGATGCGGCCCCTGTCCCCTCCGACGCTGCGAACGATGCTCCGCGCAGCGACAATGCCATCCCGCCGCAGCCGCTTGCGATGCCCGCGATCAACCTGGACGATTATGTCTGCGTGCAGGACCTCGACACGCTCGATGCCTGGATCGCCAGAGCGCGCGCTGTCGGCATGGTCGCGGTCGACACCGAAACGGATTCGCTCGATTCGATGCAGGCAGCTTTGGTCGGCGTGAGCCTGGCGGTCGCTCCGGGCGAGGCCTGCTACATCCCGCTCGGCCATGGCAGCAACGACATGTTTGCCGAAAAGCCGCAGCAGATCGCGCTCGACGAGGCGATCGCCCGGCTCAAGCCGCTGCTCGAGGACGATGCGATCCTCAAGATCGGCCAAAACCTGAAATACGATCTCAATGTGCTCGCGCGCCATGGCGTCCATGTCTCGCCCATCGACGACACGATGGTGATGAGCTTCAACCTCGATGCAGGGCACGAATTCGGCAGCGGCGGCCACGGCATGGATGCGCTCGCCGAACGGCATCTGGGGCACACGTGCATCAGCTTCAAGTCGCTGACCGGCACGGGCAAGAAGCAGATCGGCTTCAACGAGGTGCCGCTCGCCGATGCGACCCGCTATGCCGCCGAAGATGCCGATGTCACGCTGCGGCTGTGGCATGTGCTGCGCCCGCGTTTGCCGGTCGAAGGCGCAACGCGCATCTACCAGAATGTCGACCGCCCGCTGATCCCCGTCGTCGCCGGGATGGAGCGCCACGGCATCAAGGTCGATCGCGAACAGCTCGCGGCGCTGAGCCAGGATTTCGCCACGCGCATGACCGCGCTGGAAAGCGAGATCCACGAGCTTGCGGGCCAGAGTTTCGCCATCGGCAGCCCCAAGCAGCTCGGGGAAATCCTGTTCGACAAGCTTGGCCTCAAGGGCGGCAAGAAGGGCAAGACCGGCGCCTATTCGACCGACGTCACCGTGCTTGAAAAGCTCGCGGGCGAAGGATCGGAAATCTCGCGCAAGGTGCTCGACTGGCGCCAGTTGTCGAAGCTCAAGTCGACCTATACCGATGCGCTGCAGGAACAGATCAACCCGAACACGGGCCGGGTGCACACCAGCTACAGCCTGGTCGGCGCGCAGACCGGGCGCTTGTCCTCGACCGAACCGAACCTGCAGAACATCCCGATCCGCACTGAGATCGGCCGCCAGATCCGTCATGCCTTTGTCGCCGAGCCCGGCAATGTCATCCTTGCGGCCGACTATAGCCAGATCGAACTTCGGCTCGCCGCGCACATGGCCGATGTCGAGACGCTGCGCGATGCCTTTGCCAAGGGTGAGGACATCCACAACCGCACCGCGCAGGAGCTGTTCGGTGAGGTCAACCGCGACACGCGCGGCCGCGCCAAGACGATCAACTTCGCGATCCTCTATGGCATCTCGCGCTGGGGCCTGGCCGGGCGGCTAGAGGTCAGCGCGGACGAGGCACAGGCGATGATCGATACCTATTTCCAGCGCTTTCCTGGCATCAACCGCTATATTGCCGAGACGCTGGAAAGCACGCGCGAATGCGGCTTCACCGAAACGTTGTTCGGCCGCAAGACGCACTTCCCGCGCATCACCTCGAAGAACCAGGCAGAGCGCCAGGGCAGCGAGCGCGCGGCGATCAACGCACCAATCCAGGGCACCAGCGCCGACATCATCAAGCGCGCGATGGTGCGCATGGGCCCCGCGCTCGAAGCCGCTGGCCTTGGTCACGTCCGCATGCTGCTGCAGGTGCATGACGAGCTGGTGTTTGAACTGCCCGAAGGCGATGTGGAGGCAGCCTCCGCCGTGATCCGATCGGTCATGGAAAATGCGGCGGAACCGGCCGTCACGCTCAGCGTACCCTTGGGCGTAGAGATCGGCACCGGGCCGAGTTGGGGGACCGCGCACTGATGATCGATACTGTGCGGCAGACCATCGTTCCGCAGACCCCGGACCTCGACGTCACCGCCTTTGCCGATCCGATGTTCACCTCGGTGATTGGACAGTTCCTGCTCGACAATTACAAGCTTTGGTTGCTCGGGATCGGGCTCGTGGTGTTGCTGGTCGCGTGGCTGCCGCTGCTGCTCAAGAAATTGCCGCTATCCTTGCCGATCATCTTTGTCGGTATGGGCATGGCGATCTTCGCCTGGACGCCGCTCGCGCAATTCTCGCCGCATCCGGTCGAATCGCCGGTGCTGATCGAAAAGGCGAGCGAGTTCATCGTCATCATTTCGCTGATGGGGGCGGGGTTGAAAATCGGCAGGCCGCTGAGCTGGCGCGGGTGGAACCTGACCATCCGGCTGCTCGCCATCGTCATGCCGCTGACCATCCTGTTCATCGCCCTGTCTGGGCTGTGGATTCTCGGGCTGCCCCTGGCCTCTACGCTGCTGCTGGGTGCCTGTCTGGCGCCCACCGATCCGGTACTGGCCTCCGACGTTCAGATCGAGCGGCCCGATAGTGAAGACAGCGACGAGGCCCGTTTTGCGCTCACCTCGGAAGCCGGGCTGAACGATGCGCTCGCCTTTCCCTTCGTACACCTTGCGCTTGCCGCGAGTGCCGCTTCGCTGACTGGAGGCGTGCTCGCCGAATGGCTGTGGCACGATGTCGCCTGGCGTCTGGGCGTCGGCGCGCTGGTGGGCACGTTCGGCGGCTGGCTGCTTGGCCAGATCATCTATCGCCTGCCCCAGGACACCCGCCTGTCGCGGACCGGCGACGGCTTTATCGCATTGGGCGCCACGCTCGCCATCTATGCGCTCACCGAGTTCGCGCATGGTTACGGGTTTCTGGCCGTGTTCATCGCCGGTCTGATCCTGCGGCGTTCGGCCGAGGGAGACGAGTTCAACAGCGAGCTTCACGATTTTGCCGACGAAACCGAGCGGTTGGTGATGATGGTGCTGCTGGTGTTGTTCGGCGGGATGCTGACCGGCGGCGAATTGCTGAGCGATATCGGCTGGACCAATGTGCTCGTGGCAGCCCTGGTGCTCCTGGTGATCCGTCCTGTGATCGGCTATCTCGGGCTGATTGGAGTTGACCGGCCTCCGCTGGAAAAGTTCGTCATCGCCTTTTTCGGCATACGGGGGCTGGGTTCGGTCTATTATCTCGCCTTCGGCCTCAACCATGGCGATTTTCCGATGCAGCACACCCTATGGGAAACCCTGGGGCTGATCGTGCTCGGATCGATCCTGCTGCACGGCCTGACGGTGACGCCGATCATGCGCCATCTGACCAAGCGCATCTACGGCAAGGACGACTGAAACCGCCTATTCGCGCGACATGGCCTGCGGATAGCTGCCCAGGATGCGCACCCATTTGCTGTGATAGCCGAGCACTTCGAGCGCGCGATCGACTGCGGGGTGGCCGGGCATTCCCTCGATATCGGCATAAAATTCCGCTGCGGCGAAGCTGCCGTCGCGGATATAGCTTTCCAGCTTGGTCATGTTGATGCCGTTGGTGGCGAAGCCCGAGAGCGCCATGAACAACGCGGCGGGAATGTTCTTCACCTCGAAGATGAAGGTCGTCATCACCTTGGCGACATCGGGCATCGGATCGTCGCGATGCGCAGCCAGCACGACGAAGCGCGTCATGTTGTGCGCGGCGTCCTCGATGCCTTCGTCGACCACCTTGAGGCCGAACACGTCTCCCGCCAGCCGCGAGGCGACCGCGCACAGTCCCGGTTCGCTCGATTCGGCGACAAACGCCGCCGCGCCTGCGGTATCGGGATAATTGACCGGCTCGATCCCGCGTGCCCGCAGATAGTGCCGGGTCTGGCCGAGTGCCTGCGGGTGGCTGACGGCCGAATGATAGGGGCCGTCGTCCTTGGCGAGCAGGCAGTGACGCACCGGCAGGAAATATTCGGCAACGATGGTGAGGCCGCTTTCGGGCAGCAGGAAATGAATGTCCGCGACCCGCCCGTGCTGCGAGTTCTCGATCGGGATGATCGCGCGCGCGGCGCGGCCGTCCTTCACCGCATCCATTGCGTCCTGGAACGAGAAGCACGGCAGCGGGTGCCAGTCGGGAGCAAAGGCCCGCGCGGCAATGTGTGAATAGGCGCCCGGCGCGCCCTGATAGGCAATCGACCGCTCCGGTTCGGCAGAGGCGATTCGGGCCATGTCCTCGACCATCTGGCGGGCGATCTCAGGGTAGCTTTGCATGGGCACGGCGCATAGGCAGGCCCAGCAGTAACGACAAGGCGAAATCGCGCGTGTCGGGGCTTGCAGTGCGAACGGACCATGATTAGAGGGGGCGGCTGACCGGCCCTGTTGCGACGCGGCAACGGGGTCTTTCAACAGGGCGAAAAGGCCGGTGATCGATCGCTGGTCTTATCGGATGACGACCTTTCAGGGCGCCGTGGCCGCATGGCGTCGCTATCAAAGATGAGGCAACAGGGCATGCAGGACAGCAAAAACACGATTGCAGGTTGGGTTCTTGCGGGGGGCATTTGTGCCCTTGGCCTGTCGATCGTCAGCGGCAAGGTGTTCCATGCCGACAAGCCGGAGCGTCCCGAAAAGCTGGGCTATGTCATCGAAGGCGTCGTTTCTTCCGAAGGCGAAGGCGGTGCGGCTGAAGTTCCGATCGAAACCCTGCTCGCCAGCGCCGACCCTGCCAAGGGCGAGAAGGTCTTCGCCAAGTGCTCGTCGTGCCATTCGATCAACAGCGGTGGTGCCAACGGCATCGGTCCCAATCTTTACGGCGTTCTCGGCAAGCCGCACGCTTCGGTGGCGGGCTTTGCCTATTCGGACGCGCTGAAGAGCAAGTCGGGCCCCTGGACCTTCCAGGAAATGAACAAGTGGCTCACCTCGCCCAAAGCCTATGCCGACGGCACCAAGATGAGCTTTGCGGGCCTCGGCAAGGCTGAAGACCGCGCCAACCTGATGGCGTGGATGAACACCCAGTCGGGCAGCCCGCTGCCGCTGCCGGCAGCCCCCGCTGCCGAAGCTGCTCCGGCAGCTGAAGGCGCAGCATCGACCGAAGATCCGGCTGCAGAAGCCGCTGCCGACGATGCCGCCGCAGCCGGTGCGGTCGCTGCCCCGACCGGCGGCTGATAACTCCGCAGTTCATTGCAAATCCTGAAGGGGCCCTGCCAGCGATGGCGGGGCCTTTTTCATTCCCCGTCGAGCTTGAGCAGCCGCTCCTCGATCCGGATGGTGTGCATCGCCATGCGAATCTCGAGCACGAACAGCACTAGCCCCGAGATCAGGAACGCCATCGCCAGGATGAAACCGCCAGCGACGATCTGCCCGAAGCGATAGCCGGTGAGCGACAGCACGAAGATCGACGCGATCACCACGCCGACCGTGATCGCGCTCAATGTCCCCATCAGGATCGCCTTGTTGACGATATCCGCGCGCCGATCGAGGATCCGCAGCTCGTTGACCACGCGGACATGCGCCTCGCCCTGGGTGCGATGAAATTCCGCCATCTGGACCCGTTCGCGGTCGACAACGCGGGCAAGGCGATTGGCGAACATCTGCAGGATATTGCCCGTCGCCAGCAGCAGGAAGGCCGGGGCCATGGCGATCTGGATCAGCTTGCCGATCTGCCCGATATCAAAATCCGCCATGAACATGCTGGCCCGCCCTCCCTTCGCGAAGCGCGACTATAGCCGGGTGACGCCGCCCATCAATCGCTTATCCCGGCGGCTGAGGCTGGACAGGAGATGCGGCGGCGTCATGCTGGCGGTGCTGCAGCGTCGCGGGGTGCATGTGTAACCCATTGACCTCGGCGCTGCAGCGTGCACAGTCCGCAGCGCATGTTACAGCTTTCCTCCGCACTCCCTGCCGCATCCCGAATCGGCCGCCGCATATGACCAGGACAGAGACGATGTCAGGCGGGTTCGATCCCAGTGCTTTCGAAGGCATATTGGGCAAGCTCGGGCATGGTGGGCATCTCGGCATGCGCTATCGCGCGCATGGCACTGGCTGGGTAGAGATGGAGCTGCCCTATTCCGAAAGGCTGATCGGCGATGTGCAAAGCGGAGTGATCGCGTCGGGCCCGATCATCAGCCTGATGGACAATGCCACCAGCCTGTCGGTCTGGACCGCGATCGGCGAATTCCGCCCGCAGGTGACGCTCGATCTGCGCGTCGACTATATGCGCCCCGCCACGCCGGGCAAGTCCGTGATCGGACGCGGCGAATGCTACAAGGTCACGCGGTCGATGGCGTTCGTGCGGGGCATCGCGCATGATGGCGATCCCGATGATCCGGTCGCGCATGTTGCGGGCACGTTCATCCGCGTCGAAAATTTTCTGGGCTGAGCGATGAGCACCGATCCCGATATGAACGCGATCCTCGGCTTCATGCCGCCTTTTGCAGAGACGATGGGCATTACCGTCGATCACCTCCACAAGGGCCTGCCGGTGATGGCGTTCGATTATGGTCCCCAGGTCATGGGACGGCCCGGTTTTCTGCACGGCGGCGCAATGAGCGGGCTGATGGAGATCGCCGCGATCGCCGCGCTGCGCGTCACGGTGGCGGCGGAAGAACCCGCAGTGCGGATCAAGCCGGTCAACATCACGATCAATTTCATGCGCGGCGGGCGCGAGGCGCGGACATATGCGCTGGGCGAAGTGACGCGCATCGGGCGGCGTGTCGCCAATGTCGAGGCCAAGGCCTGGCAGGACGATCCCGCCAAGCCGATCGCCACGATCTTCATGAATTTCCGGCTGTCGTCGCCCAAACCAGCCTGACGACCACGCCGGGCTCTTCAGAGTCGCCATCATCGACGCGCATCGCCGCATCGGCGCGGGCGCGCGACAGGATGGCCCTGGGCATATCGGCAGGGTGCAGCACCAGATCCGCGCTTCCGAGCAGGCGTACCTGGCGCAGCGTCAGATCGTCGGGATCGGGCGAGGCAATGCCGAGGGTATAGACGCCGGAGGCGACGCCTTGGCCGCCATGTTCGATCCACTGCTCTACGGCATCGTCGCTCTGATCGGTCAGCGGATCGAGCGCGCCGCCCGGTGCCAGCGCCGCATCGATCGCGCGTCTGCGGTCCGGTCCTCCGGGCCAGCGCTGGCGGATGGCGTCACGGGCGGCATCGAGCGCCTTGGCAAGTTCGCCCAGCCTCGCAGGCAGCATTGCTTCCAGACGCTGACGCAGCGCCTTGGCGAGCCCCGCCGACGCGCCGCCGGTGCCGATCCCAATCAGCACGGGATCACGGTCGATGATCGCGGGCGTGGTGAAATCGCACAATGCAGGTCGATCGACGGCGTTGACGAGCAGCCCGCGCGCCTTCAGCCGAGCGACGGCCTCAACCGCTTCGGCCTCATCCTCCAGGGCGACGATGGCGATGCGGGCATCACGATCATCCTCGCCAACGCACAGCCCCCCTGCCCGCTCGATCAGCCGCCTTTTGGCATCCGCCATCTCGCCACCGCCCAGCAGGATGACCGGCATCCCGCGCAGGTTCACGAAGATGGGGAGCTGGTTCACAGCCAGTCAGGCACGGTCTCTGCCGCCATGATCTCGGCAGGGCTGATCCGGTTGGCGACGACGGCAAAGCGGTCGCCATCGACCAGCACCTCGGCGACAATGCCGCGGCTGTTATAGCTGCTAGCCATGGTCGCGCCATAGGCTCCGGCGGTGCGGAAGATTGCCAGATCGCCGTCGCTGACGGTGTCGATGTCGCGACCCATCGCGAAGGTATCGCCGCTCTCGCACACCGGCCCCACGATATTCGCCATCATCCGGGTGCCATCGGGGCGCACGGCCTCGAAATCGTGCCACGCGTCGTAGAGCGCGGGCCGGGCGAGGTCGTTCATCGCAGCATCGACGACCACGAACGGATCGCGAATGCCGGGCTTGATACGGATCACGCGGGTGAGCAGCACGCCGGCATTTCCAGCAATCACCCGGCCCGGTTCGAACTGGATAACCGCATCCCAGTCGCGCGTCACACGGGCAACGAGCGCGCCATAATCGGCGGGCGATGGCGGTTCGGTCGCGGCTTGATAAGGCACGCCCAGGCCCCCGCCCAGATCGACATGGGTGATCGTATGCCCCTGGCTCCGCAGTTGCGCGACCAGCTCGCCGATCTTGCCGAACGCGGCTTCGAGCGGATCGAGGCTGAGCAGCTGGCTGCCGATATGCACCGCCACGCCGCGCAGCGCGATGCCGGGGAGCTGCGACAGCCGCTGGTAGATACCGGGCCCGACATGCAGGCCGACGCCGAACTTGTTATCTGCCTTGCCGGTCGAGATCTTGGCATGCGTGCCGGCATCGACATCGGGATTGATGCGCAGCGTCGCTTGCGCGGTCAGCCCCATCGAAGCGGCCACCTCGGCAAGCATCCGGCCTTCCTCTTCGGATTCGATGTTGAACTGGCCGATCTGCCTGGCCAGCGCATGGCGCATCTCGGTCTCGGTCTTGCCGACGCCCGAGAACACGATGTCATGCGCAGCGATGCCAGCGGCCAATGCGCGGTCGAGCTCGCCTGCAGAAACGACATCGGCGCCATAACCGCGTCCGGCGAGCACCTTGAGCACCGCGAGGTTGGGATTGGATTTTACCGCGAACGCCAGATGCTTGCGCGGCACGCCTGCCAGGCCTTCACGAAACACGTCGGCATGGCGCTCGAGCGTTGCGCGCGAATAGACATAGACCGGGGTGCCGACTTCCTCGGCAATGCGCGCCAGCGGAACGCGTTCGGCAAACAGCTCGCCGTCTACCAGTGCGAAATGATCCATGGGGGGAACGGTCCTGTTATTCGGGAGGAAGATCGAACGGATCGTCGACCCGCGCTTCGGACTTGCGGCGCAGTTCGACGTTGCGCTCTGGCCGCGCCTGGGTGCTCGGCTCGAGCAGCTCGTTGGGTCCGGCGGCACCGACAGCGCCATAGGCGGGAGGCACCGGTTTCGTGCCCTCGACCGTGGTCAGCTTTTGCCGACTGCCGCAGCCGGGGAGCGCAACCAAGGCGGCAATGGCGGCACCGGCAATCAGAATCGAGCTACGCGGCATCATGCTTCTCCCGCCAGCGCGGCACGGGCGCGGGCCACCTGATGCCTTACCTGATCGGGCGCAGTGCCGCCATAGCTGTTGCGGCTGGCGACCGAGGCATCGACCGAAAGCGCGGGATACACCGCTTGCGAGATGCGTGGATCGATCGCCTGGAGTTCGTCCAGCGCGAGCGCATCGAGCGCGACACCCTTGCCCTCTGCCAGCTTGACCACCGCACCCGTAATGTGATGCGCCTCGCGGAAGGGGATGCCGGCCTGACGCACCAGCCAGTCGGCAAGGTCGGTCGCGGTGGCAAAGCCGCGCTCGGTCGCCTTGCGCATTGCGGCGGTATCGAAGCCGGTCTCGGCAACCATGCCGGTCATCGCGGCAAGGCTCAGCATCAGCAGGCCCTCGCATTCGAACACCGGCGGCTTGTCGTCCTGCATGTCCTTGGAATAGGCGAGCGGCAGGCCCTTCATCGTCACCATCAGCGCGGTCTGGCAGCCGATGATCCGCCCGGCATGGCCGCGCACCAGCTCGGCCGCATCGGGGTTGCGCTTCTGCGGCATGATCGACGATCCGGTCGAGAAGCTGTCGGGCAGCTTGACGAAACCATAAGGCTGGCTCGCCCAGATGATGAACTCTTCGGCCAGGCGCGACAGATGCAGCGCGCACTGTGCGGCCGCATTCAGGTAATCGAGCGCGAAATCGCGATCGGACACGGCATCGAGCGAATTGGCCGTCGGGCGGTCGAAACCTAGCGCCTTCGCGGTGGCGTCGCGGTCGATCGGAAAGCCCGTGCCGGCGAGCGCCGCCGAACCCAGCGGACACTGGTTCATCCGTGCGCGGGCACTGGCGAAGCGGTCGCGGTCGCGCGCGAACATCTCGTAATAGGCGAGCAGATGGTGGCCCAGCGTCACCGGCTGGGCGATCTGCAAATGGGTGAAGCCCGGCATGATCGCGTCGACATGGCTCTCGGCGCGGTCGACCAGAGCGGTCTGCAGGGCTTTCAGCGCGGCATCGGCGGCATCGCAGGCATCGCGCACCCACAGGCGAAAGTCCGTCGCGACCTGGTCATTGCGCGAGCGCGCGGTATGCAGCCGCCCGGCTGCGGGCCCTATCAGCTCGGACAGCCGCGCCTCGACATGCATGTGAATGTCTTCGAGCGCCCAGTCCTCGGCGACACCATTGGCGGCATATTCCTCCGCGATCTGCTTGAGGCCTTGCGTGATCGCCTCGGCATCTTCGGCGGGAATGATGCCCTGCGCGCCCAGCATCGCGACATGCGCCAGCGACCCGTCAATATCCTGCCGCCACAGCGCCTTGTCGAACGGGATCGAAGCATTTATGGCCCGCATCACGTCGGATGGCCCGGCGGCGAAGCGTCCGCCCCACATGCTGTTGGAGTTGTTTCCCATGCCTATCGTCCATCTTTCGCGCCGCAGCCTCTGGCCGGTGCTGGCCCTGGCCGCGCTGACAATCGGCGGCTGCGATAGGCAATCGCCCGCCGGGGAGCAACCCGCAGGCGCGGAAAAAACCGCAGAAAAGGCCGGGGCCGATGTGCCGCTCTCGGGCACGCTCGATATCTCGCAGCGGGGCAAGGCCGCGCCCGACGTCAGCTTCAAGGCTCCCGACGGCAAGACGGTCACGCTCGCCGCGTTCAAGGGTAAGCCGGTGCTGGTCAATCTCTGGGCGACCTGGTGCGGCCCGTGCGTGGTGGAGATGCCGACACTGGATGCCCTGGCCGCGCGCGAGAAGGACCGGCTGGTCGTGCTGACCATCTCGCAGGACATGCAGAATCTGGACAAGATCGCGCCGTTCTTTGCCGAAAAAGGCTTCAAGAACCTGCAGCCCTATACCGATCAGGAAAACAATCTGGGCTTTAGCTATCAGACCGGCGTGATGCCGACGACGGTGCTGTATGATGCGCAAGGCAAGGAGGTCTGGCGGATGATCGGCGGGATGGACTGGAACGGCACCCGCGCATCGGCGCTGATGGAAGAAACGCTCGCCGCCAAGGGTTGAGCGCTAAGCATCACATCAGGATCGGCGCGATCACGCGGCAGCGCTTGCGCGGGCTTTCCTTCTTGGCGCGGGTCGGCATGGTCGCCACGCGCTTCTTGCCGATGCACTCTTCCTGCGCAGGAATATTGCGATCGAGGTTGACGAACGTCACCGGCAGCAGCGGCAGGGCTGCACCCAGAATCACGGTGAGGACATACTGGCTCGACATGCGCGTGTGATGTGGCGCACAGCCTGACCGGTAGCTGAACGAAACCGGCTTCGTGGAATTTTGCCGAACGGCGTTGCCCTTGCGCAACGCATTGCCGACCATGGTGGGCGATGACAGGCTCGAACTGCCGACCCTCTCGGTGTAAACGAGATGCTCTACCAACTGAGCTAATCGCCCATGGTCGCTGGCAAGGCGCGTCCCCTGCCATTTTTGCACTCGGCTGGCAAGAGGCTTGGCGCTTTCCAATCTGCCAACCGCCCGCTATCGGCGCGGAACGGACAGCGGGTCCGACCTATTGGAGAATCACTTATGCGCCCATCCGGCCGCGCCCCCGACGAAATGCGGACCATCAGCATCGAAACCGGCTTTACCAAGCATGCCGAAGGCAGCTGCCTGATCGGTTTCGGCGATACCCGCGTGCTGGTGACTGCAAGCATCGAGGAGCGCCTTCCGCCCTGGCTCAAGGGCAAGGGCGAAGGCTGGGTGACGGCGGAATATTCGATGCTGCCGCGCGCGACGCACACGCGCGGCCAGCGCGAGGCGGCCAAGGGCAAGCAGTCGGGCCGTACGCAGGAAATCCAGCGGCTTATCGGGCGTTCCTTGCGCGCGGTCGTCGATCTCAAGAAGCTCGGCGAGCGTCAGATCACGGTCGATTGCGACGTCATCCAGGCCGATGGTGGCACGCGCACCGCGTCGATCTCGGGCGCGTGGGTGGCGCTGCGCCTCGCAGTCAACGGACTGATGGCGCAGGGGCTGATCAAGGAAGACCCGATCACTGCCAAGGTCGCTGCGATCAGCTGCGGCATCCACCAGGGCACGCCGGTGCTCGACCTCGACTATATCGAGGATTCGAATGCCGATGCCGATGCCAATTTCGTGCTGATCGAGGGCGGCAATATCGCCGAAGCGCAGGCGACCGCCGAGGGCGCGCCCTATGATGAGGAAGCGCTGTTGCGCCTGCTGCGCCTCGCCCGCATGGGCTGCGCGCAGATTTTCGAAGCGCAGGGCAAGGCGGTCGGTTGACGTCATGGCGGCACGCAGGCTCGAACCCGGCAGGCTGGTGATCGCCAGCCATAACCAGGGCAAGGTGCGCGAGATTCGCGCGCTGCTCGAACCGTTCGGCATCGAGCCCGTCTCGGCGGGCGATCTCGGCCTGCCCGAGCCCGAAGAGACCGGTACGACCTTCGCCGAGAACGCGCTGCTCAAGGCGCATGCCTCGGCCAAGGGGGCCAATTGCGTCGCACTCGCCGATGACAGCGGTCTGTGCGTCGCGGCGCTGGACGGCGCGCCCGGCGTCTACACCGCCGACTGGGCGGAACGTCAATGGTTCGAAGGCGCACCGGGCCGCGACTGGTATATGGCCATGGGCAAGGTCGAGGGGCGGCTGTGCGAACTCGGCCCCGATGTCGATCGCAGCGCCTATTTCATCTGCACCCTGGCGCTCGCCTGGCCTGATGGTCATGCTGAAGTGTTCGAAGGCCGTGTCAGCGGATCGCTGACCTGGCCACCGCGCGGCAAGCTCGGTTTCGGCTACGACCCGGTGTTCGTCGCCAATGGCTTCGAGCAGACCTTTGCGGAACTGGACCCCGAGCACAAGCACGCCATCAGCCACCGCGCCGATGCCTTTGCCAAGCTGGTCAAGGCCTGTCTTGAGCGCTGAACCCGTGACTGCGTCTCCGGTGGCGGATGACCGGGCGGAGCCGCTGGCGCTCTATATCCACTGGCCGTTCTGCGTCTCCAAATGCCCCTATTGCGATTTCAACAGCCATGTCCGCGAGAGCGTCGACATCCCTGAATGGCAGGCGGCCCTGCTCGCCGATCTCGCGCATGAAGCCGCGCTGCTGCCGGGTCGCAGGCTCGGCTCGATCTTCTTCGGTGGCGGCACGCCGTCGCTGATGCCGCCCGCCTTGGTCGAGGCGCTGATCGAGGCGGCCACCGGCCATTGGCCCGCCAGCCAGGACATCGAGATCACGCTCGAAGCCAACCCCTCTTCGGTCGAGGCCGCGCGCTTTGTCGATCTCGCGCGCGCGGGGGTCAACCGCGTGTCGCTCGGCCTGCAGGCGCTCGACGATGCGACGCTCGGCTTTCTCGGACGTGCGCATGGCGTCGAGGAGGGAGTACGCGCGCTCGCTACCGCGCAGCAGCATTTCGGCCGCGTCTCGTTCGACCTGATCTATGCCCGGCCCGGCCAGACGCTCAGCCAATGGGAGGCCGAGCTGCGCCGCGCGCTCAGCTTCGGCACCGGGCATCTCTCGCTCTACCAGCTGACCATTGAGCCCGGCACGCGCTTCGAGACGCTGGTGCGGCGCGGCGAGCTCATTCCCGCCGATGACGACCATTGCGCCGACTTGTTCGAACTGACCCGCAGCCTGACCAGCGCGCACGGCCTGCTCGCCTATGAGATCAGCAACCACGCCCGCCCCGGCGAACAGAGCCGCCACAATCTCACCTATTGGCGCTATGGCGATTATGCCGGGATCGGTCCCGGCGCGCACGGGCGGCGCGGTAGCCTTGCGACCGAGCGGCACCGCAAGCCGGAAAACTATCTCGGCGCGATTGCGCGCAACGGTCATGGCCTGTCGGTCGAGCGCCCGCTGGATGCGGAGACGCGCGCGATGGAAGCGCTGCTGATGGGCCTGCGCCTGGCAGAAGGTGTCGATCTGGCCCGGATCGCCGCGCTATCGGGCGTGGAAGAGGCTGCGCTGATCGACCGGGCGGCTGCCGAAAAGCTGGCGGCGCTGGGCCTGGTGCACATGACCGACTCGCATCTGACCGTGACCGAGCAAGGCATGCCGCTGCTCGATGCCCTGCTCGCTGAACTGGTTGCGATTGAGCCGCCGCAAGCGCTCTGATAGCCTGACAGCATGACCGCGAACCCGCCCCCGCACCTGCTCGAGCGCTGGCGGTCGCACCTTGCCGACAATCGCCGCCGTTCGCTGCACACCGTGCGCGCCTATGTCGCCACCGCCGAGCGGCTGGTCGATTTTCTGGGCGATCATTGGGGTGAGGCTGCGACCGACCGCCGCCTTGCCAGCGCGACTCCGGCGGACCTGCGCGCCTTTCTGGCGTCAAGACGCGGCGATGGCCTGAGCAACCGCAGCACCGCACGCGAACTGTCGGCGATCCGCGCCTTCCTCGCCTTTGCTGCGTCCGAAGCTGGTAGTGAGGTTGCACCTCCCCGCCTCAAGGGGCCAAGGCTCAAGCGTTCGCTCCCTCGCCCGATCGCGCCCGATGACATCATGGCGCTGGGCGACAGCATGGCGGCGCGCGACGCTCCGGCCTGGGTGCAGGCACGCGACTGGGCGGTGCTGCTGCTGCTCTATGGTGCGGGCTTGCGCATCAGTGAGGCTGCGGGACTGAAGGCCGAGATTTTGCCGGTCGGCGAGACGCTGCGCATCATCGGCAAGGGCAACAAGCCGCGCGTCGTACCGGTGCTGCCGCAGCTTCGCGAGGCGATTGCGCATTATGCCGCGCTGGTTCCCTTTGGGCTGGAGCACGACCAGCCGCTGTTCCGGGGTACGCGCGGCGGGCCGCTTTCCCCGGCTTTGGTCCGCCGCGCGATGATGAATGCGCGCCGCCTCCTCGGACTGCCTGAGGATGCGACGCCGCACGCCCTGCGCCACAGCTTTGCGACGCATCTGCTCGCGGGCGGCGCGGACCTGCGCTCGCTGCAGGAATTGCTCGGCCACGCGAGCCTGTCATCGACCCAAATCTACACCCAGGTCGATGCCGCGCATCTGCTCGACGTGTACGAGAACGCGCATCCGCGCGCCTGATCGCGCTCAGTCCTGCTGGACGGGATCGGGATGCGGCCGCCAGAAGATCACGCGGATCACATAGACCAGCACGATGATACCGATCACTGCGGTCGACGCCGGGCCGGTATATTTGTCGATTTCCTCGAACCGTGCGCCCAGCTGATAGCCAATGCTTGCGAACACGACGTTCCACACGCCCGCACCCGCGAAGGTCCAGACGAGGAACTTGGTGCGGCTCATCTCGAAAATCCCTGCGGGCAGCGAGATCAGCGTGCGCACCGTCGGGATCATGCGCGCGAAGAACATGGTCGCGCCGCCATAGCGGTGAAACAGCGTGGTAAATCGATCAATCTCATACCGATCGAGCGTGAACCAGCGGCCCCAGCGCGCGACGAAATGATCCAGCCGCTTGAGCCCGAACGCGCGGCCGATGGCATACCAGAAATAATTGCCGGCGACCGATCCGATGGTGCCTGCGAAGATCACCAGCCACAAGTTCATGTTGCCCTTGCCCGCCTCGATGCCGGCCAGGCCCATGATCACCTCGGAAGGGATCGGCGGAAACACGTTTTCCAGCGCCATCAGGAACGCGACGCCCCAATATCCGCCGCGCGCGACCAGATCGATGACGAAATCGCTCATGCCTTGTTCTCCAGCCGCGCCTCGATCGCGTCCCAGATCATGCCCGCAACATCGCTGTTGTTGAACGCGCTGATCGCAACGATGCCGGTCGGCGAGGTGACGTTGATCTCGGTCAGCCAATGGCCCCCGATCACATCGATACCCACGAACAGCAGCCCGCGTTCCTTAAGCTCGGGCCCCATGGCGTCGCAGATCTCCTGCTCGCGTGTCGTTAGCTCCGCCGCCTCGGCATAGCCGCCGACCGCGAGGTTGGAGCGGAATTCGCCCTCGCCCGGCTTGCGGTTGATCGCGCCGGCGACCTTGCCATCGACCAGCACGATGCGTTTGTCGCCCTGTGCGACTTCGGGAAGGAAGGGCTGGACCATGAACGGCTCGCGCCAGATCTGGCCGAACAGCTCGACCAGGGCGGAGAGGTTCGCGCCATCCTCGCCGATCAGGAACACCGCCTTGCCGCCATTGCCGTGCAGCGGCTTGACCACGATCGCGCCGTGCTTCGCCTGGAAGCGCTTCACCTCGTCGAGCGATCGGGTGATCAGCGTCGGCGGCATGAAGCGCTCGAAATCGAGCACATAGACCTTTTCGGGCGCATTGCGCACCGATGCGGGGTCGTTGACCACGAGGGTGCGGCCCTTCAGGCGCTCGAGAATGTGCGTCGCGGTGATATAGCCGACATCGAAGGGAGGATCCTGCCGCATCAGCACGACATCGACATCCTCGCCGAGATCGAGCCGCACCGGATCGCCGAAGCTGTAATGATCGCCCGGAACGTTGCGCACCGTCACCGGATGCGCGTGGCACGTGATCTGGCCCGCCTCGTAGCTGAGCGTCGCGACGTCATAATGATAGAGCGTGTAGCCGCGCGCCTGTGCCGCCAGCATCAGCGCGAAGCTGCTGTCACCCTTGATGTTGATGCCGGGCATCGGGTCCATCTGCACCGCGATTTTCATGGGGGAAAAGCCTTTGTTCGAACCAGAAAGAGGGGCAGCGGCGGTCAGTCACCCTGCCAGACGTGCGTCAGATGGCGCGGCAAGCGCCCCGGCGCAAGCAGGATCACGTCGATGCGTGCATCCTGGCCGTCGCGCACGAAGCGCGGCATCAGCGCCTCGGCGGCGGCAGCGACGCGGCGCAGGCGGTGATGATCGATCGCCTCGTCGAGCTCGCGCAGGCTCTGGCGGTGCTTGACCTCGACAAAGGCGACGATGCGCCCGCGCCGCGCCACCAGATCGACCTCGCCAAAGGGGGTGCGCACGCGATGGGCCAGGATGCGCCAGCCCTTGAGCCGCAGCCACCAGGCCGCGAGCGTCTCGGCGCGCCGTCCCGCCGCCTCGGCCTGCTTGCGCCGCGCTTCAGCCATCGCGCTCGGCCATGATCCGCGCATAGAGCGCCTTGCGATCGAGCCCGAAGCGCTTTGCGACCTCACCTGCGGCCTTGCCCGGGGGCATGGCGGCGAGCGCCAGTTTCAACGCGGTTTCGACCTCATCCTCGTCCGCCTCGACTTCATCCTCCAGTGGCGGGCCGACGACGATCACGATCTCGCCCTTGGGCGCTGCATCGGCATAGCTTTCGGCCAGCTCGGCAAGCGTACCGGTGCGGGTTTCCTCGAATTTCTTGCTGATCTCGCGCACCACCGCCGCCTCGCGGTTACCGAGCCCCGCGTGCAGTGCTGCGAGACACGCCGCGAGCCGCTTGGCGCTTTCGTAGAAGACCAGGGTCGCAGGGATTGTCGACAGCGCCGCAATTTCGCGGTCGCGCGCGCCTGCCTTGTTGGGCAGGAAGCCGTGGAAGTAAAATCTGTCGGTGGGCAGCCCCGCCAGGGTCAGCGCGACGATCACCGCCGACGGTCCCGGCACCGAATGGATCGCCACCCCTGCCGCGCGTGCCTCGCGCACCAGCTTGTAACCGGGGTCGGAGATCAGCGGCGTGCCCGCATCGCTGACCAGCGCGACAGGCCCTTGTAATGCCGCGGAAATCAGCCGCTCGCGATCCGATGCGCGGGCATGGTCGTCATACCGTATGAGAGGGCGCTTGAAGCCGAGATGATGGAGCAGGCCGCCCGTGACCCGGCTGTCCTCGCACGCGATCAGATCGGCCTGTTCCAGCACCTGCCGGGCGCGTTCCGAAAGATCACCAAGGTTGCCGATTGGGGTCGCAACGATATACAGGCCGGGTTCGGGATCATGAATCACGCGGATGTTCATGGACCGGCAGGGCGGGAGCGACAAGCAGTGAAACAGTTTTATCGCAAATGGCAGGCCATTCTCATGCTGGTGCTGGGGTCGATGGCTTTGGCGGCGTGCCAGACGATGGTACCCAAGACCGCCCCGCCGCCGACGCCCAGCCAGCAGCCGGACAAGCCTGTGACCAAGCCCGATGACGGCAAGATCACCGGCGTGCTGCCGACCGACGAAACGCGCCATCGTATCGCCCTTCTGCTGCCGCTGTCGGGCAAGGACGCCGCGGTCGGCAAGTCGATCGCCAATGCCACGACGCTCGCGCTGATGGACACCAAGGCCAGCAACATCCGCATCACCAGCTATGACACCGCGCTCGGCGCGCAGGCCGCCGCGCAGCGCGCGATCGCCGATGGCAACCGCCTGATCCTCGGCCCGCTGCTGGGCGACGACGTCGTCGCCATCGCCGCCGCCGCCAATGCCGCGCGCGTGCCGATCATCAGCTATTCGAACGATGTCGGCATCGCTGGCAACAACGTCTTCGTCATGGGCTATGTGCCCGCCCAGTCGATCGACCGCGTCGTGCGCCATGCCCGGTCGCAGGGCATCACCCGCTTTGCCGCGCTCGTCCCCGCCGGCACCTATGGCCAGCGCGCCTCATCCGCCATGCTCGCCTCGGTCAAGGCTGCGGGCGGCACGGTCGTGTCGATGCAGAGCTATGGCGCGGGCAATGCCGCGATTACCGCTGCGCTGAAGAAGATGCAGGGCGACACCGCCTATGAAGCGATCCTGATCGCCGATAGCGGCGCGGCCGCGATCCGCATCGTACCGCTGATCCGCGCCAATGGCGGGACCGATGCGCGCATCCTGGGTACGGAATTGTGGAACACCGAACGCGCCCTGCCTTCGTCGGCCGCGATGCGCGGCGCGTGGTTCGCCAGCGTCTCGGACGGCCTTTACCGCCAATATGCCGCGAAATACCGCGCGCAATTCGGCACCGATCCCTTCCGCCTCTCAACGCTCGGCTATGACAGCGTGCTGCTCACCACCCGCATCGCCCGCGACTGGAAGCCCGGCACCCCCTTCCCGATGGACCGCCTGCGCGACGAAGGCGGCTTTATCGGCCTGGACGGCGCGTTCCGCTTCAACCGTGCGGGTGTTGCGGAGCGTCTGCTCGAAGTGCAGCAGGTGGGCGCGGGCACGCTGACGGTCGCGTCGCCTGCACCGAAGAGCTTTGCAGATTGATTAGCTATCGTAACCCCAGTTCCATCGCAAATTCGGCGGCTCCCAATATGGTGGTACGTTGGTGGCGGCGCAGGACAAGTAAGTCGTCCTTGTCCCCTGTTACCAGCCGATCGGCAGCCCCTGCCTCACATAGAGCCAGAAGAAAATCGTCCCGGGCGTCGCGGGAGCGTTGAACCGGGGGAAGCCGGACGGGAATTTCGGCAAGCGAGGTTATGCGGTTAAGCAAGCGTCCTGCCTCATGGGGTTTGACCAGTGCTTTGATCTTTTCGCGTCTGCTTACCTCGCGGAACTCGGCAAACTGAAGTGCATGACTGACCAGTGTGTATCGATTATCAATCCATGCTTGGATCAATATCGCTGGAATGCCATTGGGTGAAATGACGCCGCTGAGCAGGACGTTCGTGTCCAGCACCACGCGCATGCCCTAGCTGCGCTGATCCGGCCAAAAATTCGCACGGACGTCCCGCATCTCGTTTTCAATCACCTGCTCGACATCGGCTGCGCGCAGATGAGCGTTGCGTGCATGGATGTCGTTGATCATTTCTCGCAAAACCTGACGGTTCACCGCATCTTCGACAAAGCGTGACAGGTCTCCGCGCTTCGCACCCTTACCAGCCAGCCATTTGCGCAGAGCGCTATCTGTGTCGCTCGAAACCGACAGATTCCAGCGTACGGCTTCTTCCGGCAATGCGTTGGAGCGCTTGGTCATGGCATCATCCATACACCAAGAGCAAAGATTCAACAATCAGTGGCCCTGCCGAAAGCGACCATTACCCGATCGACTGCCCCGTCTTCGCCCAGTCGGCCATGAAGCCCTCGATGCCCTTGTCGGTCAGCACGTGCTTGAACAGGCCGCGGATCACGCTCGGCGGCATGGTGGCGACGTCCGCGCCGATGCGGGCGGATTCGAGGACGTGGATCGGGTGGCGGATCGAGGCGACCAGGATTTCGGTGTCGAAGGCGTAATTGTCGTAAATCAGGCGGATGTCCTCGATCAGCGCCATGCCGTCGAAGCCGTTATCGTCATGACGGCCGACGAACGGCGAGATGAAGGTCGCGCCCGCCTTGGCCGCGAGCAGCGCCTGGTTGGCCGAGAAGCACAAGGTCACGTTGACCATCGTGCCGTCGTCGGTCAGCTTCTTGCAGGTCTTGAGGCCGTCGAGCGTCAGCGGCACTTTGATCGCGACATTGTCGGCGATCTTGCGCAGGATCTCGGCCTCTTTCATCATCGTCTCATGGTCGAGCGCGACCACCTCTGCCGAAACCGGGCCTTCGACCAGCGCGCAGATTTCCTTCGTCACTTCGAGAAAATCACGGCCCGACTTGGCGATCAGCGACGGGTTGGTGGTGACGCCATCGAGCAGGCCGGTCGCGGCGAGATCGGCGATTTCGGCGGTGTCTGCGGTGTCGACGAAGAATTTCATGGGCTGGCTCCTCAGCAAGGGGGCGATTCTCGCTGGCCTATAGCGCGCGGGGGCTTGCGCGTTAACGGAAATCGGCCCGAGGGCGATTGTCGCCCATGCAAAAGGCCCGCCCCGCGTGGTGCGGAGCGGGCCCTTATCTGTCCTGGTTCCGGCAGATCCGGAACGCAGCGGATCAGTAGCGATATTCGTCCTTCTTGAACGGACCGGTCAGCGGCACGTCGATATAGGCTGCCTGTTCCTTGGTCAGTTCGGTCAGCTTCACGCCCAGCTTGGCGAGGTGCAGACGGGCGACCTTCTCGTCGAGGTGCTTGGGCAGCACATAGACCTGGTTCTCGTACTTGTTGGCGCCGCTGAACAGTTCGATCTGTGCCAGCACCTGGTTGGTGAAGCTGGCCGACATCACGAAGCTGGGATGGCCGGTGGCGTTGCCGAGGTTGAGCAGACGGCCCTTGGACAGCATGATGATGCGCTTGCCATCGGGGAATTCGACCATATCGACTTGCGGCTTGATCTCGGTCCACTTCATGTTCTCGAGCGCACCAACCTGGATCTCGTTGTCGAAGTGACCAATGTTGCCGACGATCGCCATGTCCTTCATCGCGCGCATGTGATCGAGCGTGATGACGTCCTTGTTGCCGGTGGTGGTGACGAAGATGTCGGCGGTCGACACGACGTCTTCCAGCGTCTGCACGGCAAAACCGTCCATCGCCGCCTGGAGCGCGCAGATCGGGTCAATTTCGGTGACGATCACGCGCGCGCCGGCGCCCTGCAGCGAAGCCGCCGAACCCTTGCCCACATCGCCATAGCCGCACACGACGGCGACCTTGCCGGCCATCATCACATCGGTACCGCGACGGATGCCGTCGACCAGCGATTCCTTGCAGCCGTACTTGTTGTCGAACTTCGACTTGGTGACGCTGTCGTTGACGTTGATCGCGGGGAACGGCAGCTTGCCCTTCTTGGCGAGGTCATACAGGCGGTGCACGCCGGTGGTGGTTTCTTCCGACACGCCCTTGATATTCTGGACGGTCTTGGTGAGGTAGCCGGGGGTCTGGGCCAGGCGGCGCTTCAGCACCTTGACGAAGCACTCTTCTTCCTCGTTGGTCGGGGTGAACAGCTCTTCACCCGCTTCCACGCGCGCGCCCCACAGCGCGTACATGGTGGCATCGCCGCCATCGTCGAGGATCATGTTGCAGGTGGTGCCTTCTTCGGCGCCCCAATCGAAAATGCGATCGACATATTCCCAATATTCTTCCAGCGTCTCGCCCTTGATGGCGAACACGGGGATGCCCTGCGCGGCGATCGCGGCAGCGGCGTGATCCTGGGTCGAATAGATGTTGCAGGTTGCCCAGCGGACTTCGGCACCCAGCGCGACCAGCGTCTCGATGAGCACGGCGGTCTGGATGGTCATGTGCAGCGATCCGGTGATCTTGGCACCCTTGAGCGGCTGGGCGGCGCGATATTCTTCGCGGATCGCCATCAGGCCGGGCATTTCGGTTTCGGCGATCGCGATTTCCTTGCGGCCGAAATCGGCGAGCGAAAGGTCGGCAACGACATAATCGTTGCGGTCGAGGGTCGGGGCACTGGCCACGCAATATCTCCTGAATGTCTGTCCGAATGGCCAAGGGGGCGATCGGAAACTCCGGCTCCCATAGCCAGACTCGGCCTGACAGGCAAATATAAAGATTCCTTTATATGCCTCGACCAAGACCAACAATCGGGAATTGGGGCAGGCTCGGCGATGGGCTCTTGCAATGCGCTGGCGACGGGACAACATGCAGCCCGGTTCCAATATCCAGCAGGAGACGAATGCCATGATCAACGTCGGCGACACCATCCCCAACACCAAGTTCGTCCGCGCGACCGCCGAAGGGCCGCAGCAGGTCGAGGCGAAGGATTTCTTCGCGGGCAAGACCGTCGCGCTGTTCTCGGTCCCCGGTGCGTTCACGCCGACCTGTTCGGCCCGTCACCTTCCCGGCTTTGTCGAAAAGGCCGATGCGCTCAAGGCCAAGGGGGTCGACGAGATCGCCTGTACCGCCGTGAACGATGCGTTCGTGATGGGCGCCTGGGGCAAGTCAGCCAATGCCGATTCGATCGCGATGCTCGCGGATGGCAATGGCGATTTCGTCGAGGCTCTGGGCCTCACCATGGACGGCACCGGCTTCGGCATGGGCAAGCGCGGCCAGCGGTTCGCCATGGTCGTCAAGGACGGCGTGGTCGACAAGCTGTTCGTCGAAGAGCCGGGCGACTTCAAGGTCAGCAGCGCGGATTACATGCTCGAGCAGCTTTGAACTTTGCTGAATGCCCTCTCCCCTGGCAGGGAGAGGGCTATTCGGGCCTCAATAGCCCATCAGGCCCATCACTTCCTTGCGCGAGCGATGGTCATCCAGGAAGCAGCCGAGAAGGCGACTGGTGATCATGCCGACACCCGGGGTGCGGACGCCGCGCGCGGTCATGCAGCTGTGGCTCGCCTCGATCACCACCGCCACGCCATGCGGCTGCAGATGCTCCCAGATGCAGGCGGCGACTTCTGCGGTCAGACGCTCCTGTACCTGCAGCCGCCTGGCATAGCCGTGCAGCACGCGCGCCAGCTTGGAAATGCCCACCACGCGATCCCTGGGCATATAGGCGATCGAGGCCTTGCCGATAATCGGCGCCATATGGTGCTCGCAGTGCGACTGGAACGGAATGTCCTTGAGCAGCACCAGCTCGTCATAACCACCGACCTCCTCGAACGTGCGGCTGAGATGCACGCTCGGATCGTCGCCATAGCCCGAGCAATATTCCTTCCACGCCCGTGCGACGCGCAGCGGCGTATCGCGCAAGCCTTCGCGCTCGGGATCGTCGCCGGTCCAGCGCAGCAATGTGACTATGGCCTGCTGAACGTCCTGGGGAACGGGTATCTTGCCCTTTTCCGTCAGATCGCCGTCATCCTCGGCATCATGGTACAACATCAGGCATTCCCCCTTCATCGTGAACTTCCGCGTCAGATAGGGTGCGCGACACCGCACTACAACCTTGCAAGGGAGCGCGCTCGGCCTGGTCCGCTACAACCTGACCACGATTGTGGAACAATCCTCGCATTTGCGGGTTGCGCCAGATGAGTTGCAAAAAACAAACATAGATTAGTTGTTAATTGCAACTTTTTTCTCTGGACCTTCCGTTACGTTTCCGCCACGATGTTGCGGTGCAATATCAAAATCCGGAGTCACTGATGCGCGTCCCCCCCAGATGCGCGCTCTTCGCGGCAGCCTTCGCGCTGCTCGTCAGCGCTTGTTCGTCCGAGCCACCCACGCCGCCCCCGCCGCCCGCCGCGACCGTCGCCGTGCCGTTGCAGCGCGAGGTCGTCGATTGGGACGAATATATCGGTCGCTTCACGGCGGATGAGGATGTCCAGCTGGTCGCTCGGGTCTCCGGGCCGATCTCGCGCGTCGCATTTCGCGATGGCGGCGATGTCGGCAAGGGACAGTTGCTCTTCGTGATCGATCAACGACCCTTCCGCGCTGCGCTGGCCGAGGCTGAAGCGAGCGTCGCCAGCGCGCGTGCCGCTCTCGCCAATGCTCGGGCGCAGGCCACGCGGGGTCGCGAGCTTGTCGGCTTCGATGCCATCAGCAGGGAAGAAGCCGATACGCTCGCCGCCAATCTGCGCAGCGCTCAGGCATCATTGGCCGCTGCACAGGCGCGGCGACAGCAGGCCCAGCTCGATCTTTCCTTTACCGAAGTGCGTGCTCCCATCTCGGGCCGCACCTCGAACCGGATGGTCGATGTCGGCGATTTCGTCACTGCCGGGCAGACCGAGCTGACGCGCATCGTCCGCATCAACCCGATCCGGTTCAGCTTCGATGGTGCCGAGGCCTTCTACCTCAAATATATCCGCCAGGATGCAGGCGGCGAGCGGCGCAGTTCGCGCTATGCGCCCAATCCGGTCGAAATCCAGCTCGCCGACGAGCCCAGCTTCCGCTGGCGCGGTCGCATGGCGTTCCTCAACAACGGCATCAGCCCCGATACCGGCACGATCACCGCCTATGCGATGGTGGACAATCCCAACGGTTTCCTGGTCCCGGGCATGTTCGGGCGCGCGCGATTGCTGGGCTCGGGCACGTACAAGGCGTTGCTGGTGCCCGACGAGGCGATCATCACCGATCAGACGCGCAAGCTGGTCTTCGTTCTGGGCAAGGACAACAAGGTCGCTCCGCGCCCGGTCCAGACCGGACCCATGGTGGAAGGGTTGCGCGTGATCCGCGAAGGCATCGCGCCGACCGAGCGGATCGTCATCGACGGCCTCACCCGGATGCAGCCAGGCATGGTGGTGACCCCGCGCAAGGGCCAGATCAAGGCACGCGCCAGGGATGACGCACCGATCGCGCAGCCCATTTCCACCCCCGCCCCCGCCCAGGCAACGGCGAGCTAAGCCATGCGCATCGCCCATTTCTGCATCGACCGCCCGATCTTCGCGGCGGTCCTGTCGATCCTGATCGTCATTTTCGGTGTGGTCGCCTATCCGACGCTGCCGGTATCGCAATATCCCGAGATCGCGCCGCCCACGGTGGTGGTGAGCGCGAGCTTCCCGGGCGCCAGCGCCGAAACCATTGCCGATGTCGTCGCCGCGCCGCTCGAGGAGTCGATCAACGGCGTCGAGGACATGCTGTACATGTCCTCGTCCTCGACCGGTGATGGCAACCTGGCGATCACCGTCACCTTTGCCCAGGGCACCGATGTCGACCAGGCGCAGGTGCTGGTGCAGAACCGCGTCAGCAGCGCCGAACCGCGCCTGCCGCAGGAGGTGCGCCAGATTGGCGTCACCGTGCGCAAGAACTCGCCCGACCTGCTGATGGTCGCGAATTTCTACTCGCCCGATGGCTCGCTGAGCCAGCCCTATATCAGCAATTATGCGACGCTGCAGATCATCGACCGCATCTCGCGCATCGAGGGCGTCGGCTCGGCCAGGCTGTTTGGCGGGCGCGATTACAACATGCGCGTGTGGATCGATCCCGAGCTTGCGGCCAGCCGCAACCTTACCGTGGACGAGATCGTCGGCAAGATCCGCGCGCAGAACGCGCAGGTATCGGCAGGCTCGATCGGCCAGCCGCCGTTCAACAGCGGCGGCACCGCGTTCCAGCTGGGCGTGCAGACCCAGGGACGGCTGAGCACGCCCGAGGAGTTCGGCCAGATCGTGATCAAGCGCGACGGCCTGGCGCTCACGCGGCTTGCCGATGTCGCGCGGATCGAACTGGGCGCGCAGGATTACAGCGTCAACGCCTTTGCCAGCGGCAAGCCGACGGTGGCGCTCGCCATCTCGCAGCTGCCCGGGTCGAATGCCCTGACCGTCGCCAAGGCGGTCGAGGATGAACTCAAACGCGCCGAAGGCAATTTCCCGCCGGGCATGGCGTACAGCATCCCCTATAACCCGACGAGCTATGTCGAGGCGTCGATCGCAGCGGTGCAGGACACGCTGGTCGAGGCGATCATCCTCGTCGCCATCGTCGTTCTGCTGTTCCTGCAGAGCTGGCGCGCGGCGATCATCCCGATCATCGCCATCCCGATTGCGCTCGCGGGTGCGATCGCGGTGCTGGCGGCCTTGGGCTTCTCGCTGAACTCGCTTTCGCTGTTCGGCATGGTGCTGGCGATCGGCATCGTCGTCGACGACGCGATCGTGGTGGTCGAAAATGTCGAGCGCCTGATGGAGGAAGAGGGGCTGAGCCCGCTCGATGCGGCGCACAAGACGATGGACGAGGTTTCGGGCGCGCTGATCGCGATTGCCTTGGTGCTGTGCGGCGTGTTCATTCCGACCGCCTTCATCCCGGGCATTTCGGGCGCCTTCTATCAGCAGTTTGCGGTCACCATCGCGGGTGCGACGGCTTTCTCGGCATTCGTGTCGCTGACGCTGTCGCCGGCGCTGGCCGCGCTGCTGTTGCGTCCGCGCAGCCACGAGGACAAGGACATTCCCGCCGGATGGCGCGGATGGGGCGCGCGCTTTGCACGCGGCTTCAACCGCGGCTTTGCCAAGCTGTCAGAGCGCTATGGCCGCCTTACCGCGCGCACGATCCGCAGCCTGATGTTCATGGGGCTCGCCTATCTCGCGCTGATCGCGGTGGCGGGATGGCGCTTTGCCGCCACCCCTGCGGGCTTCATTCCCGCGCAGGATCAGGGCTATCTGATCGGCGTGGTGCAGATGCCGCCGGGCGCCTCGCTCCAGCGCACCACCGCGACGCTCGAGGAAGCGCAGGCGCTGGCGCTGAAGAACCCGAATGTCGTCAGCACCATTGCCTTTGCCGGCTTTGACGGCGCGACCTTCACCAATGCGCCCAATGCCGGCGCGATCTTCATCACGCTGAAGCCGGCGGGCACGCGCATCGGCGCGACCGAGGTCGCAGGCGAGCTGTTCGGTGCGATGGCGCAGATCACCGCGGGCAACATCCTGGTGATCGCCCCGCCCCCGGTCTCCGGGCTGGGTACCGGCGGCGGCTTCAAGATGATCATCGAGGATCGCGGCAATGCTGGCTTGCAGGCTCTGGAAGGGGCGGCCTTCGCCATGATGGGCGGGGCCAACCAGACCGAGGGCATTGCCGGCGCGTTCACCACGTTCAATACCCGCACGCCGCGGCTCTTCGCGGATATCGACCGCGCGCGCGCCGAACAGCTGGGCGTTCCGGTGGAGAATATCTTCTCGACGCTCGGCACCTATCTCGGCTCGAGCTATATCAACGACTTCAACTTCCTGGGCCGCACCTTCCGGGTGACCGCGCAGGCCGATGCCCCCTATCGCGACGATGTCTCGGATATCGGACGGCTGCGCACGCGCTCGTCCACGGGGCAGATGGTGCCACTCGATGCGGTGATGAGCCTGCGTAACGATTCGGGGGCCTATCGCGTGGTGCGCTACAATCTGTACCGCGCGGCGGAGCTGCAGGGCGACACCTTGCCCGGCTATTCGAGCGGCCAATCGCTCGATGCGATGGAGAAGCTGGCGCAGCGCGTGCTGCCGCAGGGCTTCGACTATGAATGGACCGAAATCGCCTATCAGCAGCGCGCCGCCGGAAGTACCGGGACCCTTGTCTTCGCGTTGGGCGTGATCTTCGTCTTCCTGCTGCTCGCCGCGCAATATGAAAGCCTGGTGCTGCCGCTGGCGGTGATCCTGATCGTGCCGATGTGCCTGCTCGCCGCGATCCTCGGCGTGAACCTGATGGGGCGCGACAACAATATCCTTACGCAGATCGGGCTGGTCGTGCTGATCGGTCTGGCGGCAAAGAACGCGATCCTGATCGTCGAGTTCGCCAAGCATAATGAGGATCATGGCCAGTCGGTGCTGGAGGCAGCGCGCCATGCCGCCGCCCAGCGCCTCCGCCCGATCCTGATGACGTCGCTCGCGTTCATTCTGGGTGTGCTGCCGCTGGTGATCTCGTCGGGGCCGGGGGCGGAAATGCGCCAGGCGCTAGGCATCGCGGTGTTCTTCGGCATGATCGGCGTGACGATCTTCGGCCTGCTGTTCACCCCCGCCTTCTATGTGATGGTGCGGACGCTCGAGGAGCGGATCAAGGCGTGGTCGCGCCGCCGCCGCAAGGATGATCCGCCCCCGCCCGCCCCAAGCCAGCCCGTTCTGGAGGGCAACCAGCCATGACCTTGAAATTCCGTCTGCTCGCCGCCGCAGCCCTCAGCGCCACGCTCGCTGCGTGCACCGTCGGCCCCGATTTCGAGCGACCGACCACGCCTGCCAGCGCTGCACAGGGCTTTGCCGAAGGCGGTGATCCGCGCTTTGCCGCCACGCCGCTGCCCGAAGGCTGGTGGAGGCTGTATCAGGACCCGGCGCTCGATGCGCTGGTCAGCAAGGCGCTCGAGCGCAATACCGATGTGCGCGAGGCCAGCGCCAATCTGCGCCGTGCGCGCGCGCTGATCCGCGAGGCCCGCGGACGGCTGTTCCCCAGCCTGAGTACCAGCGCCTCGGCCAATACCAACCAGGTCGGTACCGGGCAGAATGCCGGAGTGGGCTTTGCCCCGCCCGAGCCGCTGACCTTCGATTTCTATCAGCTCGGCAGCGATGCATCCTATGAGATCGACCTGTTCGGCGGCGTCCGTCGCTCGGTCGAGGCGACGCGCGGCGATGCACTGGCCGCGGCGGCCGATCTCGATGCGGCGCGGGTCAGCGTGGCAGCGGAGGTCGCGCGCAACTATGCCCTGGCCTGCTCGAGTCGCTTGCAGGCTGACATCGCCCGTGAATCGCTCGCCACGCAGCAAAGGACGCTCGATCTCAACCAGCGGCTGTTCGCCGCAGGCCGCGGACAGCGGCGCGATGTTGCCAATGCCGAACTGCTCGTCGCCCAGGCCCAGGCCCAGGTACCGCAGTTCGAGGCGGAACAGCGGGCAGCGCTTTATGCGCTCGCCACGCTGACCGGCGATACGCCGGCCAGTATTGATGCCGCCGCAGCGGCCTGCACCACGCCGCCACGGCTCGACAACGCGATCCCGATCGGCGACGGCGCTGCCCTGCTCGCGCGGCGTCCCGACGTCCGCGCGGCCGAAGCCAGGCTCGCGGCAGATACGGCGAGGGTCGGCGTGGCGACCGCCGCGCTCTATCCCTCGATCCGGCTGGCTGGCTCGCTGACCATTGGCGGAACCAGCCCGAGCGCGCTGGGCGAATCGAACAATATCGGCTTCAGCCTGGGCCCGTTGATCTCATGGTCGCTGCCGATCGATGGCGCGGCACGCGCGCGGGTCAATGCGGCCTCGGCGCAGGCCGATGCCCGATTGGCGGCCTTTGATGGTGCGGTGCTCACCGCACTGCAGGAGACCGAACAGGCGCTCGCGCGGCTCAAGGCCGCCATCGAGCAGGAAGCCAGCCTGCGCGATGCGGCCAAGGCCGCCGAGGAGGTCGCGCGGATAACGCGAATCCGGTTCAGAGCGGGTCGCGACAATGCGCTGCAACTGCTGGAGGTGGAACGCAATCTTCTGGCGGCGCGCGCTTCCAGCGGGTCGGCCGCCGCGGCGCGCGCAGAGGCCGAGGTCTCGCTGTTCCGAGCCCTGGGTGGCGGCTGGGAAAATGCGCCGCCGGTGCAGGAGGTCAGCGCGACGAAGCGCAACTGACCGGCGTGGTCAGTTGCGCAGTCGCTCGATCGCCTGGGCCAGCGCGACGTAAAGCTTGCCCGTTTCCGACGACAGCAGCGTGACCCCCATCACGCCGCCGTCGCGGGTGGACAGCACGGTGCGCAGCATGCTCTCGAAATCGTGGATATAGCGGTTCACCAGCTCGAAAAATTCGGGGTCGTTCTCATAGGCGGACGCGATATCCTTCGCCTCGCCATTGTCGATCAGTCGGACGGCACGCCGCGTGAACACGCCGCGATCGCCGCGCAGATAGGCCGACCAGGCCGTATCGCTGACCTCGGCAGAGAGGATCTTGTCGACATCGATCGCGGTGGAATTGAGCGATTCGGTGAGCAGCGCCAGCCGCCGCGCAAAATCATTGTCGGTGCGCTCTTCGGCCAGTTCGCGCGCATCGGCAACGCGGCGCTCGAGATGCGTGGCAAGATCGTCGACCCGTGCCAGCTGGTCCCTGAGATGCAGGCTGGCATCGCTGGTAGCGCCGACCGCACGGTTGATCGCGCTCTCCAGCTTGCCGACCAGCTCTTCCGCCTTGCCGCGCAGCACCTTTTCGAGCGCTGCGGCACTGTCCTGACCCAGCTTGTCGGTCGCGCCTGCAATTGCGCGGTCCATGGCCCTGCGCGCCTCGTCGGCAGCCGCCTGCGCTTCGCGATGAACATCGCGCATCGTTTCGACCAGCTTGATCGCCGAAGTTTCGTTGATCTGGTCGATATCGTCGCGCGCGGCGCGCATGGCCGCAATCAGCGCGCCGATATCGTCGGCCCGCTCGCGCCAGCCAGCCTCGCTGCTTCCGGACAGTCTGGCGATCTCGGCCGATTGTTCAGCTATGCGCTGCTCGAAATTGCCGAGGATCGAGCCCAGCCGGATCATCTCGTCATCGACCTGCGAAACATGCGCGCGCAGGCTAGTTACGCCCTGTTCGCTCGTGCCGGTCTTGTGATCGAGTTCATCCAGGGCAGCGGGAATCGTCACTTCCGCCTGCCGCTCGATCGACTCGAGCAGCGTGCGAACGCGCTGCGACTTGCTATCGAAAATCTCGGCATGTCCGCTGCCTGCAGCCAGTTTCTCGGACAGGCTCTCAACATTGGCATCGAGCGCCGAGAGGGCAAAGGCCAGACGGGCGAGCGCCTCGCTGCTATGTTCGTCCATCGCCTGCAGGCGGCGCTCGGCATTGCCGATCTGCGCATCGGCGGCGGCAATGATATGGCGGATCGTGGCTTCGCTCTCGCCAGCAGACGTTGCCAGCGTGCCCAGCGTCAGCTCCAGATCCCCGGCAGCGGCACGCATGTCCTGGCGACTGCGCGCGGCGCGCTCCGTCATCGCTTCGGCCAGGGTTGCGAGCGAACGTTCGAGCTCGGTGACATGTGCGTGCAGCTGTTCGGCCTGGGTCTCTGCCGTCCGATCGAGATTGCTGCGCGTGTTGGCCAGGCGGCTGGCGACCGTTTCGATCGCGCGGTCCATCTGCTCGCTTGCCTCGGCGACATGGCCGGTGAGCGCGGCACCGCTGGTTTCGACCGACTGAGCAAGCCGGGCCGTCGCGGCATCCGATTGCTGCACCAGAGTGCCGATCTGGGCGCTGGCCGCCTGGCCGAATTCGTTCAGCTTCTGGAACGCGGCGATCATGCTTTCGACCTGGCCTTGCGCCGTGCGCCCGGCATTGCCGATCTGATTGGTCACATCCTTGGCCGAATTGGCAATTACCGGCAGATGGTTGCGCAGCTTTTCCATATTGCCCTGCGCGGCCGCGCTGACCTCGCCGATCGCGCGCATCCCGGTGTCGCTGGCCTGGATGGTCGCGCGCAGTTCCTCGGCAAAGCTGCGCAGCCGGTCGCTCGAAACCCGCCCGAGCGATTCGAGCTCGAGGCTCTGATTGGCAAGGAACTCGCGCGCCAGCGACAGCTCGGCATTGACGTGCGCCAGCCGGGTTTCCAGCAGGCTGCTCTCCGCCCGCAACGACCCGGCAAGCTGCGCGAAACGGCGCGCTTCGCTGTGGCTGTTGCGCTGCATGACCAGATAGAGCGCGGCGATCAGTGCTACCGGCATTGCCCATTGTGCGATCGCCTGCATCGCCAGTTCGGGGGTCATCATCGCGAGCCACATCGGCAACGACGCCCAGACGAATGCCGCCGTCCAGGCAACGCCCAGCGCCAGCGCGGCCCAGCCCCACCGTCCGATCACCGGCGCGGCCACAGGCACTTCCTCGTCGCTCGCCCAGGGCGCGTGCGAATCGCGCGGCTCTTCGGCTCCCGCACGCGCCATATTGGTCGGTGCCGCCATGTCCGGAACCGGCTCCTGCGCCGCAGGATTTTCTTCGCTGCGGCCATGCCGCAGGTCGATGATCTTCTTCCCCTCACCCATGCCGACATGCTTAACAGATTTTGCCCGGCCAGAAACTGAAAGTTAAGGCGGTTGGTCTATTCCGATGCTCCATGGCATATGAATCCGGAGCTTTGAACGCGGCGCTGGCCGCCGCTGTCGGCAGCGATCCCGATCTGGTCGCTGAGCTGCGCGGTGCCTTTATCGAGAGCGCCGCACGGCAGATCGACCTTCTGGGCCGGGCGCGGTGCGATGCCAACTGGCATTTCGCGGCGCTGCGGCTCAAGAGCCTGGCCGCCAGTTTCGGTGTGCAGGGCATTGTCGATCTGGCCGACCAGGCGCTCGAGGGTGCGCCGGGCGATCCCGTGGTCTTGCGCGAACTGGCCGCCGCGATGCGCGACTTCGGCGAGATCCCGGCCTCCGACCTGTAAACTTGCGCATTGCACCTTCGGCTGCGCCGCAGCTGGTTGGCATCCCCGTGCCCAACCGATAAGAGGGCCGCTCCCGTTCATCTGGAGCTCCATGACGTGCGTACCGCACTGATATCGCTGATCGAAACCGTGCCCGGCAGCACCGCGCTGCGCGGTGCGCTGCCGCTCGCGCACGGTCGGCTGGCGATGCTGCATATCGATCTGGCGGTCCAGGCGGGCGCTGGCGAAATCCTGTGCCTCGTCGGCACGGTCGACGATCGCATCCGCGAGATCGAGGGCTATGCCGCTCAGCGAGGACTGGCGTTTCACCTGGTACGATCGGTTGCCGATATCAGCGTGCGGCTTGCCAGCGAGGACGAACTGCTGGTGATCGCGGATGGTCTGTATGTCGCTCCCGCCGACATGGACAGGCTCGCCCGCGAGACTGGACCCTTCGTCGCCAGCTTCGCCCCCGGTGACGGCGCGCGCGTGCTGATCGAGCGGTTCGAGCGGATCGATATCAACCATGTCTGGGCGGGGCTCGCCTGTGTTCGTGCACGCGATCTGGTCGAGGCGCGCGACCTTCCCGAAGACTGGAGCATCCAGTCTGCGTTGCTGCGCCTGGCGGTGCAGCGAGGCTATCGGCGCGAGGTGCTGCCGTTCTCGCTGGCCGAAGCCGGGCGGATCGCGATCGTGCGCGAAGCGGGAGAAGCCGAGATACTCGCTCTGCAGGAGCTGGCCGGAGTATCGGGAGGGCTGGGCGGCAAGGTCGTTCAGACCGGCGCGATGGCCTCGCTGGCAAGACGCGTCTGGTCGGCCGGATGGAGCCGCCCGGCGCTCAGGCTCGCGGGCATCGGCCTGCCCGTGATCGGCATCGGTATGGCAGGCGCGGGATGGGGCATGGCGGCGCTCGCCATGCTCGTGATGGGGCGCGCGGCGGGCCATGCCGCCAACCGGCTGTTCGGGCGCTTTGTCGGCAGTCTGACAAGGCCTGCCGAACAGATCGCGCGCGACATGGCGTTCGCGATCGCCTTCATCATCGTCACGGTGCTCAGCGTGGCCGCGTCGGACCGGCTGTCCGGGCTGTTCGCGGCGTTGCTGCTGCCGGGTCTTGCCACCGTGCTGGACCGGGTGCCGGGACCGCTGCCGCAGCTGTGGCGCAGGCTTGCGGGATCGGCTAGTCTCGTCGCCCTGGCGGCCATGGTTGCGTTGCCGCTCGGCCTGCTGATGCCGATGCTGATGCTGTGGAATCTCGCGCTGACGGGGCTTTTGCTGTGGCAGACGCACCGCGCGCCGCTTGCAGCGGACAAGGCCTGAACCCATATCGATGGCAGGGCGCTGATCCTTTCAACTAACAGCATTTTAACCAGCCATTGGTAGGGCAAGGCGATGAGTACCGACATGGCCCCCGCACGCCCGACCTTACGGGACGTAGGCGCGCTGCTGCGCCAGGCCGACGTTCAGGCCCGGCAGGCCATGGCGGTCCCCACGATGGTGCGCCAGCAATTGCTCCCCGAACAGGCCCAGGCGCTGCGTGAGGACGACCTCAGCCTTACCGGCGGCTTTGTCGAATCGCTGGCCGTGCAGCTCGCCGAGGCGCTCACCGGCTCGGCCGATCTGGGTCCGGACATAGCGCGCCATGTGGTGCTGGCGCATGCCCCGACCACGCGGCTGCTGTTTGCCCGCGCCATCGAAGCGCGGCTTTGCCGCCAGTCCTCGCTGGTCGGCCACGGAACACCCGAATTGCCTCCACGTGTCGAAGCCCAAGTGGGCGATGCACAGGACGAGCTTGCCGAAGCCGCGATGGCACTGATCATCGCGCAGAGCCGGTTTCTGAGCCGCGCACAGGCATTCGCGATCGACACCGGCGAACTGCCGCCCGAGACGCTGCACGGAGTGGTGCGGAGATGCCTGGCCTTTCTGCAGGAACGCCCGGATAGCGACCCGCTGGAGCTGAACAGGGCGGCTGCAGCATTTCTGCAAGGCTTTGACGAGCGTCGCGGACGCCCGCACCGGCTGATGCGGTTCTGCCATTTGTTCGAACTGCCCCGCAGCGCGGAAGCCTGGTCGCTCGCCGAAAATGGCGCGAGCCTGACCGTCGCGATGCTGGAACGGGCGAGTGGGCTCCCCGCCGATCTTCTGTTCGACATGCTGCGCGATGCCGATCTCGCGCGGCTGGCCGTGGTCTTGCGCGCCTGTGGCCTGGAGACCGATTTGGCCGCCGGGCTGCTGCAAGGGCTGGCTGCCCTCGCCTCCTTGCGACCTGACGCCTTGCCGCCTGCCGCAGACCTGCGCGCGCTCGTTCCGGAGGATGCGGCCCGGCTCGTGGCAGGCTGGCGCAATCTCGATCCGCTGGCGCATCCGGGAGCCCTGTGGTGATCGCTCGCGCCAATCCTTCGGAGGCAGGCCCGGCAAGCGCCAAGGCCGATTCCCCACACGTCGTGAAGATTGATCGCGACGGGCGGCTGCTGCATGCCGACGCCCGGGTGGCTGAGCTGCACAAGGCGCTCGGTGGTGCAGAGGGCGAGGTGCTCGCCATTCCCGCGCTGCTCGATCTGGCCCGCCACGCGATGCGGCTGGGCATGCGCCTGTCGCGACCGCTGACGATTATCGGCCCGAAGGAATCGGTCGATCTGTGGTGCGACTGCGAACCGGGTACGCAAGGGATCGATCTCCGGATCAGCCAGTGGCGAGAAAGACCGCTGCCCGAAGCCGGACCTGCCGCCCCGCTGCCCATCTTCGTGCCTTCTTCCGAGACAAGCGTGGATATTCGCGTCGATCCGCTCGGCCGCATCCTGCATGTGCAGGATATGGTGACGCTGCCGGCTCACTGGGATGCCGAGCGCGTCACGCTGAAGCCCGTGGGCGCGCTGATCGCGACCGAGGATGGCGCGCCGCTGGTGCTGGCGGATTGTCACAACGGCGTGCGCGTCCGCCTGATCGGCGACCCCCGGTGCTGGACCCTGTATCGCTCTCGCAGCGATGCTGGCGCCGGATGGAACCTGCAACTGACCGAAGCGCCCGCCGCACCGGAGCCGCAAGCCGCCCCTTCCCCCCCGCCGCTGTTCGATGGCGAACGCCTCGCGCATATGTTCGGCAGCCAGATCGGACCGGCGCTGCGCCAGCCGATCGGACGGATCATCGCCAATGCCGAGACCATCGGTGGTCGGCTCGAGGGACCGTTGCGTTCGGATTATGCCGGCTATGCTGGAGATATCGCCTCAGCCGGACGACACCTGCTGGCGCTGATCGACGATCTGGCGGATCTGGAAGCGATCGAAGCCAGCGGGTTCAGCGCTGCGAGCGAACCGGTCGATCTTGCCGATCTCGCCCGGCGCGCAGCGGGTCTTCTCGCGCTCAAGGCCGCCGACCGCTCGATCCGGATCGACAAGCCTGCCGAGGACGAAAGCCTGGCTGCGACCGGCGAATTCCGACGCGTGCTTCAGGTCCTGCTCAATCTGCTGGGCAATGCCATCAATTACGCGCCCGATGGATCGATGATCTGGCTGCGGCTCGACGAGGGTCCGGATTGGGCCAGCGTGACCGTCGCCGATCAGGGACCCGGGCTTTCGGAAGAAGATCAGCAGCGGCTGTTCAACAAATGGGAGCGGCTGGGCCGTAGCGGCGACGGCGGCAGTGGCCTCGGCCTGTACATATCGCGGCGGCTGGCGCTCGCGATGCAGGGCGACCTGACAGTAGAAAGCGCGCCCGGACAGGGGGCGCGCTTTACCTTGGTGTTGCCGAAAATATAGGGCGCGCGCCACGAGGCGCGCCCCAGTTCATTTTGGCGTGACGGGCGCCTGCGCACAGCGCTTGCGGTCGCCAGCGTTGCAGGCGGCAACATCGGCTTCCCACTGCGTGTAGATGGCGTCGTAGAGCTTCTTCACCTCGGCATATTCGGACTCGGCCCGCGCGCGCGAATCGACCGTATTCTCGTACAGCTTCATCTGGTTTTCGTAGCTGGAACGGCGCGCCTCGTAATTCGCGAGATTGGCGGCATTCTGCGCGAGCTGTGCGTTCGACGCTTGCACCTGCGCAGCATTGGCGGCTTCGCGCTCCGCCTGTTCCGCGGGCGTGCTCGGATTGCGGGTAACGGGCGACGGCTCCATGGATCCGCTATCGGGCTCAGCGGCGGCGGGGGCACTGGCCTGCTGTGCGAAAGCGGGCATGGCGAGCGCCGAAGCAGTCAAAGCGATGGCCAGCGAGGCGCGGCTGAACGGGCGAAAAGTCATCATCATATTCCCTCAAGACAAAGTTGATCTCGATTAACACGGCTACGATCATCGCTCAAAGCGGTTCCATTCGTCGCACGCCGCGCCCTTGCAGCCAGCGTGCCGCAGCACCATGTTCCGCCCGCGACCCGGCTCCAGCGCCGCACCGTGCTTTCTGCCGCTTGCCAGCGGAACATCAATAGAACATAAGGCCGTTCATGCTCACTCACATCTCTGTGCGCGGCGCGCGCGAACATAATCTCAAGGGCGTGGACATTGATCTGCCGCGCGATCAGCTGATCGTCATCACCGGGCTTTCTGGCAGCGGCAAGTCGAGCCTGGCGTTCGATACCATCTATGCCGAGGGTCAGCGGCGCTATGTCGAGTCGCTCTCGGCCTATGCGCGCCAGTTCCTCGAGATGATGCAGAAGCCCGATGTCGAGCATATCGACGGGTTGAGCCCCGCGATCAGCATCGAGCAGAAGACCACCAGCCGCAATCCGCGCTCGACGGTCGCGACCGTCACTGAAATCTACGATTACATGCGCCTGCTCTGGGCACGCGTCGGCGTGCCTTATTCGCCCGCGACCGGCCTGCCGATCACCGCGCAGACCGTCAGCATGATGGTCGACCGCGTAATGGCACTACCCGAAGGCACGCGCTTCTATCTGCTCGCGCCCGTCGTGCGTGGTCGCAAGGGCGAATATCGCAAGGAACTGGCCGAGTGGCAGAAAGCCGGTTTCACCCGCGTACGCATCGACGGCGAGATGTACGAGATCGACGCCGCGCCTGCGCTCGACAAGAAATACAAGCATGACATCGAGGTCGTCGTCGACCGCATGGCGGTGCGTGAGGGCATCGAGACACGGCTGGCCGACAGTTTCGAGACCGCGCTCAAGCTCTCCGATGGGCTGGCCTATGTGGATCTGGCCGATGGGACGGTAAATGCCCTCTCCCCTTCAGGGGAGAGGGAGGAGCCGCGCAGCGGCGGAGGGAGAGGGGAAAATGCATCCGATGCGCCTGCCCCCCTCCCAACCCTCCCCCCTAAAGGGGAGAGGGCGCAAAAGGGCATGAAGAACGCGGGCATCCCCGACAACCGCATCATCTTTTCCGAACGCTTCGCCTGTCCTGTATCGGGCTTTACCATCGAGGCGATCGAACCGCGGCTGTTCTCGTTCAATGCGCCGCAAGGCGCCTGCCCCGCTTGCGATGGCCTTGGCGAGAAGATGTATTTCGACCCGCAGCTGGTCGTCCCCAACGAGGAACTGAGCCTCAAGAAGGGCGCGATCGTGCCCTGGGCGAAATCAAACCCGCCCTCGCCCTATTACATGCAGGTGTTGGCCAGCCTGGCGCGCGAATTCGGTTTCTCGCTCGATACGCCATGGCAGGACCTGCCCGGCGAGGCGCGGCTGATCATCCTGCACGGCACGGCGGGCAAGCCGGTGACGCTGCGCTTTCAGGACGGGCGCAAGAGCTATGAGGTCAAGAAGCCGTTCGAAGGCGTGATCGGCAATCTGAACCGCCGCATGCTGCAGACCGACAGCGCCTGGATGCGCGAGGAACTGAGCAAGTATCAGACCGCGCAGCCCTGCGAAGTCTGCGATGGCGCGCGCCTGAAACCCGAAGCGCTTTCGGTCAAGGTGGCGGGCGAGGACATCTCGATCTCGACCCGCCGCTCGGTCGCCGATGCGCTGCATTTCTTCGAGACGCTGAGCGACAAGCTCGGGCCGCAGCAGCAGCAGATCGCCAAGGCGATCCTCAAGGAAATCATCGAGCGGCTTGGTTTTCTCAACAATGTCGGGCTGGATTACCTGAACCTCGACCGGACCTCGGGCACGCTCTCGGGCGGCGAATCGCAGCGCATCCGGCTCGCCAGCCAGATCGGCAGCGGTCTTTCGGGCGTGCTCTATGTGCTCGACGAACCGAGCATCGGCCTGCACCAGAAGGACAATGACCGGCTGCTGGTGACATTGAAGCGCCTGCGCGATCTGGGCAACACCGTGATCGTCGTCGAGCATGACGAGGATGCGATCCGCACCGCCGATTATATCGTCGATCTCGGCCCCGGCGCCGGCGTGCATGGCGGCGAAGTCGTCGCCAAGGGCACGCTGCCCGAGCTGCTCAAGGCGAAGGATTCGCTGACAGCGCAGTACCTTACCGGCGAACGCAGGATCGAGGTGCCCAAGAAGCGGCGCAAGGGCATTGGCAAGAAGCTGACCGTGCACAACGCGCGCGCCAACAACCTCACTGGGGTGACCGCCTCTATCCCGCTCGGAACCTTCACATGCATTACCGGCGTGTCGGGATCGGGCAAGTCCAGCTTCACCATCGACACGCTGTTTGCCGGCGCCGCGCGCGCGCTCAACGGCGCGCGGATCATCGCGGGGCCGCATGACAAGATCACGGGTCTCGAACATTGCGACAAGGTGATCGACATCGATCAGTCGCCGATCGGTCGCACCCCGCGTTCGAACCCGGCGACCTATACCGGCGCCTTCACCAACATCCGCGACTGGTTTGCCGGGCTGCCCGAGAGCCTTGCGCGTGGCTACAAGCCGGGCCGGTTCAGCTTCAACGTCAAGGGTGGGCGTTGCGAGAAATGTCAGGGCGATGGCGTCATCAAGATCGAGATGCACTTCCTGCCCGATGTGTATGTGACCTGCGAGGAATGCGGCGGAAAGCGCTATAATCGCGAGACTCTCGAGGTGAAGTTCAAGGGGCACTCGATTGCCGATGTGCTCGACATGACGGTCGAGGATGCGGTCGAGTTCTTCAAGGCAGTCCCGCCGATCCGCGACAAGATGGCGATGCTGTGGGAAGTGGGCCTGGGCTATGTCAAGGTCGGCCAGCAGGCGACCACCCTGTCCGGTGGCGAGGCGCAGCGCGTCAAGCTCGCCAAGGAACTGTCGCGCCGCTCGACCGGGCAGACGCTGTACATCCTCGACGAACCGACCACCGGGCTGCATTTCGAGGACGTGCGCAAGCTGCTTGAGGTGCTGCACCGGCTGGTCGAACAGGGCAACAGCGTGGTGGTGATCGAGCACAATCTCGACGTCATCAAAACTGCGGACTGGATCATCGACATGGGCCCCGAAGGCGGGGTCAAGGGCGGTCAGATTGTTGCTGAAGGCACTCCCGAACAGGTCGCCAAGGTCGCAGGCAGCTATACCGGTCAGTATCTGGCTCCGCTGCTCAAGCGATAAGGCGTCCGCGCGCCGAGCCCGCGGCGCGGGTTCGGGCGCAATCGGTCGGCTCTTGGCACGTTGTAGACGATCGCAAACCGGTGGTGGGTCACGCTTGTGCATGGCCCGGCCTTCAGCCATGACAATATCCGCCATAACATGGATCAATCGGCCCGGATAACCGTTCGACCAGCGGCAGGTTAGTCTATATCATGGAAAACTGCGTTCGGGGGGAAGCTTCCCGATAGAAAAAACCAATTGCTCCGATAAACCGCTTTCGAATGGGCTTATCGGCGAGGTCGCCTATTTCGTGCGCTGGCGACCTTGGAACAACGGGCAGGCAAAAATGGCATCATCTTCCGAACACCATATCATGGGCGCGCGCGAGGCTATTCGCTGGATGTTTGGCCTGTTGAAGGGCGAACGCAGCTTTCTTGCGCTGGCGCTGGTCTATGGTGTCGCGATCTCCGTGCTGTCGCTGGCAACACCGATTTCGGTGCAGATGCTGATCAATTCGGTCGCGAATACCGCGCTGGTGACCCCGCTGGTGACCCTGGCAGGCACGCTGCTCGGACTGCTGCTGATCGCGGTGCTGCTGTCTGCGCTGCGCATCTACACGATGGAACTCTTTGCCCGGCGTTTCTATTCGCGCCAGGTTGCGGAGATCACCATCCGTTCGATCCATGCCCGCAACCCGTTTTTCGAGGACAGCAAGCGACAGGACCTGTTCAACCGCTATTTCGACGTCAACACCGTGCAGAAGGCGGTTCCGAGCCTGCTGATCGGCGGCTTCACGATCATCCTGCAATCGGCGGTGGGCTTTGCCGTCACCGCTTTCTATCACCCGTTCTTCCTGGCCTTCAACCTGATCGTCATCGGGCTCGCCGTGCTGATTCTGCTGGTCTGGACGCGCGGCGCGATCCGATCGGGCATCGCGCTCAGCCATGCCAAATATGATGCTGCGCGCTGGCTCGAGAATGTCGGCGCGTCGAACGGCTTCTACAAGTCGGGCCGTCACGTCGATTACGCACTCGATGGTTCCGAAGCCGTCACCGCCACTTATGTCGCGGCCAAGGCCAAGCACTTCCGCTACACCATGTCGCAAACCGTGGCCTTTCTGCTGCTTTACGCGCTGGCAAGCTCTGGCCTGCTCGCGCTGGGTGGCTGGCTGGTTATCCAGGGCGAACTGTCGATCGGCCAGCTTGTGGCCGCCGAGCTCATCTTGTCTGCCGCGTTTTTCGGTCTCGGCCAGATGGGTGCCTATCTCGATACCACCTACGATCTGATCGCTGCGGCCGAGGAAATCGGACTGATCTATCAGATCGAGCAGGAGGAAGAGATTCGCGAAGGCCAGGATGCGATCAGCGGCAGCGATCTGGTTCTGCGTCGGGTGACCCATAGCGCAACCGCGCCCGGCATTACGCTCGACATCTCGATCCCTGCGGGCACGCAGCTGATCGCGCAGGCGCAGAATCATGGCATCCAGCGGCTGTTCACGCACGCGATGAAGCGCTATCTGACCCCGGAAACCGGCGTGGTCACTCTGGGCGGGCAGGACATTGCGATGGTCGACATGTTCCGGTTGCGCAGCGAGATCATCGTGCTCGACCGTCCGACGATCGTCCAGGCCAGCATTCGCGATTACCTGCGCCTTGCTGGCCCCGAAACGACGTCGGGCGATGTGCTCAAGGCGCTTGCGCTCGTGCGGCTCGAGGATCGGGTGATGCGCTTGCCCGACGGTCTGGACACGCAGCTGTCGACCAGCGGCTGGCCATTGTCCTATGCCGAGGCGCTTCGCCTGAAGCTGGCCGGCGCGATGCTCAAATGTCCGCGCCTGCTGATCCTCACCGGGCTTTTCGACATGATCGACCCCGCCATTCTTGCCGATGTCCGCGCCGCCATGCGCGCCGAAGGATCCACCGTCATCCAGTTCACTTATCGCCCCTCGGGCACCGAAGGTTGCCGCTATCTCTGGTTGGGTGATGATGGGCAGAGGATCATCGATGACCCCGCAGAGTTCCTAAGCATCGTCGATCGCAAGGCAGAGGAGGCAGCCCATGGCAACGCGTGATCGCGCCCTGGTTCGCTTCCGCACGCTTGCGGCCCAGCGAACCCCCCGCCCCCTGCGCGCCATCGCGCTGATGGTGGTGCTCTCCCTCGCCGCCGCGATCGTGTTCATGATCTACGTGCCCTGGATCCAGACCGCCTATGGCGCGGGCCAGGTGATCGCGCTCAACCCGCAGGACCGGGTGCAGAACGTGACGGCGCTGGTCTCCGGCCGCATCGAGCGCTGGTATGTCGAGGATGGCGCCGTCGTGCGCGAAGGCGATCCGATCGTCCAGATTTCCGACAACGATCCGATGCTGCTTGAGCGCCTGCGTGTCGAGCGCAGCCTGGCCGAAGCCAAGGCCGCCGCGGCCGCCTCTGCGCTCAGCACCGCACGCAACGATGTCGGCCGAACCGGCACCCTGTTTTCCGAGGGCCTGGCATCGCGGCGCGAGAATGAACTGGCGCGCATCAAGGTTGCAGAAATGGAGGCCAAGCTCGCCGAAGCGCGCGCCGCCATCACCCAGATCGACATCAATCTCGCGCGCCAGTCGCTCCAGCTCGTCCGCGCCCCGCGCAACGGAGTGATCCAGCGGATCAGCGGCGGGGACAAGGCAACCATGGTCTCGCAGGGCGATGTCCTGGCAACCTTTGCGCCGACCGAAGCCAAGCGTGTGGTCGAAATCTATGTCGACGGCCGTGATGCGCCGCTGATTCGCAAGGGCCAGCAGGTGCGGCTCGAGTTCGAAGGCTGGCCCGCGATCCAGTTTTCCGGCTGGCCCTCGGTCGCGCGCGGCCTGTTCGATGGTGAGGTACAACAGGTCGACCTCGCCGCCTCGCAGAACGGGCTGTTCCGCGTGCTTGTTCGCGAAGCTCCGGGCAAGGCCCGCTGGCCGGGTGAACCCTATGTCCGCCTGGGCGCCAATGTGCGCGGCTGGGTGGCGATGGAGCAGGTCTCGGTCGGCTTCGAACTGTGGCGCCAGCTCAATGACTTCCCGCTGCAGAACCCGGCGCTCACCGAGCAGGGCAGCACCGGCATGACGCAGACCGGAGGCAAGGCATCGTCCTCGTCGTCCTCGTCGTCGGGCTCCTCGAGCAGCTCTTCGGGGAAGAAGTGATGCGCAAGGCATGGATGCTGACCGGGCTGGCCGTTTCGGCCTTGCTCGCTGTTCCGGTCGGAGCGCAGCCGCTCCCTGCCCCGGTCAGCGCGCCCGATCAGGTGCCGTCGTCGCGCGGATTGCAGCTGTCCGAGGTGCTGGCGTCGTCACGCCGCTTTGCGCCGAGCATTCTCGAGGCGCTGGCCAATACGCGCGCGGCGGATGGACGGGTGCTGGCGAGCGAAGGCGCATTCGACCTGCTGTTCAGCGGCGAAGGCTTTTCGCGCATCGCGGGCTTTTACGATGGCACCTATGTGCAGGGAAAGGCGATCCAGCCGCTCACCAACAATGGTGGCCAGCTGGAAGCGAGCTACCGCGTCTCGCGCGGCGACTTTCCGGTCTATGAGGACTACAGCTTCACCGACCGGCTGGGCGAGCTCAAGGTGCGCGGCGTTTTCGCGCTGCTGCGCGACCGCTATATCGACGATCGCCGCTTCGGCCAGCGCAACGCGCTGATCGAGCGCGACATTGCCGGGCTCGACGCGCTGATCATCGCGATCGGCGTGCAGCAGCGGGCGATCCAGGCCTATGGCCAATGGGTCGCGGCAGGCCAGCAGGTCCGCGTCTATCGCTCGCTGGTCGGCCTGGCGCAGGACCGGCAGGACGGTATCCGCCGCCAGGTGCAACTGGGCGCGCGGGCTGCCATCCTGTTGACTGAAAACGAACAGAATTTGCTGCGCCGTCAGTCGCTTCTCGTCGCCGCCGAGCGCGATCTGGCCAATGCGGCCCAGCGGCTCTCGCTGTTCTGGCGCGATGATGATGGGCGGCCGCGTGTGGCGACGCCCGCAGATCTGCCGACATCGCTGCCGATGGTCCGCCAATTGCGCGACACCGATCCCGCAGCGGTGCTGGCGCGGCGCCCGGATATCCAACTGATCGAGCAGCGCCTCGCGCAGGGCGAGGCGAAGCTCGAACTCGAACAGAACAAGCTGCTGCCTTCACTGCGTCTGTTTGCCGAGGCGGGCAAGGATTTCGGCGAGCAGGGACTGGGCGGGCGCTCGCGTGATCCGTTCGAGGCGGTAATCGGGTTCACCTTCTCGATGCCGCTGCAGAACCGCGCCGCCAAGGGCAATGTCGCGGCGGCCGAGGCCTATATCAACGCACTCGAATGGAAGCGGCGGCAGAGCGAGGAACAGATTCTGGCCGAGATCGCGCAGCTTTCGACCAACCTGACAGCAGCCGAGCGGCTCGCAGTGCTCGCGCGCGACGAAGAGGTTCAGGCGGAAAAGCTCGCCGCCGGGGAGCGGCGGCTGTTCCAGGCCGGCGCAAGCGACTTCTTCCTCGTCAACCTGCGCGAGGATGCGGCGGCCAACGCAGCGATCCGCAGACTCGATGCCGAGTTCCGCCTCGCCCAAGCCCGCGCCGATCTGGTCGCTGTTGCGGCCGATCTCGATGCGCTGCAGCTGGGCGAAGACCTTACCGGCGCGCTGCAGCCCTGACCGGAGCCAAGGCCGCGGTCAGACGCGCGGTCAGCGCCCCGTCCATTTGCCAGGGCGCTTTTCGACGAACGCCGCCATGCCTTCCTTCTGGTCCTCGCTGCCGAACAGGCCGTGGAACAGGCGGCGTTCGAACACCACGCCCTGCTGCAGCGTCGTTTCGAACGCGGCATTGACCATTTCCTTGACCGCCAGCGTTGCGAGCGGTGCCATGCCGGCGATCGTCTGAGCCGCCCTGACCGCTTCGTCGACCAGATCGGCCAGCGGCACGACGCGCGCGACGAGACCCGATTGTTCGGCCTCGGTGGCGTCCATCATCCGCCCGGTCAGGCACATGTCCATGGTCTTGGCCTTGCCGATGGCGCGCGCCATGCGCTGCGATCCGCCCATGCCGGGGGTCACGGCGAGCTTGATCTCGGGCTGGCCGAACTTGGCATTGTCAGCCGCGATGATGAAATCGCACATCATGGCAAGTTCGCAGCCGCCGCCCAGCGCATAGCCGGCGACCGCCGCAATCACCGGCTTGCGGGTCGCGGTGACGCGATCATACCCAGCGAAGAAGTTGCTGCCGTACATGTCGGCAAAGCTCTGGGTCGACATCTCCTTGATGTCGGCACCGGCGGCAAAGGCCTTTTCGCTGCCGGTAAGGACTGCGCAGCCCTGCGACGGATCGGCATCGAACGCGCCCAGCGCCGCGATCAGATCGGCGAGCACCTGGCTGTTCAGCGCATTGAGCGCCTGCGGACGGTTGAGCGTGATCAGCGTGACGGCACCGCGCTGTTCGACGAGAAGCGTTTCGTAGGTCATCGGGCAATCTCCAGGGGGGTCCAGGCCTGATCCTCAGGCAGCGGCGCAAAGATGGTGTCGAGCAGCGCGTCGGTGACACCTTCGGCGGTGTCGGGGTTCCAGCGCGGCGCATTGTCCTTCTCGATGATCAGCGCGCGCACGCCCTCGATGAAGTCGTGCATCTGCACCACGCGCGCGCCGATCGCATATTCCTGGCGCATTTCAGCAGCAAAGTCAGCCATTTGCGCGCCTTCCTTGAGCTGACGCAACGCCACCTTGCAGGTCTGGGGCGACTTGGTCGAGAGCGTCTTCAGTTCCTTCGCACTCCAGTCCGATCCATCGGCTTCGAGCGCGGCGAGAATGTCCTCGTAGCGATCCGAGGCAAACAGCTGGTCGATCTGCTCGCGATTGCCCAGGATGCGCGCCTCGGGTGGGGCGACCGACAGATCGGAAAGAATGGCGTCCACATCCTGCGGCGCGGCGGCGATGCGCTGTTTCGCTTCGGCGAGCTTTTCGGCAGGCAGATAATGTGTCGCCAGACCCAGCGCATGGCATTCGGCGCCATCGAGCCGTGCTCCGGTGAGCGCGAGAAATTGTCCCACCCGGCCCGGCAGGCGCGAGAGGAACCAGCCGCCGCCCACATCGGGGAACAGGCCTATCCCCGTCTCCGGCATCGCAAAGCGCGTGTTCTCGGTCGCGATGCGATAGCGCGAGGGCATGGCAAGGCCGACGCCGCCGCCCATGGTGATGCCGTCCATGAAGGCGATCACCGGCTTGGGATAGACGAACAGCAGGTGGTTGAGGCGATATTCGACGAAGAAGAACTCGCGCGCCTCTGTGCCATCGGCCGCGCCGCTGGTCGCGAGCATGCGGATGTCTCCGCCCGCGCAGAAGCCGCGCCCTTCGGCATGATCGATCATCACCGCATCGATCGCCGGATCGGTCATCCAGCCGACAAGCGCTTCGGTCATCGCCTGGCACATCGGTGTGGTCAGCGCGTGGATGGCACCAGGGCGGTTGAGGCTGATGACGCCGGTGCGTCCCTCGATACGGGTGAGAATATCGCTGGTCATGGCAGTTCCCTTACTGGCGCAGCATCTCGCGCGCGACGATCATCCGCATCACCTGGTTGGTGCCTTCGAGGATCGAGTGCACGCGCAGATCACGCCAGAAGCGCTCGATCGGATAGTCCTGCAAATAGCCATATCCACCAAAGAGTTGCAAAGCATCGTTGACAATCTTCGAACCGCTGTCGGTGCTCAGACGCTTGGCCATCGCGGCGAACTTGGTCTTGTCGGGGGCGTTGGCGGTCACCTTGGCGGCGGCGAGATAGAGCAGCGCGCGCGCCGCCTCGAGATCGGTCGCCATGTCGGCGAGCATGAACTGGGTGTTCTGGAAATCGTTGATCCGCTTGCCGAACTGCTTGCGGTCATTGGTATAGGCGATTGCCTCGTCGAGGCAGCGCTGCGCCCCGCCCAGCGAGCACGCACCGATGTTCAGGCGGCCGCCGTCCAGACCCATCATCGCGAAACGAAAGCCATCGCCTTCGGCTCCGACCCGGTTGGCCACGGGAATGCGCGCATCCTCGAAGATTACCTGCGCGGTGGGCTGGCTGTGCCATCCCAGCTTCTTCTCGTTCGCGCCGAAGCTGACACCGGGCGTGTCCTTGTCGATCACCAGGCAACTGATCCCCTTGGGACCATCCTCGCCGGTGCGGACCATGGTGACATAGACGTCGTTCGCGCCCGCGCCGCTGATGAACTGCTTGGAGCCGTTGAGCACATAATGGTCGCCATCGCGCACCGCCTTGGTCTTGAGCGCGGCAGCGTCCGATCCCGATCCCGGCTCGGTCAGGCAATAGCTGGCGATCTTATCCATCGTGACGAGGTCGGGCAGATAGCGCGCCTTGAGCTCGTCCGAACCGAAGCTGTCGATCATCCAGGCGGCCATGTTGTGGATCGAGATGAACGCACTGGTCGAGGGGCAGCCATAGGCCATCGCCTCCATGATCAATGCTGCCTCGAGCCGCCCCAGGCCGATACCGCCGCTTTCCTCGCTGACATAGATCGCAGCGAAACCAAGATCCGCCGCCTCCTTGATGGTGTCGCGCGGGAAGATATGCTTCTCGTCCCATTCGGCGGCAAAGGGCGTGATACGGTCGGCGGTGAACTTGCGTGCCGCTTCCTGGATGGCAAGCTGGTCTTCGGTGAGCTCGAACTGGTCGGTCATGGTCATCCTGTGGCCTGTTGCGGGGAATGCCGCTTTTGATCTGGCGATTAATCCAACCGGGTGGCTTTGGCCAGAGTGCAGGCCCCTGTCCTTTTGGGCCAAGGTGATGCGAAAATGCAGGAAACTTGGCGCTTGGTCGCGATAATGCGGCGAAACTGCGCATTGCCGGGATGACGCGCGCGCTTGCTGCTGTTAGCAGGGCTGCGATGGACCTGCCCGAACCGACTCCTGCCCCTGGTGAGCACCGGAACCAGGCGCTTTCTGCCATCGTCATCCGGTTGTTCGCCGCCATTTCGATCACCGCGATGTTCGCCTGCGTCAAGCTCGCCTCCGACCGCGGGGTGCATGTGCTGGAGAGCGTGTTCTATCGCCAGCTGGCCGGAATCATCGTGCTGATCCCGATTGCGCTGGCGGGGCCCGGGCTCGCTGCGCTGCGTACGGATCGTCCCTGGGCGCATGTCAGCCGGATGGTTATCGGCATGGTTGCGATGTCGCTGAACTTTCTGTCCTTCGCGCTGCTGCCGATTGCCGAAGCGACCGCCATCGGCTTCATGGTGCCAATTGTCGCCACCTTGCTTTCGATCGTGCTGCTGAAAGAAGCAGTCGGAGTACACCGCTGGAGTGCGATTGCAGCCGGGCTCGCGGGCGTGCTGATCGTGGTGCAGCCTGGCGACGGGCACATTCCGATGCTCGGTGCGATCGTGTCCTTGGCCGGCGTGGCGGTGACGGCCTTTGTCAGCATCATCATCCGCAAGCTCGGAGAGACCGAGAATCCGATCACGACGATGTTCTGGTTCTCGCTGAGCTCCATGGTGCCACTGGGCATTGCCATGCTGTTCGTCGGCCAGATGCACGACGCGCACACCTGGGGCATCATCGCGCTGATGGGGCTGTTCGGGGCCTTTGCACAGCTGGGCATCACCTGGTCGCTGCGCCTCGCACCGGTATCGGTGGTGCTGCCGATGGACTATTCCAGCCTCATCTGGGCGGCGCTGTTCGGCTATCTCATCTGGGACAAATGGCCGGTGCCCGCGACCTGGATCGGGGCACCGCTCATCATCGGCTCCGGCATGTACATCGCGCTGCGCGAGAACCGGCTGGCGAAGCTGCGCGATCAGGCGACCGCGCGCTCCTGACCCTCCCAATATGGCGCGCGCAATTCGCGCCGCAGGATCTTGCCCGTGGCATTGCGCGGCATTTCCGGAATGACATCCACGCTCTTGGGAGCCTTGAACGGTGCGATCCGCTCGCGGGCCCAGGCGATGACCGATGCCGGATCGACCTCGTGCCCCGGCTTCGGCACGACCACGGCCTTGACCGCCTCACCCCACTTCTCGTCGGGAATGCCGATCACCGCGACCTCGAGCACATCGGGATGCCCGAAGATCGCGTTCTCGACCTCGGCGGGATACACGTTCTCGCCGCCCGAGATGATCATGTCCTTCACCCGGTCCTGGATATAGACATAGCCGTCATCGTCCATATAGGCCGCATCTCCCGTGCGCAGCCAGCCATCGCCATCCACCGTCTCGCGGGTCTTGGCGTCGTTGCGCCAATAGCCGGTCATGTTGAGCGGTGAGCGCGTGGCGATCTCGCCGATCGTGCCGTTGGGCACCGGGTTGCCTGCCGCATCGATGATCCGGATCTCGACCCCGGGAAGCGCCTTGCCAGCGGAACGCATCCGCTGGTTGCCATTGGGGTCATGGTCTTCCGGGGGCAGCGCGCAGAAAGTGCCAGTGGTTTCGGTCATGCCATATTGCTGGCAGAATTCCGCGCCCATCACGTGCATGCACTGGCGGAGCAATTCGAGCGGGATCGGCGCGGCACCGTACATGACGAGCTTGAGCCGCGCCCAGTCGGTCGTCGCGGCGCGCGGATGGTTGACCACCATCTGCAGCGCGGTCGGCACCAGGAACATGTGCGTGACGCCGTCGCTCACGCAATCGAGCACCGCATCGGGCGAGAATTCGGCGCGGATGACCGCGCGGCAGCCATTGTAGAAGGCGATCGTGCCGACACCCGATCCGGCAATATGTGCGACGGGCATGATGACCAGCATCGAATCCTCGGCACTCACCTTGTACCAGTCTACATCCGATGCCTCGATGATCGGTCGTAGCGCAAACATGTTGCGGTTGCACAGCACTGCGCCCTTGGGATGCCCGGTCGTGCCCGAGGTGTAGAGCTGCAGCACCCCGCGCTCGGGATCGACCTGCGGCAAGGCAGCATCGCCCTGCGCGTTCGCCCAGGCGTCGAGCGATTGCAGGCCCGAGGCGTCGCTCTCGACATCGATCAGCAGCGTCTTCAGGCTGTCCAGCCCCTCGGCTGCCGCCTTGGCGGTCTCGGCGGAAAAGGGCTGGCAGACCAGCAGCGCCGCCCCGGTATCGGACAGGATATAGCGCACTTCGGGCACCGCGAGCCGCCAGCCCACCGGCACCATCGCGAGACCGGCGCGGCTCGCAGCGATCAGCAGCGTGAAATAGAGGCTCGCATTCTTGCCCAGCCAGGCGATGCGGTTGCCTGGCGTCAGGCCCGAAGCGACAAAAGCGCGGGCATAGCGATCTGCCATTTGGTCGAGCTCGCGATAGCTGATACGGGTGATGCCATCATCCATGGCGATGGCGTCGGGTCGCTCTTCGGCCCAGTAGCGGATGGTGGAACCCAAGTCGGTACGCGCATTGGTGGCGGTAGCCAGCATCTCTCTCTCCCACAGGTTCGGCAGGGGGGCGGACCTTTGCGGCCCTGCCCTCGCTCGCACAGGCTAGGCAGAAAGGCTGGCGCTTGACAATAGATTTGCGTCAGGCGCGCCGATAGACGAGCGACAGGTTGTTCGCGGGCATCTCGATCAGCTCGCCGCGCACGAAGCCGCATGCAGCGGCAGCACCGTCGATATCGGCAACATCACGCAACCCCCAATCGGGATTGCGCGCTTTCAGCGAGGCGTCGAACGCCAGGTTGCTGTCGGCCGTCATGACGTCATCACGCACGAACGGGCCATAGAGATACAGCGGCGCACCGGCGGGCAGCAGCGCGGCGGCGTGGCGCAAGAGCGCCAGCGTCGCGCTCCACGGGCTGATATGCACCATGTTGATGCACAGGATCGCATCGGCACATCGGGCGGGCCAGGCTTCCTGCTCGACATCGATCGACACGGGAGGAAGGACATTGACAACGCCGCTTTCTGCCGTCCAGGCAGCGATCGAGCGGAGCGCGGACTGCTCGCAATCGCTCGGCTGCCATTGCAGATGTGGAAAGGCCGCTGCGAAATGCACGACATGCTCTCCGCTGCCGCTGGCAATCTCGAGCACCACGCCGCTTTCGGGAAGGATCTTGCGCAGCACCTGCGCGATGACATCGCGGTTGCGCAGCGTCGCGGGGGCATGGCGGCGGGCTTCGCTGCCCGCCTCGTCGATCAACCAGGGCCTGGGTTCGGTCATCATGGCATCATGGCGCGAAGCGCGGCTATCGGCAATCGTTTGGCTTGCGTCGGCCACGGTGAGGCTCCAGTTTGGGCAATATGGACGACGAACCACCCCAATTGCCGCGCATCGACCCCAGCATTGCGCCATCGGTGGGTTTTCCGCCGCCGCTGGTGTTCCTTGGTTTCCTGATGCTCGGCCTTTTGCTCGACGACGTCATGAGCCTGCCGCCCATACCGATGGGCCGCGCGTTGGAATGGCCGGGCTTTGCACTGATGATGGCAGGGATAGGGCTGATCATCGTCTCATTGGGCATGTTCAGCGCCTATGGCGAGGATCCCCAGCCCTGGACACCGAGCCAGGCCATCATCGCGCGCGGACCCTATCGGCACAGCCGCAACCCGATGTATCTGGGCATGCTGATGATACAGCTGGGCTATGCGCTGTGGGAGGCGAGCATGGGCGTGCTGGCCTTTGTGCCGTTCGCCTTCATCGCCATCGACCGGGCCGTGATTGCCAAGGAAGAGAGTTACTTGCGCCGCAAATTTGGCAAGGCGTTCGAGGACTATTGCGCGCGCGTGCGCCGCTGGATCTGACGAAAAAGCCCGCCCGGTGCAGAACCGGGCGGGCAGTCCGAAGGGATCACTCTGCAGCTTCGGCCTGTTCGACCACCGGCTCGGTCCAGACCAGTACCGGTTTGCGTGCAGCCTGGGTCTCGTCGAGGCGGCGACGCGGCGCGAAGTGCGGCGCGCTGTGCAGCGAGGGATCGCCCTGCTTGGCGCGCAGGGCCACCGAACGCAGCGCGCCGATGAACTCGTCGAGCGCAGCCTTGCTCTCGGTCTCGGTCGGTTCGACCAGCATGGCGCCGTGCACCACCAGCGGAAAATAGACCGTCATCGGGTGGAAGCCCTCGTCGATCAGCCCCTTGGCGATATCGAGCGTCGAGAAGCCCTCAGCGAGACCGTTGTCCGAGAACAAGGCCTCATGCATGCAGGGTCCGGCACCCGCGAAGGGCGCGTCGAGCACGTCCTCGAGCGAACGCAGCACGTAATTGGCGTTGAGCACCGCATCCTCGGCGACCTGGAGCAGGCCGTCGGCACCGTGGCTCAGGATATAGGTCAGTGCGCGGCTGAACATGCCCATCTGGCCGTGAAAGGCGACCATGCGGCCGAAGCTGGAGGCGTGGTGGTCCTCCATGCTCTCTTCCTCTATCAGCGCGAGCTTGCCGTCCTCGGTGCGCTCCACGAACGGAAGCGGCGCAAACGGGGCGAGCGCCTCGGAGAACACCACCGGACCCGAACCGGGGCCGCCGCCGCCATGCGGGGTGGAGAAGGTCTTGTGCAGGTTGATATGCATCGCGTCGACGCCCAGATCGCCCGGACGCACCTTGCCGACCACCGCGTTGAAGTTCGCGCCATCGCAATAGACGAAGCCGCCCGCCTCATGCACCGCATCCGAGATGATCTTGAGATCGCGCTCGAACAGGCCGCAGGTATTGGGGTTGGTGATCATCACGCCCGCGACATCGGGGCCGAGCCGGGCCTTCAGCGCATCGACATCGACACGGCCGTCGGGCTTGGCGGGAATGTCCTCGACCTGATAGCCGACGAACGCCGCGGTCGCAGGGTTGGTGCCGTGCGCGCTTTCGGGGACCAGGATGACCGAACGCTTGTCGCCGCGCGCTTCGAGCGCCGAACGGATCGCGAGGATGCCGCAAAGTTCGCCATGCGCGCCCGCCTTGGGCGACATCGCGACGCCGGCCATGCCGGTCAGCTTGACCAGCCATTCGCCCAGCTCGTCGATGACCGCCAGCGCGCCCTGCACCGTGTGGATCGGCTGCAGCGGGTGGATATCGGCAAAACCCGGAAGCCGCGCCATCTTCTCGTTGAGGCGCGGGTTGTGCTTCATCGTGCACGATCCCAGCGGGAACAGGCCGAGGTCGATGGCATAGTTCTGACGGCTGAGGCGCGTGTAATGGCGCACCGTTTCCTGCTCCGAAAGGCCTGGCAGACCGATGGCGGCCTTGCGCTCCAGCCCGCCGAGCCGCGAGGCGGCCTTCGGGGCTTCAGGCAGATCGACGCCGGTGCGGTTCGAATCGCCGATCTCGAAGATCAGCGCTTCCTCGAGCATCAGTGCGCGGTTGCCGGTGCTGGTCGCCTGCGCCGAGGATGCGGCGCTATCCTCGGCAGGTCGGGTGGGGCGTCCCTGATTGTTCATGCTCATGCCAGCAGCTCCTCAAGGTTCGTGGCAAAGGCTTCGATGTCTTCGAGCGTCGCGGTCTCGGTGACGGCAACGACCAGTCCGTTGGCAAGGTCAGCTTCTTCCGGATACAGGCGGCCCAGCGAGACGCCGCCCAGGATCCTGCGATCCGCCAGCGCACGCACGATCGTCCGAGCATCCTTGGGAAGAACCAGTGTGAACTCGTTGAAAAAGCTCGCGTTGAGTAGCTTGACGCCCGGAACCTTCTCCAGCCGTTCGGCAGCGCTCACCGCCATCGCATGGTTGACCTCTGCGAGACCGCGCAGGCCCTTTTCGCCGAGCAGCGTCATGTGAATGCTGAAGGCCAGCGCGCACAGGCCGCTATTGGTGCAGATGTTGCTCGTCGCCTTTTCGCGGCGGATATGCTGTTCGCGGGTCGACAATGTCAGCACGAAGCCGCGCTTGCCCTCGGCATCGACGGTCTCGCCGCACAGACGGCCCGGCATCTGGCGCACATATTTCTGCTTGCAGCCGAACAGGCCCACATAAGGCCCACCGAACTGCAGGCCGACGCCGAGCGACTGGCCTTCACCCACGACGATATCCGCGCCCATCTCGCCGGGGCTGCGCAGCGCGCCCAGCGCCACCGGCTCGGTGACGACCGCGATCAGCAGCGCGCCGGCGGCCTGAGTCGCTTGCGCGAGCGCCGACAAATCCTCGACGCGGCCGAGAATGTCGGGATATTGCACCACGACGCAGCTGGTATTCTTGTCGATCTGACCGATCAGGTCGGCAATGTCGGTCTCGGGCTTCAGGCTCGGTGCCTGATGCACCAGCGCATCGCCAGTGAAGCGCGCCATGGTCTTGGCAACGCCGACATAATGCGGGTGCAGGCCCGAGGACAGCAAGGCGGTGGCGCGCTTGGTGATGCGCCGCGCCATGCCGATCGCTTCCCAGCACGCGGTCGAGCCATCGTACATCGATGCGTTTGCGACATCGCAGCCGAGCAGCCGGGCGACCTGGGTCTGGAATTCGAACAGCATCTGCAGCGTGCCCTGCGCGATTTCCGGCTGATAGGGCGTGTACGCCGTCAGGAACTCGCCGCGCTGGATCAGATGATCGACCGAAGCAGGGACATGGTGCCGATAGGCGCCCGCGCCCATGAAGAAGGGCACGTCGCCCGCGACCAGATTCTGGCTGGCCAGCGCTTTCATGTGCCGCTCCACCGCCATTTCGGGCGCGTGCATCGGCAGGCCGTGGATCGGACCGGTCAACCGGGCCTCTTCGGGGATATCGATGAACAGGTCGTCGATCGAGGCTGCGCCGATCGTGGCGAGCATCGCGCTGCGATCCTGGTTGTTGAGCGGGAGATAGCGCATTGCGACTAATGTCCTTGGGTCAGAAACGATGAAAAATCAGAGGCCTGCGACGAACTTCTTGTACGCTGCCTCATCCATCAATGCGTCAAGTTCGGCTTCGTCGCTCAGTTCCAGCTTGAAGAACCAGCCATCGCCTTCGGGGTCCGAATTGACCAGGCCCGGTTCATCGGCGAGCACCTCATTGCCCTCGACGATAGTGCCGGAGATCGGGCTGTAGACATCGCTTGCGGCCTTGACCGACTCGACGACGGCGGCTTCGTCGCCCTTGTCGAACTGCTTGCCTTCGGCGGGCACGTCGACGAACACCACATCGCCCAGCTGCTGCTGCGCATATTCGGTGATGCCGACCGTGGCGATCTTGCCTTCGACTTCAACCCATTCATGTTCTTCGGTAAAATAGCGGCTCATGGTGTCACTCCATCGGGTCGTTAGATGTTCAGGCGGTCTTGGGCCGGTGATAGCGGTGCGGCACGAACGGCATGGCTGCGACCGTCACCGGGATACGCTTGCCGCGCACTTCGGCTTCCAGCGCCGTGCCCAGCGGCGCAAAGGCGGACTTGACCAGCGCCATCGCGATCGGCGCGCCGAGCGTCGGTGCGAAACCGCCCGAGGTTACCTTGCCCACCATGCGGTCGCCGGCAAACAGCTCCGCGCCTTCGCGCACCGGCTGGCGACCTTCGATGGCAAGGCCGACGCGCTTGCGGTCGGTGCCTTCCTCGAGCTCTTCGAGAATGCGCTCGGCACCGGCAAAGCCGCCCTCGGCGCGGCGGCGCTTGCTGATCGCGAACGCCAGATCGCCTTCGACCGGGCTGACACTCTCGTCGAGGTCATGGCCGTAGAGCGGCAGCCCCGCCTCGAGCCGCAGCGAATCGCGCGCGCCCAGGCCGATCGGCTTGACCAGATCGAGCGCGCACAGGCGGTCGGCGAGCGCGGCGGCATGATCGCAATCGACGCTGATCTCGAAGCCGTCCTCGCCGGTATAGCCCGAACGGCTGATCCATAGCGACATTCCGTCGAGCGTGAACGCGCCTGCCTGCATGAAATAGAGCGATGCGACATCGGGGATCAGGCTGGCCAGCGCTTCGCCTGCCCTGGGACCCTGGAGCGCGAACAGCGCGCGCTCGTCGAGCAGGGTAATCACCACCTCGTCGGGAAAGGTCTCGCGCATATGCGCCAGATCGTCATATTTGCACGCGCCGTTGACGACAAGATAAAGGTCGCGCTCGCGCCGCGTGACCATCAGATCGTCGAGAATGCCGCCCTCTTCGTTGAGCAGCACCGAATAGCGCATGCGGTTGAGCCCCAGCTTCTGGATTTCGCCCGGCACTACCGCCTCCAGCGCGACATCAGGCGCATCGCCGGTGAGCAGGACCTGGCCCATATGGCTGACATCGAACAGTCCGGCATTCTCGCGGGTCCAGAGATGTTCGGCCATCACGCCTTCATACTGAACGGGCATCTGATAGCCCGCGAACGGAACCATGCGGGCGCCGCGCGCCCGATGCCATGCATCGAGCGGCAGCAGCCTGTCGGCCACACGTTCCATCATATCGGCAATATTATCGGTCATCTGGGCACTCCGGCAGATTGAATTGGAACGCGTTGCACGGCCTTTCCGGCCCTGCGAGCATCCAACCCCCTCTGTCACTTGAACCTGAGAGCTTTCATGGGTTGCGACCAGCGCCGCCCATTTACCCCTTCGGTGGGGCAGCCTTGCACAGCTGCCCGCTTTCCAGAGCGCCGATCAACGACACGGTCCCGATGACCTGAGAGATTCCGGGGCGGTTGCTCCTTCGGTGGCGGTGGTGACCCACCGCGCTCTCCCGTGCCGTTTCATGAGGCTTGCGCCGCATCGACAAAGCCGGAATGCGCAAAGGCCTTCGGACTGTCAATCAAATTGCGCTGCGACGCACAAAATCCTGTTCAAACGTGGCTGAGCCCTTCGGGCGCATGGCCGAAGATCTGGCGGTGCTGCGACAGCGCGAAGCGATCGGTCATGCCGGCGAGGAAATCGGCGATATGGCGGCTCTTGTCCGGCTCGGCTTCGGGCAACCGTTGGCGCCAGTCGTCGGGCAGCAACGCGGGGTCGTCCCGATAGGCGGCAAAGAGCGCCGCAATGACCTGTCGCGCGAGCTCGGCCGCTTCGAGCTGGCGCGGATGATGATAGACCCGTGCATACATGAATCGCTTCAACTCGCGTTCCTGCTCCGCCATGGCATCGGAAAAACCGGCGATCACCTGCCCTGCGGCCCGGACATCCTCGATGCTGCCGATGCCGAGCCCCGCTATCCTGGCCCGCGTCGAGGCAATGACGTCATTCACCATCAACCCGATCTGGTCGCGAACGAATTCGGACTGCAGCCGCGTTTCGGGCACATCAGAGAATTTCGCGCGGATCGCATCCCATTGCCGCAGCGCTGATGGCAGGCTGAGCAGATCATCGAACGAGAGGAAACCGGCGCGCAGTCCATCGTCGATGTCGTGATTGTCATAGGCGATATCGTCGGACACGGCCGCGACCTGCGCTTCGAGCGACGAATAGCGCTTGAGGTCGAGGTCGAAACCGGCGTCGATCTCTGCCAGCGCCCAAGGTGACTCATCGACCGGCCCGTTATGCTTGGCCAGGCCCTCGAGCACCTCCCAGCTGAGGTTGAGGCCCTGCCAGCGCGGATAGGGCGATTCGAGCACGTGCAGCGCGCGCAGCGTATGGGCGTTATGGTCGAACCCGCCCTGCCCCGCCATCGCTGCCTCGAGCGCATCCTCGCCGGCATGGCCGAACGGGGGGTGGCCGATATCGTGCGCCAGGCACAGCGCCTCGGTCAGGTCCTCGTCGAGCCCAAGCGCCCGCGCGATCGTCCGTCCGATCTGCGCAACTTCGAGGCTGTGGGTCAGGCGGACGCGGTAATGATCGCCATCGGGGGCGACGAACACCTGAGTCTTGTGTCGCAGGCGGCGGAAGCTGATCGAATGGATGATGCGGTCGCGGTCGCGCTGGAAGGCGCTGCGCGGTCCGCGCGTGGGCTCGCCCTCTTCGGCATATTGCCGCCCGCGCGAGCGTGAGGGATCACAGGCATAGGGCGCGCGGGGGTGCATGGCTGTTCTACCGTTGAATGCGTGGTGCTCTCCAGCCTCGCCGGAAAACGCCAGCGCCTTCGCCCACATGGGTTAAAAGATCAAGCCTCGCCCATGATCCAGTCGACCGCCGCCTGGGCGTGGATCTCGGTGCCGTCATAGATCGGCAGCACGTTCGCCTTGGTGTCGACGATCATCTCGAGTTCTGTGCAGCCCAGCACCACCGCCTGCACGTCTTCCTTGGCGATGTTGGTGAGGAAGGTCTTCATCGTGCGCTCGGATTCGCGGACGACGCGGCCCTCCATGAGTTCCTCGTAGATGATCCGGTCGATCTCCTCGACGCGCTCCATCTCTGGCGCGAGCAAGCCGATGCCGTGCTTGACCAGACGCTGACGATAGAAGCTCTCCAGCATCACGTTGCGCGTGCCGATGATCGCGGCGCGCTTGATGCCATCGGCCTGCATCTTCTCGCCCACGCAATCGGCGATATGGATGATCGGAACCGAAACCGCGCCCTGCACCCGGTCATAGACCTTGTGCATCGAATTGGCGCAGATCAGGATCGCGGTCGCGCCCGCCGCTTCGAGCGAGCGCGCCGCGATCGTTAGCTTTTCGGTCGCATGGTCCCAGCCCTCGGGCGTACGGATCTGCGCGAGGTCGCAGAAGTTGAGGCTTTCGATCACGATCGGGCCGCTGCACAGCGACCCGGCGCGCTTCTGCACCCCCTTGTTGATCAGCCGGTAATAGGTTTCGGTCGAAACCCAGCTCATGCCGCCGATCAGGCCGATCTTCCGCATGCGGATCAGTGCCCCAGATTCTTGACGATATCCTCGACCATCTTCTTCGCATCGGCGAGCAGCATCATCGTCTGGTCCATGTAGAACACGTCATTGTCGACGCCCGCATAGCCCACGCCGCCCATCGAGCGCTTGATGAAGAACACGGTCTTGGCCTTGTCGACATCGAACACGGGCATGCCGTAGATCGGCGAGGACTTGTCGGTCTTGGCCGCCGGATTGACCACGTCGTTCGCGCCGATGATAAAGGCGACATCGGTCTGCGAGAATTCGCTGTTGATGTCCTCGAGCTCGAACACCTCGTCATAGGGCACATTGGCCTCGGCAAGCAGCACGTTCATGTGGCCGGGCATGCGGCCTGCCACCGGGTGGATGGCATATTTGACACTGACGCCTTCCTTCTTGAGCAGGTCGGCCATTTCGCGCAGCGCGTGCTGCGCTTGTGCCACCGCCATGCCGTATCCGGGGACGATGATCACGCTTTCCGCCTGCTTCATCATGTACGCTGCGTCCTCGGCGCTGCCGCGCTTCCACGGGCGATCGACCTTGGCCGCGCCGTCACCGCCGCTGCTCGCCTCGGCCCCGAAGCCGCCCGCGATCACCGAGATGAAGCTGCGGTTCATCGCCTTGCACATGATGTACGAAAGGATGGCACCCGAAGAGCCGACCAGCGCGCCGGTGATGATCATCGCGGTGTTCGACAGCGTGAAGCCCATCGCTGCGGCTGCCCAGCCCGAATAGCTGTTGAGCATCGAGACGACGACCGGCATGTCCGCGCCGCCGATCGGGATGATCAGCAGGAAGCCGATGATGAACGAGAGCACCGTGATTGCGAGGAACAGCCAGCCCTCGCCCGCGCCGCCATCGGGCGACACGGTATAGACGGCGATCATGCCGAGGATTGCGGCGAGCACGCCCAGATTGATGACGTGGCGACCCGGCAGCATGATCGGCGAGCCCGACATGTTGCCGTTCAACTTGAGGAACGCGATGACCGATCCCGAGAAGGTGATCGCACCGATCGCGACGCCCAGCCCCATCTCGATGCGGCTGACGGTCAGGATCTGGCCATTGGCATCGAGAATGCCGAACGCTTCGGGATTGAGCCACGCGGCGAGTGCGACGAGCACCGCGGCGAGGCCGACCAGCGAGTGGAAGGCCGCAACCAGCTGCGGCATGTCGGTCATCTTGATCTTGCGTGCGATGACGAAGCCTGCGACGCCGCCGATCGCAATCGCGATCAGGATCTCGACGATGTTCGCGATCTGGTGCGTCAGCAGCGTCGTGATGACCGCGATGGCCATGCCGATCATGCCGAAGCGGTTGCCGCTGCGGCTGGTTTCCGGGCAGGAAAGACCGCGCAGCGCCAGGATGAAGAACACGCCCGCGACCAGATAGGCCAGCGACACCCAGGGGCTCACCGGAGCGGCATCACCGCCCGAAGCGAAAGCGGGAACCGAGGTGAGCGCGCTGCAGGCAGCGGCGGCGAAGGTGAGCGATCGGTTGATGTTCATTGCTGCCCCCAGAGCCATCACTTGCGCTCCTTCTTCTTGTACATCGCAAGCATGCGCTCGGTGACGGCAAAACCGCCGAAGATGTTCACGGCAGCAAAGACCACCGCGAGCAGACCCAGATATTTCGCCACCGGCGACACCGCCTCGGCACTGGCGACCAGCGCGCCGACGATGATCACCGACGAGATCGCGTTGGTCACCGCCATCAGCGGCGTATGCAACGCGGGCGTCACCGACCAGACGACATAATAGCCCACGAAACAGGCCATCACGAAGATGGAAAGGATTGATATAAAGTCCATATATTCCCCTATTCGTCTGGTCTGGCCATTTCTTCGCTGACCATCGCTTCTATCTCGTCCAGCGATTGAACCGCCTGCCACGCCATCGCGGGATCGACCCTGTGATATTCATGGGCAACGATGTTGCGAAACCCAATCATATCGAGCCATGGCAAATGCGGATGCCGGGATTTCAACTCATTCGACAGCTTGTTGGCATTTTCCCCGATAATCGAAAGCCTGAACGCCGTCAGCGCCTGCTCGTCACGATCAGCGAGGAAACTGCCGAAATCACAATCCTCCATGCGGCGGCGTATGTCGTCCAAGGCTTCTGCGATGATGCTGAGATACAGCGCATCGCGGTCTGCCGCCATCAACCAAAAATCCGAACTTGCTGAGCCTCGACCCGCGACTTGAGCAAAGGGTGCAAAGCCCGGCGAGGAATGAAATCGACCTTGGCTTTCAACGTTTCGCCAAGCTCGCGGCTGATCCGCGCCTGATCGAACAGGCTAAACCGCGCATCGGGCGCGATATCGAACAGAAGATCGATATCGGAACTGGTCGAAGCATCACCCGTGGCGTGCGAACCGAAGAGATAAAGGCTGCACACCCCCTCCTTTCGCAACCGACCTTCGAGCGCCTTGAGGTCGGCGAGGATCGGCAGGTCAGGCAAGGCGGCGCGAGCAGATGTCACCTCAACAGCCTCTCGCTGACGACCTTGCCGCCCATGGTCACGCGGACGCCCTGGACGATTTCGTCGTCATCGGGGAATGCCGGAGCCTTGGCTTCCTTGTCCCAGAAGGCCGAGAAGAAGTTGAACAGGTTGCGTGCGAACAGCGCCGAGGCATCGGTGGCGAGGCGCGAGGGCACGTTGCGGTGGCCGACGATCTTGACACCGTGCTTGACGACGATTTCGCCGGCGACCGCTCCTTCGACATTGCCGCCTTGCTCCACCGCCAGATCGACGATGACGCTGCCGGGCTTCATGCTGGCGATCTGCGCGTCGGAGATCAGGCGCGGCGCGGGCCGCCCCGGGATCAGCGCGGTGGTGATCACGATGTCCTGCTTGGCGATGTGCGACGAGACCAGCTCGGCCTGCGCCGCCTTGTATTCGTCGGACATTTCGGTCGCATAGCCACCCGCGCCTTCGCCCTCGATCCCCGCGACATTCTCGACGAAGATCGGCTTGGCGCCGAGCGACTGGATCTGTTCCTTGGTGGCAGAACGCACGTCGGTCGCCGAGACCTGCGCGCCCAGGCGGCGGGCCGTGGCGATCGCCTGTAGCCCGGCGACGCCGACACCCATGATGAACACCTTGGCGGCGGACACGGTGCCCGCTGCCGTCATCATCATCGGGAAGGCCTTGCCGTACTCGGCCGCGCCGTCGATCACTGCCTTGTAACCCGCCAGGTTCGACTGGGAGGACAGGATGTCCATCGACTGCGCGCGGGTGATACGCGGCATAAATTCGAGCGCGAGGGCCTGGAAGCCTGCGGCGGCATAGGCATCGATGCGCGCACGCTCGCCGAAGGGATTGAGCGAGGCGGCGATCATCGCGCCGGGCTTGGCCCCTGCAAGGCTGGCCGGATCGGGTCCTTGGACGCCGAAGATGATATCGGCATCGCCGAGCACATCGGCGCGCGACCCCACGCTGGCCCCGGCAGCGGCGAAATCCGCGTCGGAGATCGAGGCGAACTCGCCCGCACCGGTTTCCACCGCCACGGTCGCTCCCAATCCGATGAACTTCTTGACGGTTTCGGGGCTCGCCGAAACGCGCCGTTCGCCCGATGCCTGCTCCTTGAGGACCGCGATCTTCATGCCGCCGCCGGTCAGCTGGCGATGAGAACGACGACGAACGCCGTCACGAGTGCCGCCACGATCGTGCCGGTCTTCAGCAGGCCCATGAAGCCTTCATAGGTTTGCTTGGCATATTCGAAATTGTTGGACGTGTCGTTGGCCATGGTCAGAGCCTTCCCCGTTATTGGTGCCGAAGTTGATATCGGTTCGCCTTAACCGAATGCCGGGTGTCGCTCAATCCCGCAAGCTTCAAATCGCTAGGGTTGGCACAAGCTTAGCTTTAATGGGGTTTTTACCACATGCCGTTAAGGATGACGGTGATGGCCAAGGAACGCACAGACGCAGACCAGCAGATCCGCCGGGTAATGCTGATCGATAACGAGCCGGCGCAATGCCGCCTGGTCGCAGCGCTTGCGGCCAAGGCCGGCTGGCGCACGGTATTCGCGCACGATTCGGAGACCGCGATCGCGATGCTCGGCACGCAGGAGGGGATGATGCTCGATGCGATCATTCTCGACCAATGGGTGCCAGGCGACGAAGCTGCCGAACTCATCAAGGAACTGAAATCGCGCCGTCCGGCGCTGCCAATCCTGATGCTGACCACCAGCACCTCGCCGCTGCTTGCGGTCGAGGCGATGCGTGCGGGCGCCACCGATTATCTGATCAAACCGATCGCGCCCGATCGGCTCGTCGCCGCGCTCAACGCTGCCGCGCGCAAGGACGATGCCGACGAATTGCGCCCGCTCACCGAGAAGATCGCGGCTCCGCTCGACTTCGACGAGATGATCGGCTCCTCGCCGCGCTTCCGTGCCGCGCTCGCCATAGCCGCAAAATCGGCGCGGACGCACACGCCGGCGCTGATCGAGGGCGAAAGCGGCACCGGCAAGGAAATGATCGCGCGCGCGATCCATGCCTCCAGCCCGCGCTCCAAGCTCGCGCTGCGGCTTGTCACCTGTGCGGGCGCATCGTCAGGTCAGATCGAATCGCAGCTGTTCGGGCATGAGCGCGGCGCCTTTCCCGGCGCGTTCGACCGGCATGTCGGCATCATCCAGCGGGTCGAGGGCGGCACGCTGTTCATCGACGAGGTCGATCAGCTTCCGCTCGAATCGCAGGCCAAGCTTGCCGATGCGATCCGTTCGGGCGAAGTCCGCCCGCTGGGCGCCCGGCACAGCTTCCGCTGCGATGTGCGCTTCATCTGCGCCAGCAACACGCCGCTCAAGCCGATGGTCGAAGAGGGTTCGTTCCGCGAGGACCTGTATTTCGCGATTGCACCGGTGCAGATCACCATTCCGGCACTGCGCGACCGATCGAGCGACATTCCTGCACTCGTCCGCCATTTCCTCGCGCGTATCGCCGAGCAGCCGGGATTGCGTGGCCTAGGCATTACCGACGAAGCGCTGTCGCTGCTGTCGAGCTATGACTGGCCGGGCAATGTCCGCCAGCTGCAGAATGCACTCTTCCGCGCCGCGATCTTCTGCGATGGCGATGCGCTGACCACAGCGGAATTTCCGCAGCTCACCAACATGCTCGGCGAAGAGGAGCCGCGCCGGACCACCACTCCGCACGATGGCATCGGCATCACGCTTTATGCCGAGGATGGCAATCTGCGCCCGCTCGAGGAGATCGAGGCGGACGTGATCAGGCTTGCTATCGGCCATTACCGCGGACGCATGACCGAGGTCGCGCGCCGTCTGGGCATCGGCCGCTCGACGCTCTACCGCAAGCTGACCGAGCTCGGCATCGACAACGCCGCATAACCGCGCTTTTCCCCTTCCCTGCGCTGCCCGGCGCTCATAAGAGCGGGCGGATGACCCGCGATCCGCTCGACGTCCTGCACGAGACCTTCGGCTTTTCCGCCTTTCGCGGGGTGCAGGAACAGGTCGTTACGCGCGTGCTGGCGCGGCAGAACACGCTTGCGATCATGCCGACCGGTGCGGGCAAGTCGCTCTGCTACCAGCTTCCTGCCGTCGCGCTCGATGGCTGCTGCGTCGTCATCTCTCCGCTCATCGCCCTGATGCACGATCAGCTGCGCGCCGCGCAGGCGCTGGGCATTCGTGCCGCCAGCCTCACCTCGGTCGATTCAGACTGGCAGGAAACGCAGGACCGCTTCCGCGCGGGCGAACTCGACCTGCTTTATGTCGCGCCCGAGCGGGCCAGTTCCGAAGGTTTTCGCAGCCTCCTGGCGCGCGCGCCGATCGCGCTGTTCGCGATCGACGAGGCGCATTGCGTGTCCGAATGGGGGCACGATTTCCGCCCCGATTACCGGCTGCTGCGGCCGCTGCTCGACAGCTTTCCCGATTGTCCGCGGCTCGCGCTGACCGCCACCGCCGATGCGCACACGCGCGAGGACATCCTCAAGCAGCTCGGCATCGCGCCCGATGGCATGGTGATCGCCGGGTTCGACCGGCCCAATATCCGCTATGCCGTGCACCCGCGCGATGGCCTCACCCGGCAGATCGGCGATCTGGTCGCCGCTAATCCGGGGCCCGGCATTGTCTATGCACAGACCCGCGCGGGGACAGAAAAGCTCGCCGAGCAGCTGGGACGCGATGGCCGCAGGCAGGTGCGCGCCTATCATGCCGGCATGCCACCCGAGGAACGCCGCGCCAACCAGGATGCCTTCATCGCCAGCGAGGACATGGTGATGGTCGCGACCGTCGCCTTCGGCATGGGCATCGATAAGCCCGATGTTCGCTTTGTCGTGCATGCGGGCCTCCCCAAGTCGATCGAAGGCTATTATCAGGAATCGGGCCGCGCCGGCCGCGATGGCGAGCCGGCAGATGCGCATCTGTTCTGGGGCGCCGAGGATTTCATCCGCGCCCGGATGCGGATCGGCGAGATCGAGGCGGAGCGCCAGGCGGGCGAGCGCGCGCGCATCGCGGCGCTGGGGGCGCTGGTCGAGACCGGAGGATGCCGCCGCGCGGTGCTGCTGCGCCATTTCGGCGAGAGCCCCCCCGAAACCTGCGGCAATTGCGACAACTGCCTGAGCCCGCCCGAAAGCGTCGATGCGACGCAGACCGCGCGCAAACTGCTCTCCGCCGTGTACCGCACGGGGCAAAGCTTTGGCCTGGGACATGTCGAGGCGGTGCTGCGCGGACAATCGACCGACAAGGTGCAGCAGCGCGGGCATGACCGGCTGTCGGTCTTCGGCATCGTCGATGGCGAGGAGGCGCTGCTGCTCAAGCCCGTCGCCCGGGCGTTGCAGGTGCGCGATGCGCTGGCGACCAACGAGCATGGCGGGCTGATGCTCGGCCCCGAGGCGCGCGCGATCCTGCGCGACGAGGTTCAGCTGCCGCTGGTGCTGCCGCCCAAGCGTGCGCGGCGCGGTCGGCGCAGCGGCGATGCGGTCAATCCGGTGACCAACCCGCTGTTCGAGGCGCTGCGCGCGTGCCGCCGCGACCTGGCGCTGGAAGCAGGCGTGCCGCCCTATGTCATTTTCCATGACAGCACGTTGCGCGAGATGACCGAACGGCTGCCGCAAACCATGGATGCGCTTTCGCGCATTTCAGGTGTCGGCACCCGCAAGCTCGAGGCCTATGGCGAGGCGTTTTTGCGTGTGCTGCGGGAGCATGGGTAAGCCAGACACCATTTATTGACATTGCCAGTGTCAAAATATAGCCTTTCGGAAAAGCCATGCCGAGAGGATCACAAGATGCCGCAGCCCTTTACCGTCCAGAACGAAGTCTTTCCGGGCAATCCGGAAACGCTCGCCGGGCTGATGCAGCCGGATCCCGATGGGCCAATCTTCATGATCAACCTGCTCAAGTTCAAGGACAAGGCGGAATATGAAGACGGCCGCGAGACCGATCTGACCGGGCGCGAGGCCTATATGATCTATGGCCGCGCGGTATCGCAGCTGCTGCCCAAGTTCGGCGGAGTCGCGATGTTCGCGGCGGACGTGACGTTTCTCTCGCTCGGACAGGTCGGAGAATTGTGGGATGAGGTCGCGATCGGCGTCTATCCCAAGCGCGCAGACATGGTGCGCATGTCGATGTCCGAGGAATGGCGCGAAATCGCGGTGCATCGCAGCGCCGGGCTCGACGGGCAGCTCAATATTGAAAGCGTGCTGTCGCCCGAGGCCATCAACATGCCCTGGATGCAGCAGATCATCGGCATGGTCGGCACCAAGGCGTGACATAGGCTCATCTTGGGGATAAGCGGTTTTACATGATCCAGACACCCCCACCGCGCCATCCCGATGGCCGCAAACAGCGCAGCGAGCGTAGCCGCCAGGCGATCGTCGATGCCATGCTCGACATCATCATGGCTGGAAAGATGGAGCCCAGCGCTGCCGAAATCGCCGAAAAGGCAGGCGTCAGCGCGCGCACCGTATTCCGCCATTTCGAGGAAATGGATAGCCTTTATAGTGAGATGACCGAGCGGATGGAGGCAGAGATCATGCCGATCATCCAGCAACCATTCACCGGCGAAGGCTGGCGCGCGCAGCTCGATCAACTGCTGGATCGGCGCGCAATGATTTACGAACGCATCATGCCGCTCAAGATTGCCGCGAGCATCCGCCGGTTCAGCTCGGACTATCTGATGCTGAATTACGAACGCTTCGTGCATCTCGAGCGCACCGGGCTGGAAGGGGTGCTGCCCGACACTATCCGCAAGGATGCAACCCGCTTCTCGGCGATCGAGATGTGCGCCGGCTTTCAGACCTGGCGGCGACTGCGCCAGGATCAGGGCCTCAGCACCGATCAGGCCGCCGACGTCGTGCGGCTGACAATTTCGCGGCTGGTGGACTAAGCTTGCGGCGCGCGTTCTGGCTTGCCGGGGCCGCGTTGATCATGGCGGTTGCAGGCTGCGGTTCGCAGTCGGAACCCGATAGTGGGCGCACTGAGCCAGCTGGGCGCGAATGCCCTGCGGACGTGTTCGAGCCGGGCAAATTCATTCCCCTGCCTGCTGGCTCCTATGTCAAGGGTGCCGATCCGCTCTATCCCGAGGAACGCCCGTCCATGCGGCTCAGGGTCGAGGGGTTCGCGATCCAGGCGCATGAGGTCACCAATGACCAGTTCGCCGCCTTCGTTGAGGCCACCGGCTATGTCACGGAAGCAGAGAGAGCCGCAACCAGCAATGACCCGCGCGCAGGATCGGCCGTGTTCACACGCGATGCAAAGGGCATGAACGGTCGATGGGTGCTGCGCAAGGGCGCAACCTGGCGAGCGCCGGAGGGCACGGGTTCGTCCATCGATGGCAAGGGCCGCCATCCGGTCGTGCATGTCACGTTTGCCGACGCGCGGGCCTATGCAAAATGGGCGGGCGGCCGTCTGCCGAGCGAGGAGGAATGGGAATATGCCGCGAGCAGCGGCCTGCCCGATCCCGCCAACCGCTTTTCCGGCGCCATTGACGACAAGGGCGTGCCGCGCGCCAACCACTGGCAGGGTGTCTTCCCGGTCAAGGATGAGGGCAAGGACGGCTTTTCGGGCACGGCCCCTGCCAGCTGCTTCCCGGCCGATCGCAACGGGGTGCACGACCTGATCGGCAATGTCTGGGAATGGACCGACAGCCCGGCGGACGACGCCCACATGATCATCAAGGGCGGCAGCTGGCTGTGCGCGGCGAACTTCTGCGCGCGCTATCGCCCCGCCGCGCGCCAGCCGCAGGAGAATGACTTCTCCTCCAACCATATCGGCTTCCGCATCGTCAGGGACGCCGCAGCGCCAGCGCCAGGAACAGCCCGATAACCGGCACTGCCACCAGCACAACATAGCTTTCCGGCGGATGATGATCGCCGGGCTTGAGCACCCAGAAGCTCAAGGCGTGCAGCGTCTTTTCGAGCAGCAGCAGCGCGAGCGCCAGCGGCACCAGCCCGCGATACCACAGGCCGATCGCGAGCATCATGAGCCCCCATGCGATCTGCGTCGCGCCGGCCCAGGCGAACATCGAGACGATGCGGACAGCATCGCGCGACAGGTCGATCCCCGCGATCACCCCCGCCCCGCCATCGGGCAGGAACACATGGATCATGCCGGGGACCACCGCCAGCACCCCGCACAGGACGAGAAAGCGCGACGGAGCCGACGCGGCAACCGGCTCCGACCGGGGTAGCAGCGCGGCCATCAGTTCGGCCAGTAGACGAGCTCGTCGCCCTTCCTGAACTTCACTCCGAGCGGTTTGTCCACCGCGACCGGAGCCTCGATCGTGTGCGGATAGAGCGGTTTGCGCGCGCCCTGCTGGTGCTTGGCGAGCAGAGCCTTGAGCTCGGCGACCTTGGCCGGATTCGCCGCAGCAAGATCGCGCTTCTCGGTCGGGTCGTCCTTCAGGTTGAACAGCCAGGTCTTGCGCGGGCGTTCCGTCACCTGCAGCTTCCAGTCGCCCTGGCGCACCACGCGATAATAGGCGCTCTGCCAGAAGATGGCATCGTCAGGCCGCTTGCCGACCGGATTGGCGGGATCGGGGCCGAGCAAGTCGACGCCATCGATCTGGAGGCCGGCGGGCAGCTTCGCGCCGCCTGCCCTGGCGAAGGTCGGCATCAGGTCGATATGCGCAACCGGCGTGTCGACCCTGGTTCCCGGCGCTATCCGTCCCGGCCAGCGCACGAACATCGGCACGCGGATGCCGCCCTCGAACAGCGTCAGCTTCCATCCGCGATACGGCGCGTTGACCTGCGGCAGCCCGATATAGCCCGCCCCGCCATTGTCGCTGGAAAAGACGATGATGGTATTGTCGTCGAGACCCTGGTCCTTGAGTGACTGCATGATGCGCCCGACCGAGCGATCGAGCGCGCGGACCATCGCCGCATAGACGCGCAGCCGGTGCGGCTTGATGTCGCCGACCGCATCATAATCCGCCTTTGTCGCCTGAAGCGGGGTATGAACGTTCCAGTGCGCCAGATAGAGGAAGAACGGGCGGTTGCGGTTCGCCTCGATCACCTTGATCGCCTCGTCGGTCCAGTAATCGGCCAGATAGCCGCCCGGCTTGAACCATTTGCCGCCATTATAGCTGGTGGCGAACTGCATCCGCGCCCAGAGAAACTTGTCGATCGGGTCGAAATCGACCTTGGCGTTGACGACATTGGGATCGTCCTCGGGCAGATGCATCGCACTCGCCATCAACAGGCTTTCGTCGAACCCCTGTGCATTGGCGCTGAATTCGGGACCGTCACCCAGATGCCATTTGCCGATATGCACGCTGTGATAGCCTGCGGGTTTGAGGATTTCCGCGATCGTCCGTTCGCTGCCCGGCAGGCCCTGCCCGTCGAAATCGGGGGCACCTTCCACCGCCGCGTCGAGATAGGTCACCGGCGGCAGCCCTGAATCCATCTCGTCGGACAGCGCCTTGACGATGCGGCCCATGCCGTCGGGCGTGGGGGTGAATTCGAACCCGGTGCGCGTGGGGTAACGCCCGGTCAGGATCATCGCGCGCGACGGGGCGCAGCTCGCGGTCCCGGCATAGGCCTGCGAATAGATCGCGCCTTCCGCCGCCAGCCGGTCGATATTGGGCGTCGGCACTTTGCCGCCCGCGACGCCGCCGCCGAAGGTCGAGATGTCGTTGATGCCCAGATCATCGGCCAGGATGAACACGATATTGGGAGGGCGCTTGTCGGCGGGCAGCGCCGCAGTTTCGGGACCCTTTTGCCAGACCACCGGTTCGTTCGGCGCGATTTCGTGCTTGCCCATATGCGATGCGGCAAACAGCAGGACCTTGCTCTTGTTGAACCAGGCCCAGGTGCCACCCGCGACGATGACCAGCAGCAGGCCGAACAGGATGCGCTTGATCATGCCACCGCCTCCTCGGCGAACATTGCCTCGCAACCGGTTCCGCCGAGCAGCGCATCGAGCCGATCCCGCGCCTCGGCCGATAGCGCCTGGCGTGCAGCCCGAAGCGTGACCAGGCATTTGGCCTGATAGGGAAAGACCGGCTGCGTCCAGCGCTTGCCATCGATCTCGGTCTCGAAATCGCTCTGCCCGGCAGCGGCGGCTCGGGCGTTAGCGATCAGGAACGGTGCATAGACGCGCCCGATCTCGGTCAGCAATTCGCCGAGCTGGTCGCCCAGCGCATCGTGATCGAGCCAGGCCCCGTCGGGCAGGCCGGACAGGTCCTCCACCCTGTCGAGCCAGGCGCGCAGCCGCGGCGTCGACCGGGCCATGATCGCGGCAGGCGTGGGATCGACGATGCCGAGCTGGGTCAGCTGGCCATAGATGGCGAAATCCGCCGCAGACGGCCGCGTGCCCAGCACGAAGCCGGTGCGCGCGATCGCCCGATCGAGAATGCCGATCAGCCGCGCGTAGCTCGCCTCGATGATCGGCGCGGTGATGTCGTTGGAGCCCACGACATACAGCCGGTCGATCTGCCGCCTGGCAAAGCCGTCGGCCATCTGCTGCGCCTGATCATCGGGATAGGTCGGGCTCTGCCAGAAGATCAGCAGCGGTCCGGCATTGGCGGCGTCGGCCGCAAAATGCCAGCGATAGTGGAACATCATCTTGGTCATCCACTCGTCGGCAAAATCCTCGATCAGCAGGTCGAGAAAGCCGAGCAGCTCGTCTTCGGGCAGCACCGAACGGCCAGGATGTTCCGCCTCCAGCCTGCGGATGATCGGCGTCGAATCGACCACCGCCTCGCGCGCATCGCCCTCGCCGAGATAGAAGGTGGGCAGCAGCTTGACCTTGGGCACCGGATAGCCTGCGGGTGGCTGCATATGGCTGCCCCAGATCATGCGATGGTCGATCCCGCGATAGCGCAGCAGCGCCAGCATCTTGCGCGTATAGGGCGATCCCGGTGCCCCGAGCAGTTCGACAGCCATTCTCTCCTCCGCTTTTATTGTCACAGGCTATGTCAATAATACGAACCGGTCAAGCAGGGCGCGCACGTCCTTTCCGGCGGAGCAGGCGATAGCCACCATAGAGCAGGACGAGCATCAGCACGCCTGCGCCCAGCAGGACGTACCAGTAGCGCGCAGCCATCTTGCGCACGGTATTCTTGCCGATCTGCATCGTGGAGTCATAGCCATCGGGCATCTCGAGCACGCCGTTGCGCTTCGCATAGACGCGATATTCGGCCATCATCTCGTTGAACTTCGCAGGGTCGCTCTTGCTCAGATCGCGGGTCTCGCCGGGGTCGGAGCCGATATCGTACAGCCGCCAGATGCCATCGCCATAGGGCTTGAGGTTGCGCACCAGCTTGTAGCTGCCTTTGAAGAGCGCGGCGTTGCCCGAGACCTCGAAGCCCGTCGCGGTCTCCGGTGTGCGCACCGCATCGGCCTGCCCGGCGAGCAGCGGCACCAGCGAGCGGCCATCGAAAGCGCTCGCATCGGGCGCGCCGCCCGCCATCGCAAGCAGCGTCGGCGCGATGTCGCTCACCGTGGTCATCGCGGCGCTGGGGGCGGCAGGCGCGATGCCTGGCCCCGCCATGATCATCGGCACGTGCAGCCCACCCTCGGCGCTATAGAATTTGAACATCGCACCGGGCGAGGCAGCGGCATTGGCGAATTCGGGGCCGATAAAGGCATAGGTGCCCTTGCCGCCCCAGTTGTCGGCCGAGACGCTGTAGCCGTTATTGTCGAGCCACCATTGCATGGTGCGCGACGTCGCGAGCGGGTTGCTGGGCTCGGGTCCATTATCGGAGGTGAACACGAACACCGTGTTGTCATACTCGCCGGTGCGCTTCAAATGCGCGACCAGCCGTCCGATATGGTGGTCCATCGCCTCGATCATGCCCGCATTGATCGCCATGTTGCGCGCGAACAGCGCCTGTTCCTCGCCCGACAGGCTTTCCCATTGGCGCAAGCCCTTGGGCGGATCGGCGAGCGGTGCCCCCTTCGGAATCAGTCCATTCGCTTGCGCCCGTTCCCAGCGCGCCTTGCGCATTGCGGCCCAGCCCTCGCGATAAGTGTCCTTGTACTTGCGGGTGAATTCGGGCGGCGCCTGGACCGGAATATGGATCGCCTGGAAGCCGATATAGGCAAGGAACGGCTTTTGCTGGTCACCTTCGCCCAGATAATCGACCATTCGATCGATCAGGAAGCGTGAGGAATAGAAGTCCTTGGGCAGGCGTGCCGGTTTGCCGTCCTCGAACCAGGGGGCATCGGCATAATAGGGCATGTACGATTTCTGCTCCCAATTGTCCGCGCCCGATGCATCGAGCACGAACGACCGGTCGAAACCATGCGCATTGGGCAGGTCCCCAGCCTCGTGGCCGAGATGCCATTTGCCGGTCATGAAGGTACGGTAGCCGCGCTGCTTCAGCCGACTGGCAATGGTCGTGACACCGGGTTCGAAGCGCAGCGAATAGCCCTTTTTGCCGATATGCTCGTTCGGGATCACCTCGGGTATGGTCGATACACCGGTGCGGTGGTTGTCGAGCCCGGTCAGCAGCATGGCGCGCGAAGGCGAGCACAGCGGTGAGGTGTAATAGCGCGTAAACATGCGTCCGCGTCGCGCCAGCGCATCGATGTTGGGCGTCCGCGCCTCGCCGCCATAGATGCCGAGATCCATCAGCGCGAGGTCGTCGGCCAGCAGGACGACGAAATTGGGCGGACGGTTCGGAAAAGCAGGGCCGCTCGCGGGATCGGTCGGCATACGCGGCGCGGTTGGCCCTGCCGCCGCCAGCGACAGCGCCAAGCCAATTGCCGCGAGAAACCTCTTCCCGGCCATGCATCCTCCCTGCCGTGATGGGTTCAACCACCTTTTGGCAGAGGCTATGACAGATTATGCTCGGGCGCAAGCGGCTCTTGGCAGAGCCTGTGCCGGCCTCAGCCCTTGGGCTTGAACACCAGGGATGCGGTCACCGGCACGGCGGTGCTGATCGCGGGAAGCTTGGCGATTTCCTGCAGCTTGCCGACCCCGGCCTCCAGCCCGACCGCGGATGCGTCGATGATCAGCGGCTTGGCGGTCTCGACCAGCACCGAATCGCCAGCCAAACGGGTCACCGTGAGCGGCGCCTCGATGGCATTTGTCGTGCCGTGGAGATCGAGCGTGACCGGGACGGCTATGGTCTTGCGCTCGCCGGGCTTCAGCGCCTTGATCGCATTGGGATCAATCTTGGCGGTGAGCTTGGCGTCGGGGAAATTCGCGACTTCGAACAGCATGTCGCGCATCCGCTGGTTGCGGATATCGATCCCCGTGTCGACACTGGCCAGGTCGATCGCGACGGCCACCGTGCCATCGGGTTCTACCGAACCGGAGAGCTTCTTGAAGCTGTGCGCCTCGCCGACATTGCCAGCCTTGACCGAGACGAAACCGACATTCGACTGATCCGCCGCCAGCTGCCAGGCGCCTTCGGGCAGCGGTGCCTCGGCTTTGTCTGCACCCGCGCTACAGGCAGCGACCACCAGGGCGAGCGACAGCGCGGAAACGGGAACGAGCGAACGGATCATGCAGCAGACTCCAGCCTTGAGTTGGACGTCCGTTCTTAACCTTGCGTAACCGGCCTGTCACCGCCTCATGCGCGCATCTGTTCGGGATAGCCGGTCGCGATTTGCGGCGGGCTGGACTGGCGGAAGCGTTCAAGGCTGATCGGCGCGGTGAATTGCAGGCCGCAGCGATCTTCGACCGACCAGCGTGCCACCGCGCGCACCTTCAGATTTGCCCCCAGCGCTATCTCGAACTCGGTACCGGGCGGCACGTCCCACAATCCCTCGATCAGCGCGCCACCGGGCGAGATGTTCTTGATCCGCGCCGGGTAGCAATAGCCATCGTGATAGATGCCGATCGTGCGCAGCACCTTGTAGCGGGTCTCGCGGTTGCGCTTGTGACCTACCGGCTCGACATGGTTCTCGACACCGGCCAGACGCTGGGTGGCTTCAGCGAGCCCGACCGGCTTGCCGTAGATATAGCCTTGCACATGGCTGCACCCCAGCGAGCGGATCAGTTCGAGCTCGTCGATCGTCTCGGCGCCCTCTGCGGTGGTTTCCATGTTGAGCGCTTCGGCGAGCGAGACGATCGAGCGGATGATCGCGCTGTTGGCGCTGCCCGATTGCGATGCACCGCGCACGAAGCTCTGGTCGATCTTGATCTTGTCGAAGGGTGCGCTGCGCAGATAACCGAGCGCGGAATAGCCGGTCCCGAAATCGTCGAGCGCCAGGCGCACGCCGATGCCTTTCAACCGTTCGAAGATGCGGGTCGCATCGAGCTTGTCGTCGAGGAACACGCTCTCGGTAATTTCCAGCTCGAGCCGCTCGGGCTCGAGCCCGCTCTGCGCGAGCGCGTTGAGCACGATCGACGGGAAGGCAGGGTCGGCAAATTGCATCGGCGAGACGTTGACCGCGATACGCACCGATCGGGGCCAGGTGGCAGCATCGGCACAGGCGGTGCGCAGCACCCATTCGCCCAGCTGCATGATCAGGCCCGATTCTTCGGCAATGGGAACAAACACGCCTGGGCTGATCGGTCCGCGCACCGGGTGGTTCCACCGCGCGAGCGCCTCGAACCCGCTGATCGTTTCGGTCGCAACATTGACCACCGGCTGATAGGCGATGCTCATCCCGCCAGCCTGAAGCGCAGCGCGCAGCTCGCCCTCGAGCGCGCGCCGCTCATGCGCGACCTTGTGCATGTCCTCGCTGTAGAATTTCCAGATGCCGCGGCCGTTTTCCTTGGCCGAGTAGAGCGCAAGATCGGCGTTGCGGATCAGCGTCTCGGCCCCTGAATGGGTACGTCCATCGGCAATGGCGATACCCACCGAAGCACCGATCACGATCTGGTTGCCCTCGACCATATAGGGATGGCTCAGATTGATGATCACCGATCGCGCGATATCCGCCAGCCGGTCCTCGCTGATGATGCCGGGCAGCACGACCTGGAACTCGTCGCCGCCCAGACGGCCAACCTCGCCGCTGTCACCGATGGTGCGCTTGAGCCGCTCGGACACCTGCTTGAGCAGCGCATCGCCAATCGGATGGCCGAGCGTGTCGTTGACCTGCTTGAATCGGTCGAGGTCGAGCAGGAACAGCGAGCACGGGCTGGGCTCGCCGCGATGGCCGACCAGCGCCTTCTCGAACAGCTCCTTGATGTACAAGCGATTGGCAAGCCCGGTGAGATTGTCGTAGCGCGCGAGCTGGGTGACCGCCTCGTGCGAACGCTTTACCTCGGTCAGGTCGGTGCCATGACCGCGAAACCCGACGAACTGGCCGAACTCATTGTAGAACGGCGCGCCGGAAAGCGACCAAGCCCGTTCCTCTTCCGACTGCGCGACCCGCACGGCGAGATCACTGAACGCGGTGCGGGCGGAGAAGTGGAAATTGAACGTCCGTTCGCTGCCGCCGCCATCGGCACCCGGCGAACAGATGACCGAGCTCAAGGGCTGGCCGATGATCGTCGCCGGGTCTGCCTGTATCGCGGTCACCGCCTCGGCGCTGATATAGACGATGCGGCCCTGGCGGTCGGTCTCCCAGAACCAACCGCGACCGGATTTCTCGTAATCGGAGAGCAGGCAGCGCGCGCGCTCGTTGTTGAGCTTCTGCAGATCGAGCGCCGCCTCCTCGTCGCGATCGTCCTTGCCGCGGATGAGCGCGATCAGCAGCATCGCCGGCAAAAAGACCAGCGTGCCCACCGCAAAGCGCAGATCCCAGGCGGCGAGCAACACGCCGAGTCCAGTCGACATACACGCAAAGAACATCAGCATGCGATGCGGCACCATGACCGCCAGGGTCGGAAGCAGCGCGCCCAGCAACGCCATCATGCCGATCAGGACGCCGGCTTCCTGGCCGTGCGCCACAAGGCTGACCACGGCAAACGAGAAGCAGACCGTCGACATGCAGACGATTGCCGACAGCATCGGCGGGAAGCTGTCTCCGAGGATCTTGCGAATGGCATCGCTGCGTCCGGGCAGGAAGATCACGAGGTCGATCAGGATCGACAAGGCGGCTGCAAGCACGAATGGCAGGTTGAGGCTGGCCAGCGAAAATCCTGTTGCCGCCGCCGTCAGCAGCATCGCTACAGTGCGAACACCCATGACCACAGGCCAGAGCGCGCAGATCGCCAGCAGCGATCTTGCAGACAGCACAGCAGGTGCTGGCGCGTCTCCCGTTGCCAGTTCTGATTGCTTCTGTCCAAACATCTGCCACGACATAAAGAAGCGCGATTAGCAAAGCGTTACCATGGAGGGGCTCGCGGCCCGGCAAGTCGTGTAGAATAAACGGCTATGACTGCATGAGACGATAGGCGGTCATGATTGGCAAACCCCTTTGCATGCCCCATATTGTCAGCATGCCAGGCTTGCGCGATTCCATCGGAAGCGAAATCCGCCGCATCTTTGCGGAACCCGGTGGGCAGACGATCGAGATCTCGCGCGAGGATAGCGGGCTGTTCGGCCCGCACTCGGTCTGCTGGCAGGTACATGGCGATGTCACCTCGATGATGATCGGCGGCATCGCCTCGCTGCTGATGCAGATGCTGGATCCCATGGTGCTGGCGGGCGTATGGGACCATTCGGTGTTTCGCCAGGACATGCGTGGGCGCTTGCGGCGCACCGCGGCATTTCTGGCCCGCACCACCTATGGCGACCGCGCACAGGCACTGGGCGAGATCGCGCGCATTCGCCGCATTCACGATCATGTGCACGGCACCCTTCCCGATGGCACGCCCTATAAAGCCAATGATCCGACATCGCTGGCCTGGGTGCATGTGACCGAGAGCCTCTGCTTTCTCGATGCCTATGTCCGCTATCGCAAGCCGCACATGACCATGGCCGAGCGGGACCGCTATTTCGCCGAGATGGCACAGATCGGGCGGCTGCTGGGTGCGGACCCTGTGCCCTATAGCCATCGCGAGGCGCAGCGGCTGGTGGCCAAGGCGCGGCCCCGGCTCCGGTTCGACGAGCGGACGCGCGAGATCGCGGATCTGCTGCTCAACCAGCCGCCATCATCGCCGCAGCTTGCGCCGTTCCATCACATGACGATGCAGGCCGGCGTCGATCTGCTGCCGCGCTGGGCTCGCCACATGCACGGACTGTCGATCTCACTACCGGCGCGGCTCGCGGTTCGCGGCGGGACGACGGGTATCGCGGCGATCACCCGCTGGGCGCTGGCGCCGGGACGCACAGTGCGTCCGGCGCGATGATCCCTTTTTCAGCGCGGCCTGAGCGCGCGCCCCGCCACGGCATCAAGCCGGGCGAGCAGCGCCGGATCGCGCGCTTCGGGCGCAGTGATCAGCGCGAAATCGAGACAGGTGTCGATCGGGCTGGACTCGCGCCTCTCAGGCAGCATCTTCGCCAGTTCGATCACCAGCTGGCGGGCTCTCGCCGAATTGGCATTCATCTGAGCGATGATCGCGCCGACCTCGACATGATCCTCGCCCTCGCGCCAGCAATCATAGTCGGTCACCATGCCGACCAGCGCATAGGGAAGCTCGGCCTCGCGCGCGAGCTTGGCCTCGGGCATCGCGGTCATGCCGATGACGTCACAGCCCCAGGCGCGGTACATATGGCTCTCGGCCCGGCTCGAAAATTGCGGGCCCTCCATCGCCAGATAGGTTCCTCCCTGGTGCACTGGCGCACCCGCCGCTCGCGCAGCATCGGCGGCCAGCGCCGACAGCCGGGGGCAGACGGGCTCTGCCATCGAGACATGGGCGACCATGCCGGTGCCGAAAAAGCTGCTCGGACGGTGCACGGTGCGGTCGATGAACTGATCGACCAACACGAACTGGCCCGGCGGCAGCTCCTCCCGCAGCGAGCCGATAGCGGAAATTGCCAGGATATCAGTACAACCGGCACGCTTGAGCACGTCGATATTGGCGCGCGCGTTGACATCGCTCGGGCTCAGGCGATGCCCCTTGCCGTGACGGGGAAGGAACACGAACCTATGGCCGTTGAGCGTGCCGATGACGATATCGTCCGATGCCTCGCCGAACGGGCTGTCGACGCGGATCGACTGGGCATCCTCGAGCCCGTCGATCGCATAAAGGCCTGATCCGCCGATCACGCCGATGGTCCACTCGCTCATTGCCTTTTGCCCCTGTAACGCCGGTTCGACCGTCTGCTAGACCAGCTGGAGCGACGCGCAAAGGCTATTCCGAACGGAGCGATGAAATCCATTCGCGGATGAGCGCAACGCCCTCTTCATGCACCATCGATCGGCCGACCTCGGGCATGGCGACTCCCGGCTCGGTCGAACCCATGCGATGGATCATAATCGACTGGTCGGGCTGGCCCGGGTGGATCGCGAACTCACGCCCACCGCTGCCCCGCCCCGCTGCTACCGGGCGCTTGTAGAACCCGGTGGCCGTCCGATCCGCTGCCGCGCCGTAATGGAGGAACAGCCCCGAATTGCTCGCGGATCCGGTGGGGTTGTGACAATGCGCGCAATTGACCATGAGATAGGCGCGCGCACGCTGATCGAGCGTGCCGGTGGAAGCGTCGTTCCAGATCGGTCCGTTGGCGGCGATCGGCGCTGCGGCCCAGTCAATGCGCTTGCGGAACGCCGCAGCGCCGGATGGTGCGAAATCCATGTTCGCCGCGATCGGGCCGATCGGCACCACTGCGCCGGCGGACGAATGGCATTCCTTGCACTGGTTCTTGTTCGGCACAGCATAGCTGATCTCGCTGCGCCGGCCATCGGCCCGGGTCACGGTCACCGGCAGGCGCGTGCCCGCGACCTTCAGATCGGCATCGCTCAGATCGGCGTTCCAGACATAGGGCAAGGCCTCCCAACCGTTTGCCCGGCGGAGCAGGACGCGGGTTTCGATCGGTCGAAAGGCAGCGCCGCTGCCATAGCCGAAGGTCTTGATCAGCGCGCTGCCCACCGGGAACTCGATCCGGCCATCGGCATTGGCGGACATGCGCGCGCCCTGGGGCACGTAAACGAACCGCTGCTTTTCGGCATAGTCGGAAAAGAGCGGGGTACGCAGGCTGTAGGCCACCAGAGCGGGGGCCGGATCGGTCGCACCGGGCCCTGCGAAGAATCCGAACTCCGACAGTTTGCGCGGCAGCGCCGCTTCGGTAATCGCGGAATCGTTGATGACCGCTGGTGCCGGCAGCGCGCTTACCAGCAACGCCGCAGCAACACCGCCAGCCAGGCCTTGCCAGCGTTTCACCGGATGGCCGCTTCCATGGCGTCGGGCATGACGATCTTCGGCAGCGTGGGCGCTGCGTCGCCCGCGAGCTTGGCGAGCGCTGGCTGCGCTGTCTCGATGGGTTGGTCCGATTTCGTCATGCCCAGGTTGAGCACCGGCACATCGTCGCTCGAATAAACCCTGGCTTCGGCCCCGCCCACGCCATCCCAGATAATCGGCGGCACGCTGCCGCCAAAGGCCGATGCGAGCATCTCGCCGCCTGCGAACTGCGGCGCAAATCCGGTCTTGCCATGCGCATTGTCGCTGATGCGGACATTGCGAACCATCGGCTGGTATTTGGCGTCGTCGAATTTCTGCCGATAGCCGATGATCATGATGTTCGACGATCCATTGCCATCGAACACATTGTCGAAAATCTCGATATCGCGATTGGCCATAACCATCACGCCTGTACCGGCGGGGACGCTGGCGACGATATTGCCCTTCGGCGCGAAATTGGGCGTGTCGTTTTCGACCACGACATTGTCGAACACGCGGACATTATGCCCGCCCTGTTGCGGCAGGTTGGGCAGATCGAACACCAGGATGCCGCCGGTATTCTTGGTCGCGACATTGTCATGGACATCGGCGTTGAAGCTGTTCTCGATCTCGATGCCCGCAACATTGAACCGGGCGATCGAATCGCGCACGATGATGTTGCGCGACTGGCCGACATAGATGCCAGCGTCGGACGCGCCGATCACCAGCACCGAATCGATCAGTACATTTTCGGATTCGACCGGGTAGATGCCATAGGCGCCGTTCGTTTCTTTCGGCCCTCCGGTCCATTCGACGCGGATATTGTGATAGACGATATTGTCCGCGCCCTTGGACTTGATCGCGTCCCCGCGGCTGTCCTCGACCGCAAAATCGCGCAGCACCACATTGTCCGACGTGACAAGTAGCCCCTCGCCCGCCGCCAGCTGCCCCTTGAAGCTGAGCACCGACTTTTCGGGACCCGCGCCCTTGAGCGTGACACCCGCGACATCGAGCGAGAGCCCGTCGGTGAGATCGAAGCGTCCTTCGCCCAGCAACACGACATCGCCGGGCTGCGCGAGAATCAAGGCTTCCTGCAACCGCTCCTGCGCACCAGGGCCGGGCGCGACGGCAAGCTCTTTGGCTAGGATCGGCGCCGCCGAGGTCAGGGCCAATACCGATGCAAATCCCACAAAAATCCGCTTCATCACCGTCTCTCCCCGCGTTATGACCTCGCCAAGTTCCTGGCTGGCGTCCCGGCTATCGCGGGATTGGCGGACAGGCTAATCACAAGCTGGATGGAGAACAATATGCGCTGGTCGGCAATCGCCGCTATTTTGGGGACATCGCTGTCCCTCATGGCTGTCCCTGCACAGGCATCCGAATCCATCCAGGGTCAGTGGTACACCAAGGGCAAGCGCGCCGTGGTCACGATCGCCCCGTGCGGCCAGAACATATGCGGACGACTGACGCGGTTCATCGAACAGCCCAAGAATGGCGTGTCGACCGATGTGAACAATCCCGATCCAGCGTTGCGCAAGCGCAAGCTGGTCGGCCTGCCCATTCTCAGCGGGTTCGTTCCCGACGGCAAGAAGTGGCGCGGCAAGATCTACGATCCCGAAAGCGGCAAGACCTACAGGTCGATCGTGACGGCAGGAAAGAATGGAACACTGAGCGTTGAGGGCTGCATCGCGATGTTCTGCCAGGCGCAGACCTGGACCGCGGCGAAATAAGGTATCACGCGGCTTTTGCCAGGTTACATTCTGGCATTTTGACTGTCATTAAACAGTAACATTCAAATCGTGCAAAATGTTGGCGGGCCGGCGCAGTGCTTGCCTCAAAGCCGCTGCCGACCCGCCACTCCATACCTGCTTCCGTTTGCGACCCGGCAGGCCTGAAGAACTCGAATTCATGTCCGGGGTGTTGAGCCCCCACCCGCCTGGTCCTGTTTCAGTGCCAGCTCGCTGACATAGCGATCGGCCTGCCACAGCAGCGACACGGTGGCGCGCAGACCATGCTTGTCGGTACGCCAATAGCCCGCATCGCGCAGCTTCACCGCCAGTTCGCGCAGGCGCAGCCGCGCCTCGGCAATATCAGAATGCGTGCGTCCGGCCGCGGCGTGATCCAAGGCCCTGGCAAGCTTCTCGCTGGCCTCGACAAACGCCTGCTCATCGATTGCAGACACGGCGCGAGAAACGCCCCGCGCAGAATCGGCGGCGTCGGCGGAGTGACTCGGGAATCGGGCGGCGGAATTGGTCATTCCTCCGCTCTAAGGAAAATTGCTCAGAGTTGTAAGTTTATTACCGTAATTCGAACGTATGTAACGAACGGCTCGTCCCGGCGTTACGGTTAACCGGTGTCAAGCGCTGCCTGGGTTCACCAACAGGCCGGGCATGATGATATCCAGAGTATGGTCGGCATAATCGTCGCGCATCTGCTCGGTCATCTCGGACTGACCGAAGCAATGATGCAGCACGAGCCGCGCGGAGAAGAAGCGGTCTGCAGCCCCGGTGACGGTGAAGTAGAACAGGCCCGCATCGATAGGGCGAAAAAGCCCCTTCTGCACGCCTTCCTCGATCAGCCGTTCATAGGCGTTGGAAATCGGCACGAGATAATCGTCGGCGATCTTGCGCGACACTTCGGGTGCGGCATCGCGCACCATCCGCATCAGCAGCCGGTTGAGATAGGGAAAGCGGAAATAGGTTCCGATCACCGCGCGGATATGCACGCGCAACTTCTCGTCCGGCGGCAGGTCCTTGGCGAGCAGTGCATCGAGGCTGTTGACGATGTTGCGCATGTCGCGTTCGAGCAGCGCGAGCATCAGCCCCTGCTTGTTGCCGAAATAATATTTGACCAACGCGCTGTTCAGCCCGGAGCGCAGGGAAAGCTCGCTCAGCGACAGATCGACCTGATCGCCATCGCGCATAATCTGGCTGGCGGCTTCGATCAGCTGGTCGCGCGCATTGAGCTCACTCTCGGGCGCAGCGTTATTCATATCCGGGTTCATCCCACCATGGATAGAATTCCGGCATGTCCGATGCAACCCGGTCGGGATAGTTGGCCGCGCGCTTTTCGAGGAAGCTCGAAATGCCTTCCGCAGCATCGCCCGAACGCGAACGCGTGTAGATGGCACGGCTGTCGACACGGTGTGCGTGCATTGGATGCGGCGCGGACGGAATCCGCCACAGCATCGCCCGGGTCAGCGCGACCGAAACCGGCGCGGTATTGTCGATAATCTCGCGCGCGAGCGCGATTGCAGCGGGCATAAGCTCTTCGGGCGCATGCACCGAACGCACAAGGCCCCCAGCGAGCGCTTCATCGGCGCCGAACACACGCCCCGTCATGCACCATTCGAGTGCCTGTTGCTGCCCGACCAGGCGCGGCAGGAACCAGGACGAAGCCGCCTCGGGCACGATTCCGCGCCGGGCGAAGACGAAGCCGAAGCGCGCGCTGGTCGAGGCCAGCCGCATGTCCATCGGCAACTGCATCGTCACCCCGATGCCGACGGCCGCGCCATTGATCGCACCGATCACCGGCTTCTTGCACTGGAAGATCCGCAGCGTCAGCAACCCGCCACCATCGCGAACGCGTTCGTCGGACAGATCGGTAACCGGATCGTCGCTGGAAAACGGCCCGCCCCCGCCATCGGGGGTCAGGTCTGCGCCTGCACAAAAGGCCCTGCCCTCGCCGGTCACGATCACCGCACGGACGGAATCGTCGGCATCGATCGCGTCAAACGCATCGATCATCTCGGCCATCATCCGGTTGGTGAAGGCATTCATCTTTTCCGGGCGGCTGAGTGTGATCGTGGCGATGCCATCGGCCACATCGTAGCGAATCGTACTATAGTGCATGCCAGCCTCCCGGAAAGGAATAGGCCCCGCCCGACACGCGAGCGGGGCTTTATCGATCAGCGCGGTGCCATGCGGATGCCGCCGTCGAGACGGACATCTTCACCGTTGAAATAACCGCATTCGATCATGGTCAGCGCAAGCTGCGCATATTCCTCCGGGTCACCAAGACGCTTGGGGAACGGAACCGATGCACCCAGCGCATCCTTGACCGGCTGCGGCGCGGCGGCGAGCAGCGGGGTATTGAAAATGCCCGGTAGGATGGTGTTGACGCGGATCGCTTCGCTCGAAAGGTCGCGCGCGATGGGAAGCGTCATGCCGACGACACCGCCCTTCGATGCCGAATAGGCCGCCTGGCCGATCTGGCCATCCTCGGCCGCGACCGATGCGGTATTGACGATCGCGCCGCGATCGCCATCGGGCAGCGGATCGAGCGTCATCATGCCGGCGGCCGACTTGGCGATGCAGCGGAAGGTGCCCACCAGGTTGATCTGCACGATCCAGTTGAACGCATCGAGCGGGAAATGCTTGATGCTGCCGTCTTCCTTCGAGCGGCTGGCGGTCTTGATGGCGTTGCCGGTACCGGCGCAGTTCACCAGGATACGCTCCTGACCGATCGCGGCGCGGGCCTTGGCGAAACCGGCGTCGACGCTCGCATCGTCGGTCACGTTCACTTCGCAGAACACGCCGCCGATCTCATTGGCGAGCGCGGTGCCTTTTTCTTCCTGCAGGTCGAAAATGGCGACCTTGACGCCCTTGGCGGCGAGAGCGCGCGCGGTCGCGGCGCCCAGGCCCGAAGCGCCGCCGGTGACGACGGCGGAAATGGAGGAATCGAGTTTCATTAAGGTGTCTCCTGAAGAATGATCAAATTTCAATCCTCCCCGCGGCGGGGAGGTGGCAGTCCGAAGGACTGACGGAGGGGTAGCGGGATTGTGCCTCGATCGAGGCAATGCACCTCGACGCTTCCCCTCCAATGCTTCGCGGTCCCCCTCCCCGAGCCGGGGAGGAGCGATAAGTCAGCTCAGGCGTTCGATGATCGTGACGTTGGCCTGACCGCCGCCCTCGCACATCGTCTGCAGACCGTATTTGCCGCCGCGCTTTTCGAGTGCGTTGAGCAGCGTCGCCATCAGCTTGGTGCCCGACGCGCCGAGCGGGTGGCCGAGCGCGATCGCGCCGCCATGGACGTTGAGGCGATCATGGCTGGCACCGAGATAGGACAGCCAGGCCAGCGGCACCGGGGCAAAGGCTTCGTTGACTTCATACAGATCGATATCGTCGATCTTCATGCCCGCGCGATTGAGCGCCCGCTCGGTGGCGAACAGCGGTTCCTCGAGCATGATCACCGGATCGCCTGCGGTCACCGAGACATGGTGGATGCGCGCGCGCGGCGTAAGGCCATGGTCCTTCAGCGCCTGTTCGGACACGATCAGCACCGCCGAGGCACCGTCGCAGATCTGGCTGGCATTGGCCGCCGACAGCACGCCGGTCTCGGAGATCGGCTTGACGCCGGCAATGCCCTCGAGCGTGGCGTCGAAGCGGATGCCTTCATCGACCTTGTGCCATTCCTTGCCCTCGGGGGTTTCGATCTCGACCGGAACGATCTCGTTGTCGAACGCGCCCGCCTGGGTCGCGGCTGCCGCGCGGCGGTGGCTTTCGAGCGAATAGGCATCGAGCGCTTCCTTGGTCTGGCCGTGCTTCTTGACGATCATTTCCGCGCCATCGAACTGGCTGAACATCACGCCGGGAAACGCTTCCTCGAGCCGCGCCGACTTGTAGTTGCCCATGCCGGCTTTCATGTAGAGCATTGCGGTCGAGCCCATCGGCACGCGGGTCATGCTCTCGATGCCGCTCGCCAGCACGATGTCCTGGGTACCGCTCATCACCGCTTGGGCAGCAAACTGCATCGACTGCTGCGACGATCCGCACTGACGGTCGATGGTCACGGCAGGGATGCTGTCGGGCAGCTTCGAGGCGAGCACCGCATTTCGGCCCACGTCCATCGTCTGCTCGCCGCCCTGCATCACGCAGCCAGTGATGACATCGTCGATCGCCTTGGGATCGAAATCGTTGCGCGCCGCGATCGCGTCGAACACCGCTGCGCCCAGATCAACCGGGTGAACACCAGCGAGACGGCCGCCGCGACGGCCACCAGCGGTGCGAACCGCATCTACGATATATGCATGAGCCATAGGGCCTCTCCTTGCAGATTGCGCGGCCCGGCGGTTGTTCACGCCGACTCCGCAATGGATTTAATCGAACGGTTAAACAGATGCGGCGAACACGTCAATGCTGTCGCGGCAAAGCTCTCTCTCCTTCAGGGGAGAGATACGGAGCCTTGTCGGCTTGCCGACTAGGCGAAGTTGAGAGGGGCAATGTCGCGCACTCCCCCTCTCCCAACCCTCTCCCCTCAAGGGGAGAGGGCTTTATCGCTCAAGCCACCGCCTTTTCGCGCTTCACCGTGATCACCTGCGGATAGGTGAATTCGAGCAGGCCTTCCTTGCCATATTCGGCACCGAAGCCCGACTGCTTGTGGCCCGCGAACGGTGCGAAGGGCGAAAGGTGCAGATATTCGTTGACCCAGACCGTGCCGGTCTCGAGCTGCTCGGCGACCTTCACGCCCTCTTCCGGATTGCCGGTCCACACCGCACCTGCCAAGCCGTAATCGGACGCATTGGCGCGCTGGATCGCTTCCTCGACGGTCGAGAATTTCATCAGCGGCATCACCGGGCCGAATTGCTCTTCCGCGACGATGCGCGCGTCTTCGGGCGGATTGTCGAGAATGGTGATCGGCACGTAATAGCCGGGGATCGAGGGATCGTGATCGCCGCCCACCAGGAACTTGTAGCCATTGTCCTTGGCATCCTGGATCAGGTCGAGCACGCGCTCATACTGCTTCTTGTTCTGGATCGGGCCGACGGCAGTGCCCTGCTCGGCGCCATCGCCGACCTTCACGCCCTTGGCATATTCGGCGATTGCGGCAGACAGTTCGTCATAGATATCCTCGTGGATATAGATGCGCTTTGCCGCGACGCAGATCTGTCCGGCATTGGTGAAGCTCGACCAGAACAGCTGTTCGGCAACCTTCTTCACATCGGCGTCGGGCAGTACGATCGAGGCATCGTTGCCGCCGAGCTCGAGCGTGATGCGCTTCAGATCCTTCGATGCCGATTCCATCACCCGCTTGCCGGTCGCCGTCGATCCGGTGAAAGTGATCTTGTCGATATCGGGATGCGAGGTGATCAGCGGGCCGAGATCGTCGCCGCCGGTGATGACGTTGAGCACACCCGCCGGCACCTCGTCGGCGATCAACTCGACGATGCGCAGCGTGGCCAATGGCGTGAACGGCGAGGGCTTGAGCACCATCGTGCAGCCCGAAAGCAGCGCGGGCACGATCTTCTGCACCGCCATCATCACCGGGAAGTTCCAAGGCACGATGCCGCCGACGACACCCACAGGAACGCGGCGGGTGCGCGACAGCCGGGTGTCGCTGTCCTCGTTGATCTCGTCCTCAAGGGTGAGCGTCGACTGCGCCGCTGCCATCGCTGCGGCCCCATGGATTTCGCCAGCTGCCTGGGCGTGGGGCTTGCCCTGCTCGCTGGTCAGCAGCCGCATCAGTTCATCGGCATTGGCCTTGATCGCGGCGGAAATCTTCTGAATGACCGCGCGGCGTTCGTCGATCGGCACGTTCTTCCAGGTCTTGAACGCAGCGCGGGCAGCGGCGACGGCACGGTCCAGCTCTTCCTGTCCGCAATCGGGAACCTGGGCGATCACCTGCTCGTTGGCGGGATTGACGACATCGATCCATTTGCCGGGCTTTTCGAGCTTGCCGTTGATGAGGACGCTGTACTGCTGAACCATCGGAACATTCCTTTCCTGTGATGCCGGCCCGGTATCGAACGATCCGGGCTGTTGTCATATAAGTCCGGCGCGCACGCTATACCGGGTGCCCGCCGCAAACCACTGTCAATTCAACTCGGGACAAAGCGGATCGGCAGCGTCTTGGGGCCGCCGACAAAGGTGCTGCTCGCGCGCTGCGGCGTGCCCGCCAGCTCCACGCTATCGATCCGATCGAGCAACTCGTCGAACAGGATGCGCATTTCCAGCCGCGCGAGGTGCAGGCCCAGACACTGGTGCACCCCTGCCCCGAATGCGACATGGCGGTTGGGCCCGCGCGAGGCATCGAACCGGTCGGGATCGGGAAACACCCGCTCGTCATGATTGCCCGAAACATAGCACAGCATCAGCCAGTCGTCCTTGGCGATGCGCTGTCCGCCGATCTCGCAATCCTCGGCCGCCGTGCGCATGAAATGCTGCACCGGCGTGGTCCAGCGGATCGCCTCCTCGATCAGACCGGGCAGCAGGCTGCGGTCGGCCTTGATCCGCGCGAACTGGTCGGGATCCTTGGCCAGCGCCCACATCGCGCCGGCAGTCGAGGCGGAGGTTGTGTCGTGCCCGGCAGCGGCGACAATGATGTAATAGCCGGCGGCATTGCGGTCGCTGATCGGTTCGCCATCGATCACCGCATTGGCGATGACGGTGGCGACATCGTCCTGCGGGTTGGCGCGCCGGTCGGCGGCGAGCTTCATGAAATAGCCCTCGAAATCGCGCACCGCTTCGATCACGAACTGGGTGACCTGCTCGGGCGTCAGTTCGACCGAGCGCGCGCGGTTGAGGTCGGGATCCTCGCCGCCGAACATCTCCTGCGTCAGCTTGAGCATCAGCGGCTCGTCCTCGTGCGGCACGCCGAGGATCTGCATCACGACATGCAGCGGATATAGCGCCGAGACCTGGTGCACGAAATCGCACGTGCCCCCCGTCGCCAGCATCGCATCGACCGATGCACGCGCGATGCCGCGGATCTTCTCTTCCAGGCTCGCCAGGTTCTTGGGCATGAACCAGCTCTGGGTGAGCTTGCGATAGTCCATGTGTTCGGGCGCATCCATGGTGACCAGCGACCGCACCAGATGCGGGCTGCCGCCGGTGATCATGTGGGTCAGCATCTGCACCGCGATCGGCCCCAGCACCACCGATTTGGGCGCATTGAGGAAGCGTGCATTGTCCTTGCTCACCGTCATGATGTCCTCATGCCGGGTGATCGCCCAGAAAGGCATATAGCCTTCCGCCTGGACCAGCCCGACGGGCATATTGTCGCGGGCCCAGCGGAACTTTTCCTTGATGCCGTTCCACTCGCCATAGGCGACGGGATTGACGATGGCCGACGCGATCTCGGGCGGCAGCACGGCGGGGGCTATGGTCGCCATGGATCAGGCTCCTGCCACGGCTTCGGCCTCTTTGGCCTTTGCCCAATATTCGTCGCGCAGCAGGCGCTTGTAGAGCTTGCCGGTGGCGTGACGGGGCAGCTCGTCCCGGAAGTCGATCTGCCGCGGCATCTTCACCCCCGAAAGCGATCCGCGCAAATAGGTGCTTAGCTCGGCCGCGAGCGCATCTCCCGCCTCGGCAAGGTCGAGCGGCTGCACGATCGCGACGACGCGCTCGCCCATATCCGGGCACGGCGCGCCGATCACCGCCGCATCGGCGACCTTGGGATGGCTGACCAGCAGATTCTCTATCTCCTGCGGATAGATGTTCACGCCGCCCGAGATGATCATGAAGCTCTTGCGGTCGGTGAGATAGAGGAAGCCCTCCTCGTCGACCCAGCCGACATCGCCGAGCGTTGTCCATCCTTGCGGATGCGTCGCTTCCTTGGTCTTGCTGGCGTCGTTGTGATATTCGAACTTGCCGCCGCCTTCGAAATAGACGGTGCCTTCGGTGCGCGCAGGCACCTCCTTGCCCTCTTCGTCGCAGATTCGGATCGTGCCGAGCAGCGAGCGCCCGACCGAGCCCTGGTGCGTCAACCAGTCCTCGCTCGAGATAAAGGTGAAGCCATTGCCCTCGGTGCCGGCATAATATTCCTTGAGCACCGGCCCCCACCAGTCGATCATCGCCTGCTTGACCGGCACCGGACATGGTGCGGCAGCATGCACCGCCGATTTCAGGCTCGACACGTCATAGCGCGTGCGCACCTCCTCGGGCAGCTTGAGCATGCGGGTGAAATGCGTCGGAACCCATTGGCTGACATTGACCTTGTAGCGCTCGATCAGCTGCAGCGCGGCTTCAGGATCGAACTTCTCCATCACGATCACGGTGCCGCCCAGCTTGTGCACGCTCATGCACCAGCGCAGCGGCGCGGCATGATAAAGCGGCGCGGGCGAGAGATAGATGCTGTCCGGGCCGAAGCCGAATGCGCCCTGGGCGAGCATCACCAGCGTGTTGCTCGCGGCGATGTCGCCATCTTCCGGCAGCGGCAGACGCACGCCCTTGGGACGTCCGGTGGTACCTGAAGAATAGAGCATGTCAGAGCCCGCGCGCTGATCGGCGATCGGCGTATCGGGCATCGCGGCGATGGCAGCGGTGGCGGAGGCATCGTCCAGATTGACGATCGGCACGTGCGGACAGGCGCTGGCGATCGCTGGCAGATGCGCCCCGAGATAATCGGAGGTGAACAGCAGCTTGGCGCCGCTATCCTGCAGGATATAGCTTATCTCGTCCGCGGTCAGCCGGTTGGAAATCGCCACGAAGATAAGGCCTGCGCGCTGCGCGCCCCAGACGATGTCGAAATATTCCGCCCGGTTCTCCAGACACAGAGCAACGGTGTCGCCGATACCGACACCCTGCTGGCGCAGATACTGTGCGACCTGGTTCGAGCGGCGATCCAGCTCGGCATAGCTTACCTGAAGCCCCGAACCCGCCATGATGATAGCCGGCTTGTCGGCCTGATTCTGGGCGTGGACCGATGGATGCATTGCGACATTCCCTCCTGATCAAGGGAAAGGTCCGTCCCGCCATTCGGCGTGTTCCGTAACGATTCCCGACTACGCAGGCATCATTGTTTAATCGCGCGATTAAAGCAATGGCAAAGCGCGGGGTTGTGCGGCCGACAAACAAAAAGCGCCGGAGAACCGGCGCTTGATGTCAAGATCTGCAAAAATTGCGAGCGACTACTCGGCGGGACCGCCTTGGGCGACCTTGCCGCCATCCTGCATGGCCAGCAGATAGTCGCGCGAGGAGATAAAGGGCATCGGATTGACCGAGTTTCCGGCGATGCGCACTTCATAGTGCAGATGGCTGCCGGTGGAGCGGCCGGTCGAACCCATCAGGCCGATGACCTGGCCCTTGGTGACGCGCTGGTTGGGCTGAACCAGAATTTGCGAGAGGTGGCCGTAGCGCGTCTGGATTTCGCCACCATGGTTGACTTCGACATACTGGCCGTAACCACCGACCCACTGAGCGCGACCCACGATACCGTCGGCGGTGGCATAGATCGGCGTACCGATCGGACCCGCCATGTCGAGACCCTTGTGGCGGGCGCGGCGTCCGGCGAAGGGATCGGCGCGGAAACCGTATTGGCTGGTCAGCTTGAAGGCATCGACGGGCTTGCGCGAGGGGATGGAGACGCGGCCGGTATCGCGGTTCTCCATCGATTTCCAGTCGGCGAACAGGGCGCGGAATTCGGTATCCTGGGCTCCCAGAGCGCCTTCGGTCGAAACCTGCGGCACGGCAGCAGCGATGTCAGTGGCGTTGCCTTCAGCAAAAGCGGGTGATGCAGCGCACAGCAGACCGGCTGTGGTGGTGGTAAGGACCGTTGCGACAATTCTGGTTGCGACCATGAATATTCAGCACCTTGTTGCAAGGGCAACCACCGGGCCGTTCGGACCTTGCGGGTGCCCTTCGTGCTCCGGCGCCTTGTGAAAGGCGGAGCACAAAAACACAAAAATCGTTGGAACCCCTTCCCTCCGATTTCGTTGAACCATGGGTAGATGGAAAGCTTTGTGCACCGCAACCCGCAACCGCCCACCGCGCGTTGAAGCGTCTGGCTGGCGCGTTGAATCGTTTAATCGTGCATGAATGAGACGGTTTTCGGCCCGAATCCGGGCGGCGAAAGCCTCAGAATCGTCCTGCCGCAGCGTCGATCCAAGCCTTCCGTTAACCTTTTGCAGGCCGGAACGATTGGAAATTTTCGTCACGCCAGCAAAAAGGGCCCGCCAAATCGGTTGGCGAGCCCTTGTGGTTAACCATGATTCGCGACGTCTCAATTGGCCCTGGCGGCCTCCAGCACCTCGGCAACATGCCCGGCGACCTTTACCTTGCGCCAGACGCGCACGACCTTTCCATCCTTGCCGACCAGAAAGGTTGACCGGTCCATTCCCATATATTTCTTCCCGTACATCGATTTCTCGATCCACACGCCCATCGCCTCGGCCAACCCGTCGGTCTCCGAATCGCTGGCGAGCGGCACGGTCAGGCCGTATTTCTCGATGAACTTCTGATGCTTTTTCGGCGGATCCTTCGACACGCCGAGCACCGATACCCCTGCCGCCTCGAACTCGGCAAGATGCGCGCTGAACTCCTGCGCCTCCTTGGTGCAGCCGCTGGTGTCGTCCTTAGGATAGAAATACAGCACCAAGGCCTTGCCGGCATAATCGGAGGCGGAAACGCTGCTGCCATCGGGCGCGGTCAGCGCAATGTCGGGGATGGTGTCGCCAATATCGGTCATCGTCTGTCCTTCTCTCTCATGCGCTGGTTGCAGGCGCGCTCGCGCCAAATAGGTGCTGCCAGGCGGTTTGAACACTGGCGCGCGCGCAATCGATCGCTGTGAGCAGCTCCGGCCAGGAGCCGCAGCCGCAGGCCCGCGCCACCAGTGCCTGGCTTGCGGGCGGGGGCTCGCTGCAATCGGGCGCTACCAGACGCAGCGCGACCAGCAGCCGCGTCATCAGGTCATGCGCTTCAGCCAGCGCGGCATCTGCAAGCCCCGCTATAACCAACGCATCGATCGCCTGGCGCAGATCCGGGTGGAAGCCCACCCGGTGGGTCAGTTGCAGCGTGTGGACGATGAACTCCAGATCGACCAGGCCGCCAGGCAGCAGCTTGACGTCGAGCGGACCGAGCGGCTTCTTGTGCGCGGCAATATCCTCGCGCATCTTCAACGCAGCTGCGCGCAGCTCGGCGGCATCGCGCGGGGCATGCAGAACATCGCCAATGATCGCCTCGAGCCGCTCGCGGCTTTCCTGCGATCCGTAAACCACCCTTGCCCGGCACAGCGCCATATGCTCCCAGGTCCAGGCCTGATCGCGCTGATATTCGGCAAAGCTGGCAAACGATACCGCCAGCAGGCCCTGCGCGCCATTGGGCCGCAGCCGCGTATCGACCTCGTACAAAGCGCCTGCCGCCGTCGGCACGGAAAGCGCCGCGATAATCCGCTGCGCAAGCCGGTTGTAATATTGCGTGCTTCCGAGCGGGCGCCTGCCGTCCGATTCCAGCCCGATCTCTCCGCTGAACAGGAAAATGAGATCAAGGTCGGAGGCGTGGGTCAGCGCCCCGCCGCCGAGCCGCCCGAGCGCGAGGATCACCGGCTCGCTGTCGGGCATCCGGCCATGCACCGCGATGAATTCGCTGATGGCGCAATCGGCCAGACGACAGATCGCCGCCTCCGCGACACGGGCATAGCCGCCCGCAATGGCGACCGGATCGTGCCGCCCCTCGATCAGCTGCACCCCGAGGGCAAAGCGCATTTCGCCGACGCGCACGCGCACCGCATCGAGCCGCTGCTGATAGTCGTCGCCCGGCTCCTCGCGGGCGAGGCGTTCGGCAATCTGTTCGACGCTGCCCACCAGATCATAGGCGCTGGCGTCGATCAACCCGTCGAGCAGGTCTCCCCGGCGCGCCAGCGACTCGGCCAGCACCGGCGCATGGCTCAGGATATCGACCAGCGTCTGCATCAGCGCAGGCCGCGCCTGAAGCAGGCGGAACACATTCACCGTGCTGGGCAGCTGCCGCAGCAGATCGTCGAACCGGTTGAGCGCGGCCGCCTGATCGGGCGCATCGGCAAAGGCCGCAAGCAGCGCGGGCAGCACTTCCTCGAACGCCTTGCGGCCCGCTGCGGTGCGCAAGGCCCGCACCGCTCCGCCGCGCCAGCCCTGAATCCGCTCGGCGAGCTTGTCCGGCTGATCGAAGCCGGCGCGATCCAGCGCCTCGGCAAGCAATTCGGGATCGTTGCTCAGTGGAACGACCGCCTCATCGCCCTGACCTCGCTGCGAGGCGATCAGCGCGTCATAGACGGTTGCGACATCCCGTGTCACCGGCTGGAGTGCCGCGATCATCGCTGCACCATCGGTCATTCCATGCAGCCTAGCGACATTGTCGAGCGCCGGCGCGTCAACGGGCAGGCTGTGCGTCTGCTGGTCGTCGATCATCTGCAGCCGGTGTTCGAAGGTGCGCAGCGTGCGATAATGACCCGCCAGTAGCCTCGCCTCATGCCCGGGGATGATCCCTTGATCCTCCAGCGCACCGAGTGCGTCGAGCGTCGAACGCACGCGAAGCGCCGGATTGCGTCCGCCATGGATGAGCTGGTGCGCCTGGGTGAAGAATTCGACCTCGCGAATGCCGCCGCGGCCGCGCTTGAGATCGTAACCCGGACCGAGCGTCTGCCCCTTGTTATAATGATCGCGGATCTGGCGGGTGAGCGCGGCAATCTCGTCGATCGTCCCGAAGTCGAGCGAGCGCCGCCAGATGAACGGACGGAGAGCCTCCATGAAATAGTCGCCGAGCACGCGGTCGCCCGCCGCGGCGCGCGAGCGGATGAAGGCGGCCTGTTCCCAGGTCAGCGCCTGCGATTCATAATGCGACAGCGCCGCATCGACAGGGATGGCCAGCGGCGTGACCTCGGCCGCTGGACGCAGACGCAGATCCATCCGGAAGACATAGCCGTTTCCATCTCTTTGGCTCATCATATCAATCAGTTGCCGCGCAATACGCTGCGCAGCATCGGCCGCCTCTTCGCGTGGTCGGCAGGGCAGTGTCATCGGATCGTAGATGAAGATCGGGTCGATATCCGACGAATAGTTGAGCTCCTGTCCGCCGTGCTTGCCTAGCGCGATGACCGCGAAGCCCCGAGGTTCGGCATCTGGCGTGCGCCGCGCAATGATGTCGGCCAGAGCCGCGTCCAGCGCCTGGTCGGCAAAATCGGACAGGATGCGGGTGACCCGGTCGACGCCGACCAGGCCGGCCAGATCGGCAAGCGCCAGGACCAGCGCAAGCCCGCTCTTGCGACGCCGCAGCGCTTCGGCGACCGGCCCCTCGCGGCCGAGATTGCGAAGATGATCCAGCGCGGCGTCGAGACCCTCCTCCTGGAGGCGGTCGGCAAGGTCGGGTGCGCGCGCCATGGCAGCGGCCAGGAACGGTGCATGGCGTGCGGCGCGCTGACGCGCTTCGGCAAGTTCTGGGTGGACTGGCATGGCGCTGGTGCTAGCCCGGCGCGCGGGCAGAGGCAATCGGGGTGCAGCTGCGCTCAGTCGTCCTCGGCGCTGCGCCCGACCAGCCCGCCGCTCACCCGGTCGACATCGGCCATGATCGCGGCCATCGGGTCGGATGTCCGCTCTGCCCTACCCTCGCTGGCTGCGGTATCCTCGATCAGCGCGGCCAGCGCCGAGCGTCCGCGCGCCACACGGCTCTTGATCGTGCCAAGCGCGACTCCGCAAATGTCGGCTGCCTCCTCGTAGGAAAAGCCGCCTGCGCCGACCAGGATCAGCGCCTCACGCTGGCTTTCGGGCAGCTGCATCAGCGCACGCTGGACATCTGCCAGGTGAAGCTGATCGCCCTGCCCTGCCGGCATCGACAGGATGCGATCGGCGACGACATCGTCCCATTCGGTGGTGAACCGCGCACGCCTGCGCTGCGAGAGGAAGGAATTGCGCAGGATGATGAAGGTCCAGGCGCGCATGTTCGTGCCAGCGGCAAAACGGCCGCGTGCCGCCCAGGCCTTGAGCATGGTGTCCTGAACCAGGTCATCCGCGACATCGCGATTGCCGCTCAATGAGCGGCCATAGGCGCGCAAGTGCGGAATGAGCGACGCAAGCTGGGCCTTGAACGCGTCGTCATCGAGCGGAGGGCCAGTCTCGGGCGAGGCGTCGGCTGTAGTGTCAAACGCCATAGCGAAAAGGCCTGATTTGCGATCGTTCAAGACTGGACAAGCAGCGGTTCGAAAAACCTGACACGCGCCTGTCATTCACACATGTTAACTCTGAAAGCCGCGATACGGAAATTCGTTGCAAATCACAAGCATGGCGCGCGCCGCGCCTGACCGATCCGCTTGCCTGACGCGGACGCAACTGGCAAACAGCCGCGACCAGCGGGCATGGGGCCTGCGCATCCATTTCTCCGGCGAAAAGATCGATCATGTATCTCAAGACCCTGTTCAAACTCGCAGCCGCGCCATTGGCTATACTCGCAGCAAGCCCGTTGGCTGCCCAATCGGTAACGCCTATCGATATTCCCGAGACTGCCCCCCAGCCGATCTCCGAAGCTACGATGAAGGACATTACCCGGATGCTGTCTTCGGATGCGTTCGAAGGCCGGGCGCCCGGTAGCGTCGGTGAACAGAAGACGATCGAGCTGCTCACCGACCGATTTGCCAAGGCGGGGCTCAAGCCAGGCAATGGCGACAGCTGGCTGCAACAGGTTCCGCTGGTCAGCATCGAGGCGGGGAAAATCAGCCCGCTGACGATCACCGGCGGCAAGACGCCGCTCAGCTTCGAATATGGCAAGGACATGGTGATCGGCACCTATCGCGAGGCGCCGACCATCGACATCGCGGGCAGCGACGTCGTGTTCGTCGGCTATGGCATCAACGCGCCCGAAAAGGGCTGGAACGACTATGCCGGGCTCGACGTGAAGGGCAAGACCGTCGTCATTCTGGTCAATGATCCCGATTATGACAGCCCCGGCCTCGACGGCGAGTTCGGCGGCAAGGCGATGACCTATTACGGCCGCTGGACCTACAAATATGAGGAGGCCGCGCGCCAGGGCGCTGCCGCAGCGCTGATCGTGCACGATACCGTGCCTGCCGCCTATGGCTGGGGCGTGGTGGAATCGAGCTGGACCGGCCCGCAATTCTTCGCGCAAAGCGCCGACAAGGGCGCGAGCGAGACCCAGGCCAATGGCTGGATCCAGAAGGAAGCCGCCGAGAAGCTGTTGGCGAGCGCAGGCCAGGACCTGGCGACCCTGAGCACAGCGGCCAAGCGCAAGGGCTTCAAGCCTGTGCCGCTGGGCCTCAAGGCGTCGGTGTCTTTCGCCAATGCGATCGAAACCACGATTTCGAACAACATCATCGGCATCCTGCCTGGCGCCAAGCGTCCCGACGAATATGTGCTCTATACCGCGCATTGGGACCATCTCGGCCATTGCAAGCCCGCCGATGATGGTGACGATATCTGCAATGGCGCGGTCGACAATGCCACCGGCACCGCCGCGCTGGTCGCGCTGGCCGAAGCGTTCAGCAAGGCGGGTGCGCCCGATCGTAGCGTCGTCTTTCTCGCGGTCACCGGCGAGGAATCGGGGCTGCTGGGATCGTCTTATTATGGCGAGAACCCGGTCTATCCGCTGTCCCAGACCGCAGGCGGCATCAACATGGATGCGTTCCTGATGGCGGGCAAGGCACGCAATGTCACCGTGATCGGCAAGGGCAAGTCGCAGCTCGACGATTTTCTCGCCGTCGCGCTGAAAAAGGAAGGCCGGGTGGCCGAAGCCGACCCGATGCCGCAGAACGGCTATTACTACCGCTCCGACCATTTCAGCCTCGCCAAGCAGGGCGTGCCGATGCTGTACATCGATGGTGGCGACGATCTGGTGAACGGCGGCAAACCAGCGGGCGAAGCAGCCGGCAAGGACTATACCGTCAACCGCTATCACGGGCCCAAGGACGAGTATAATCCCAACTGGGACTGGACGGGCGTGATCGACGACCTTTCGCTCTATTACAGCATCGGCCGCAGCCTGGCGATGTCGAAGGACTGGCCGAACTGGGTGGAAGGCGACGAGTTCCGCGCCATCCGCGACAAGAGCCGGGCGGGCCAGTGATCCGATGACGCAGATGATGCCGCCCGAATGGGCTCCGCAGCGCTGGATCTGGATCGGATTTCCGCATCTGGCCGATGAGTGGAACGGCTTTTTGAGCGCTGCCCAGGCGGAGATCGCCGCGTTCGCGCGCGCTGTCGCCGAGAGTGGGCAAGAGGCGCGGCTGATCGTGCCCGATGAAACCCACGCGGCGTTGGCGCGCGAGCTCGCGGGCGATGTGGTGACCATCTGCATGCACCCCTATGGCGATATCTGGTTGCGCGATACCGGGCCGCTCGTCGTGCGGGGACAGGACGGCAATCCCTTCGCCCAGCGCTTCGGCTTCAACGGCTGGGGCGGCAAATATGTCATGCCCGGCGATACCGAGATCGGAGGCCTGCTCGCCGAGGAGGCCGGTCTGGATAGCGCCAGCGCCGATTGGGTGCTCGAGGGCGGCGCGATCGATGTCGATGGCACTGGGCTCGGCGTCACCACCGAGCAGTGCCTGCTCAATCCCAATCGCAACCCGCAACTGACGCGCGCGGATATCGAGGCGCGGCTGAAGCGCGATCTCGGCATCGAGCGGCTGCTGTGGCTCGGCGATGGCCTGATCAACGACCATACCGACGGGCATGTGGACAATCTCGCGCGCTTCGTGGCGCCGGGGACGCTGGCGCTGCCGGTGCCGAGCGGCGCGGACGATCCCAATGCGGCGATCTATGCCAATGCGAAGCTTCGAGCCGAAGCCTTCGGGCTGAAGGTCGTGCCGATCCCCTCGCCCGGCCTGGTAGAGCGTGTCGATGCCGAGGGCGAGGTGAAGGTGCAACCGGCGAGCCATATGAACTTCGCGATCACCAGTCATCTGGTCGTCGTGCCAACTTATGGCACCGCGTCCGACGGTCCGGCGGTTGAAGCCATTGGCGCTTGCTTCCCCGACCGCAGGACCATCGGCCTGCGCGCCGATGCGGTGCTGGCAGGCGGCGGCAGCTTCCATTGCGCCAGCCAACAGATGCCGCTGCTCGATTGATTGGACCTGCAGTGGCAGGTATAGCCAGTCGCAGGACCCGTCCTAAGTTCCCCAGCAACAACCACAAAGAGGATTGCCCCCCATGCGCACCATGATCCTGTCTGCCCTGATCGCAGGCACCGCCCTGCCCCTGATGACCGCTGCGCCTGCCCTTGCAGCCGAGAGCGCCTCTGCCTCCTCGGCGATCGATGCTGCCGTAGCTGCCGATCTGCGCGGCGAGGACAAGGCCCGCGACAAGTATCGCCACCCCAAGGAGACGCTCGAGTTCTTCCAGGTCGGCCCCGAGATGGTCGTCGCCGAATATGCCGCCGATGCCGGCTGGTACACGAAGATCCTCGCTCCGCTGACCGCGACCAGCGGCAAATATGTCGCGCTCGGCGTCTCGCCGATCGCCGCATCGTTCAGCGAACAGCGCAAGGCACAGATGGCGGCCTATCCGACCAGCTATCCCGATCGCGCCGTCAAGGCGACCGGCCTAGCGGCGGACAAGATCCATGCCTATGTGACCAATGCTGTGCCCGCCGAGCTCAACGGCAAGGTCGATCGCATCCTGATCCTGCGCATGCTGCACAACATGAACCGCTGGGGCATTCTGGGCAGCGAGCTCGACGCGATGCACAAGATGCTCAAGCCCGGCGGCATGATCGGCATCGAACAGCACCGCGCCAAGGCCGATGCCCCCGCCGCTTATGCGGATGGTTCGAAGGGCTATCTCAAGGAAGCCGATGTCGTCGCCATGTTCGAGAAGCACGGCTTCGAGCTGGTCGGCAAGAGCGAGATCAACGCCAATCCCAAGGACACCGCCGACTATCCCGATGGCGTGTGGACCCTGCCGCCCAATTATGCGCTCAAGGATCAGGACAAGGCCAAATATGCCGCGATCGGTGAATCCGACCGCATGACCATGCTGTTCCGCAAGAAGTGATGACAGGCTCGCCGCTGGCCATCGGGTTGGTGGCGAGCCTTTGACGCCGGGGGGCGATAATGGGTGCGTTTGTCCTGCGCGCAGTGATTTCGGGCATTCTCGTTGCGATCATCGCCACGGTTTCGCGGCGCAGCCCTGGGCTGGGCGGTCTGATCGCCTCGATACCGCTGGTCTCGACGCTTGGCATGATCTGGCTTTGGAATGACAGCGGCGACCGCGAATTGGTGGCCAATTATGTCTCGGCTGCCTTCTGGTATTTCCTGCCGACACTGCCCATGTTCCTGCTCATTCCGTGGATGCTCCGCTCGGGCGTGAGCTTCTGGCTGAGCTTGGGCGCAGGCTGCGGCCTCACCATCATCTTGTATCTGGGCATGGTCGCGCTCCTGCCCCGCATTGGGATCAACGTTTCGCTATGACCGAGATTACCGTCGCTGCCCTGCAGCTGCCGCTGGGTGGCGGTTTGGCCGAGAATATCGATGCTGTCAGCGATCTCGTCGCGCACGCGGCCGACAAGGGCGCCGACATCATCCTGCCGCCCGAACTGTTCGAAGGCCCCTATTTCTGCCAGGTCGAGGACGAATGCCTGTTCGCGACCGCGCACCCGACCGCCGAGCACCCGAGCGTGCGCGCGATGGCGAAGCTGGCGAAACAGCTCAAGGTCGCGATCCCCACCAGCTTTTTCGAGCGCGACGGACCGCATCATTACAACTCGCTGGCGATGATCGATCCCGATGGCGAGATCATGGGTGTGTACCGCAAGAGCCATATCCCCGACGGTCCAGGCTATGAGGAGAAATATTATTTCCGCCCCGGCAATACCGGGTTCAAGGTCTGGGACGTGTGCGGCACGCGGATCGGCGTCGGCATCTGCTGGGACCAGTGGTATCCCGAATGCGCGCGCGCGATGGCGCTGATGGGCGCGGAGCTGCTGTTCTACCCGACCGCGATCGGATCGGAGCCCTATGATGCCGAGCTCGACACCAGCCGCATGTGGCGGCGCGCGATGCAGGGGCATTCGGTGTCGAACTGCATGCCGGTGATCGCCAGCAACCGCATCGGCACCGAGGGCAATCAGAGCTTCTACGGGCACAGCTTCATCACCAACGAATGGGGTGACCTGATCCTGGAATATGGCGCGGAGGAAACCGGTGTGCTGGTCGCGACGCTCGACCTCGCCCAGGCGCGCAAGCATCGTGCAGGCATGGGCTTTTTCCGTGACCGCCGCCCGCAGCTCTACGGACGGCTGGCCGAGGATATCTGATTGATGAGGCGGGAGCGATGATCCCGCCTTATTCCCCGATTCCGTCCCACATTTCCTTGAGCCTGGCGAAGAAACCCGTGCTTTCCGGGCTTTCCTGACCGGTTTCAGTCGCCTGGAATTCGCGCAGCAGTTCCTTCTGACGGGCGCTGAGCTTGGTCGGCGTCTCGACATCGATCTGGATGACCATGTCACCCGTGCCGCGGCCCTGCAGCACCGGCATGCCGGCGCCGCGCTGGCGCAGCTGCTTGCCCGACTGGATACCGGCGGGAATGCTGATCCGGTGGCGCTTGCCATCGAGCCCGGGAATCTCGAGCTCGCCGCCCAAAGCCGCTGTCGTGATGCTGATCGGGCAGCGCGTGATCAACGTCGTGCCGTCGCGCTCGAAAATGCGATGCCGTGCAACATGGATGAAGATGTACAGGTCGCCCGGCGGCGACCCCTTGGGACCGGCCTCGCCCTTGCCTGACAGACGGATGCGCGTGCCGTTGTCGACGCCCGGCGGAATATCGACCGACAGCGTCTGCTGCTTGTCAACCCGGCCCTCGCCGCGGCAGGTGCGGCACGGGTTCTCGATCACCTGACCGCTGCCATGGCAGTTCGGGCAGGTCCGCTCGACCACGAAAAAGCCCTGCTGCGCCCGCATCTTGCCGCTGCCGCCGCACAGGTTGCAGGTGCGTACCTTGGTGCCCGGCTCCGCGCCCGACCCATCGCAGGTGTCGCAGGTCGCGGCGACATCGATGGTGATCTCGCTCGCCTTGCCATGATAGGCCTCTTCGAGCGTGATCTCCATGTCGTAGCGCAGGTCCGCGCCGCGCACCGGGCCGCGGCGACCGCCTGCTCCGCCAAAGCCGCCGCCGAAGATCGTGTCGAAAATATCGCCGAGATCGGAAAAGCCGCCCGCTGAGCCATGACCGCCACCGCCGCCCGACATCCCGCTTTCGTAAGCCTCATGCCCGAACCGGTCATAGGCAGCGCGCTTCTGGGGGTCCTTCAGGGTGTCATAGGCCTGGCTGATCGCCTTGAACCTGGCTTCTGCCTCGGCATCGCCCGGATTGCGGTCCGGGTGCCATTGCATCGCGAGCTTGCGATAGGCGGACTTGAGCGTGGCATCGTCCGCGTTGCGTGATACGCCCAGGCGCTCGTAATAATCTTTGGCTGTGGTCATGGTCATGGGTCGCGATTCATCATGCAGCGACCGGGCGGGATCGCGACGCCGGGGTGGCCGTAACCACCCCTGCCCCGCAGTCCCGCCCGGCCGGACTGTCGAACATCAATCCGGCAATCAGTTTTTCGCGTCGCCGTCAACTTCCGAGAATTCGGCGTCGACGACATTGTCCTCAGCCGGAGCAGCCTCGGCTGCCGGCGAAGCGGCTGCCGCCTGCTCCTTCTCGTAGATCGCCTGACCCAGCTTCATCGCGGCCTGCGCCAGCGCTTCGGTCTTCGACTTCATCGCATCGGCCTCGCCGCCCTCGACTGCGGTCTTGAGCTCGGCAATCGCAGTCTCGATCTCGCCCTTGACCGCAGCGTCGACCTTGTCGCCATGCTCCTCGAGCTGCTTTTCGGTGCTGTGCAGCAGGCTTTCGGCGTTGTTCTTGGCCTCGGCGGTTTCGCGGCGCTTCTTGTCTTCCTCGGCAAAGCGCTCGGCATCCTTGACCATCTGGTCGATGTCAGCATCGGAAAGACCGCCCGACGCCTGGATGCGGATCTGCTGTTCCTTGCCGGTGCCCTTGTCCTTGGCCGAGACGTTGACGATGCCGTTGGCGTCGATGTCGAACGTCACCTCGATCTGCGGCACGCCGCGCGGTGCGGGCGGAATGCCGACCAGGTCGAACTGGCCGAGCAGCTTGTTGTCCGCCGCCATTTCGCGCTCGCCCTGGAAGACGCGGATCGTCACCGCCTGCTGATTGTCGTCAGCGGTCGAATAGGTCTGCGACTTCTTGGTCGGAATCGTGGTGTTGCGGTCGATCATGCGGGTGAACACGCCGCCCAGCGTTTCGATACCCAGCGACAGCGGGGTCACGTCGAGCAGCAGCACGTCCTTGACGTCGCCCTGCAGCACGCCCGCCTGGATCGCCGCGCCCATGGCGACGACTTCGTCGGGGTTCACGCCGGTATGCGGTTCCTTGCCGAAGAACTCCTTCACGACTTCGCGCACGCGCGGCATGCGGGTCATGCCGCCTACCAGCACGACGTCGTCAATGTCGGCGGCCTTGAGGCCCGCATCTTCGAGCGCCTTCTTGCACGGATCGAGCGTGCGCTTGATCAGGTCGGCGACCAGCTTTTCCAAGTCCGCGCGGCTGATGGTCTTCACCAGATGCTTCGGGCCATTCTGGTCAGCGGTGATGAAGGGCAGGTTCACTTCGGTGGTCTGTGCCGACGACAGCTCGATCTTCGCCTTTTCCGCCGCTTCCTTCAGGCGCTGCAGGGCAAGCTTGTCCTTGGTCAGGTCGATGCCTTCGGCCTTCTTGAAGTCCTCGGCCAGGAACTCGACGAGCTTGGAGTCGAAGTCTTCGCCGCCCAGGAAGGTGTCGCCATTGGTCGCCTTCACTTCGAACACGCCATCGCCGATCTCGAGGATCGAGATGTCGAACGTGCCGCCGCCAAGATCATAGACCGCGATGGTCTTGCCGTCATTCTTGTCCAGGCCATAAGCGAGCGCGGCAGCCGTCGGCTCGTTGATGATGCGCAGCACTTCAAGGCCTGCGATCTTGCCCGCGTCCTTGGTCGCCTGACGCTGGGCGTCGTTGAAATAGGCCGGAACGGTGATGACCGCTTGCGTGACCGTCTCGCCCAGATAGCTCTCGGCCGTTTCCTTCATCTTCTGCAGCGTGAACGCGCTGATTTCCGAAGGCGAATAATCCTTGCCGCCCGCCTTCACCCAGGCGTCGCCATTGCCGCCCTTGACGATGCTGTAGGGCACCAGCTCCATGTCCTTCTTGGTCAGCGGATCGTCGAAACGACGGCCGATCAGACGCTTGACCGCGAACACGGTGTTTTCCGGATTGGTAACGGCCTGGCGCTTGGCCGGCTGACCGACGAGACGCTCGCCATCCTTGGTGAAGGCGACGATCGACGGCGTGGTGCGCGCGCCTTCCGCGTTTTCGATCACCTTGGGCTTGTCGCCGTCCATCACCGACACGCAGCTGTTGGTGGTGCCAAGGTCGATACCGATTACTTTTGCCATAATGCTTTTCCCACGTAACTTTCGATATGCAGATGAAAGAATACGAACCGCCGTCATGCCCCCAAGCATCCGGCAATTCCGTCCCCGTCGGCGGATATAGGATGGCTTTCGCTTGGCACAAGGCATCGCAGTATCTACATCACGGCCATGGCCGATCCGGCCCGTTCCGGCACAGGATGATGAGGGAGAATTCGCCGATGCTGCGCATAGTTACGCTGATGGTCACTGGGCTCGCGCTGGCCCTGCTCGCCGCGTGCCAGCCGCCCGCACAGCTGCTGGTCGAAAAGGCCTATGTGAAGCTCTCACCGGTCGAGGGCAGTCCTTCGGTGCTGTATTTCACCATCAAGGGCGGTCCCAGCGACACCGTCCTGCGTTCGATCACCTCGCCGAACATCCTGCGGCTCGAAATGCACGAGACGGTCGAGGAGAACGGCATGTCGACGATGAAGCCGATCACGGCAGTCGCGGTGCCGACGCGCGGCAAGGTCGAGTTCGAGCCGGGCGGTAAGCATGTGATGGTCTGGGGCTTCGACAATGCCTCGCGCAAGGCGGGCAAGGCGACCTTCCTGTTTTCCTTCTCCAATGGCGAGAAGATCGAGGTCGATGCGACGCTCAATGCGATCAAGCCCGAAGACGGCATGGCCCATCACTAATGGCAACCGCGCCGATCGACCGCCCCCTGACAAAGACGGAGATCGATCTGTCGCGTTCGGTATTCGGCGACGCGATCGCTTATGATCGTGTGCGCATAAGGCTGAAGAAATGGATATTCTTCCAGCCCAAGCGCACGATCATGGCGCCGATGGGGCATATCCATTTCCATCCGGGCGGCAGCGCCTATTGTGACGATTTCAGCTGCGCGAGCCTGTCGCGCCAGGCGCTTTTCATCCACGAGATGGTACATGTCTGGCAGTATCAGCAGGGCATCTTCCTGCCGCTGAAGCGCCACCCGTTCTGCCGCTATGACTATGCGATCAAGCCGGGCCAGCGCTTCAGCAAATACGGTATAGAGCAACAGGCCGAACTCGTACGCCACGCCTTCATGCTGCGCCAGGGCGCCAAGGTACCGGGGGCGCCGTCAATCGAGACCTATCGGCAGATTGTGCCGTTCCCGGTCTGACACACCTTTGATTTACCCCGTCACCCCGCAGAAGCGGGGGTCCCGCTTCTGCGCAGCCTTGGCCAAAAAGCGGGATTCCCGCGTTCGCGGGAATGACGGGTCAATTTGCGCTGAGGGCGATCAATCCGGCTTCTTCGCCACCGCGACCAGCGCCGGGCGGAGCAGGCGGTCCTTGATCATGTAGCCGGCCTGAAGTTCCTGCACCACGGTGCCGGGCTCTGCCTCGTCGCTGGGCAGTTCGATCATCGCCTGGTGCTGGTTGGGATCGAGCGGCAGGCCGATCGCGGCGATGCGCGAGATACCATGCTTGCCGAACACGCTTTCGAGCTCGCGGCCCGTCGCTTCGAGACCGACGACCAGCCCCTTCCACGCCTCGTCATTGCGCGCATCTTCCGGGATCGCCTGCAGCGCGCGCGTCAGATTGTCCGAGACCGAAAGGATGTCGCGGGCAAAGCCGGTCGCGGCATAAGCGCGGGCATCCTGCGCGTCCTTTTCCAGACGGCGGCGCACATTCTGCGTGTCGGCGCGCGCATAGAGCACGTCCTGCTTCGCTTCGGCGAGCTGCGCTTCGAGCGCGGCAATGCGCTCTTCCAGCGCCGCCTGGCCATCGCCCTGTTCCTTCAGGCTGTCCGGCACGCCCTCGAGTTCGACGGCCGCTTCGGCGTCGATATCGGCGGATTTGCTGGTGTCGTTCTGCGTCACGGTTTCGTCCTGAATCACGGTGTTCCTGCTCATTTCAACAATCGGGTCAGGCTCTGCGCGGTAAAGTCCACCATCGGCACAATACGCGCATAATTGAGGCGGGTGGGGCCGATGACCCCCACCACGCCGACAACACGGCCCTCGCCGTCACGATAGGGCGCCGCTATCACGGATGACCCGGAAAGCGAAAACAATTTGTTTTCCGCTCCGATGAAGATGCGGGCCGATCCTGCCTCGCGCGCGCTATCGAGAAGATGGGCAATGTCCTGCATCGCTTCAAGCTCGTCGAGCAGGCGGCGCACGCGTTCCAGATCCGCCACCGCCTCATTGTCGAGCAGGTTCGCCTGTCCGCGCACGATCAGCACCGGACGATCCGACCCGTCGCGCGACCACATGGCGAGCCCGCGGCGGACAAGGTCCGAACTCGCATTGTCCAGCGCAGCCCGCTCGCTGAGAATCTCGGCCTCAAGAGCCGCCAGCGCCTGCGAAAGACTGCGCCCCGAAAGCCTGGCACTGATGAAATTGCCTGCCTGGACCAGCATGCTGTCCGTCACGCGTCGGTCCATTTCGAGCACGCGGTTTTCGATGCTGCCGTCATGCCCGACAAGCACCGCCAGTACCTGGTTGTCCGAAAGCCGCACGAAGTTCATCTGGCGCAGCACCGGCTCGCGACGCGGCACCATGACGATCCCGGCGCAGGCGGACAGGCCCGACAGCGCCTGGGTTGTGGCGGCAAGCGCAGCTTCGATCGGCCCGGTGCTTTCCAGCTGCTTCTCGATTGCCGCACGCTCTTCGGCCGAAGGCTCGGCGACCTGCATCATCCCATCGACAAAGAGCCTGAGACCCTGCTCGGTCGGCATGCGCCCCGCACTCGTATGCGGTGCAGCGAGCAGGCCAAGTTCCTCGAGGTCCTGCATCACGTTGCGGATCGAGGCTGGCGACAGATTGACCGCCGACGTTTTCGAGATCGTGCGCGATCCGACCGGCTGACCGGTTTCGAGATAGCTCTCGACAACAATGCGGAAAACGTCGCGCGCGCGGTCGTTCAGTTCGGTGAACGGACTGGTCATGCTCGCAAACTAGGGAGAACCGCCCCCGCTGCCAAGATGGCATGCATGGTGGCAGTCACACGCCCAGACCGCCACGCTGCTCGACCATCGCGAACCAGCCGCACACCTTGGCAAAGGCCGCATCCGACAGATCGACGAACATCCGCCGCGCATCGGCAGGATCGGCGCGACGCTCGAGCAGCCCCTGATCGGTCATCATGCGGACCCAGCGCAACGCCGTGGTCGGTGGCACGGCGGCGGCAATGCAGAGGCTGGAAACCGAAACCTGCCTCTTCTCGATCCGCGATGCCGTCAGATCGAGCAAGATATCCCACGCAGGGTCGGCGAAAAGATCGGACCGGAAAAATCGGTCGCGCAAACGTCGCATCGCGATGAGATGACGAATGCGCTGCGCGCTGGGTGGCTTGGCCGGTATCGGGTCGAGCGGCTCTTCGGCCTGGTAGGCAAGGCTACGATCGGCGAGCGACGCGCCGTCCCCGTCGTCACCGCCCTCTTCCGAAAGTGCGCCGAGCTGTTCGGCCAGCCGCGCAAGTTCGCTCGCCAGCGATTGGAGCCGTGCGCGTTCGTCGCTGCTGGGATCGCGCGCCTGCCGGGTCTGTACCAGCGCGGCGAGCTCGGAAAGCTCGGTCGCCATCAGCACGGGATTGCTGCCGACGACAAAGCGGACACTGTGGCCCGCCAACACGGCGTCAGCAGCGTCCATAGTCTCCAGGCTGACCAGTGCGAGCAATCCGCAGTCCGTTGCAAGCGCGGGAAGCACCCCCGGCACCTGCAAACGCCAGTCAAGCACCAGTATATCCGCGGTTTCGGCCTGATCTATGCTGAAACCTATGGCGCGCCATCCTGCTGCGTCCACCAGCGCTGCGGTTTCCGCACTGTCGGTGACGAGCGTCAATGGGGGGCGGGAAGCCGCAGGCCAGTTGGTAAAGCGTAGCCCTGCGTCTTCTGACATGCCTGTCCCAGCCCCCCTGGATTGCCTCAATCCGCGAAGGGATCGCGGACCAATATGGTATCTTCACGCTCGGGTGAGGTCGATACCAGCGCCACCGGACACTGGATCAGTTCCTCGACACGCTTGATATACTTGATGGCCTGAGCGGGCAGGTCAACCCAGCTGCGCGCGCCGGCGGTCGATTCGTGCCAGCCTTCCATTTCCTCGTAAATGGGCTGCACCGCCGCCTGGTCGCCCGCGTGCGCCGGGAAATAATCCAGAACCTTGCCGTTGAGCCGGTAGCCGGTGCAGATCTTGAGCTTGGGAAATCCATCGAGCACGTCAAGCTTGGTGAGCGCGATCCCGGTCACCCCGGCGACGGCACAGCTCTGCCGCACCAGCGTCGCATCGAACCAGCCACAGCGCCGCTTGCGCCCTGTCACCGTGCCGAATTCATGGCCCCGCTCGCCGAGCCGCTGGCCGGTTTCGTCCTCGAGTTCGGTCGGGAACGGACCCGATCCGACGCGGGTGGTATAAGCCTTGACGATGCCGAGCACGAAACCGCTCGCCTGCGGACCCAGCCCGCTGCCGCCCGAAGCCGAGCCGGTGATGGTGTTCGACGACGTCACGAAGGGATAGGTGCCGTGATCGACATCGAGCAGCACACCCTGCGCGCCTTCGAACAGCATCCGAGCCCCTGCGCGGCGGATCTCGCCGAGGCGCTTCCATACCGGTTGCGCGAACTCGAGCACGAACGGTGCTATCTCGGCCAGTTCGTCGACGAGCTTCGCCCGATCGATCGGCGGTTCGCCGAAACCGGCGCGCAGCGCATCATGGTGCGCGCACAGCCGGTCGAGCTGCGGATCGAGCGCATCGAGATGCGCAAGGTCGCACACGCGAATAGCCCGCCTGCCGACCTTGTCCTCATAGGCCGGGCCGATACCGCGACGTGTGGTTCCGATCTTGCCCTGGCCGCTCGCATCCTCGCGCAGCGCGTCGAGATCGCGGTGAAAGGGAAGGATCAGCGGGCAATTATCGGCGATCGCGAGGTTGTCCGGGGTGATCTCCACACCTTGGCCGCGCAGCTTCTCGACCTCGTCGCGCAGCGCCCAGGGATCGAGCACCACACCATTGCCGATGACGCTGAACGTGCCGCGCACGATCCCCGAAGGCAGCAGCGACAGCTTGAAGACCTTTTCACCGATGACCAGCGTATGCCCCGCATTATGGCCGCCCTGGAAGCGGATCACCGCATCGGCCCGCTCTGCGAGCCAGTCGACGATCTTGCCTTTGCCTTCATCGCCCCATTGGGCGCCGATCACGGTTACATTGGCCACAAACCAACCCTTTTTGATGGTGGAGCGCATGGGGCCGCCACGCGCAAAGCGGGGCTGTCCTAGTGACGCCAGGCGCTGGCGTCCAGTCCGTTGCGCCCATCCGCGATACAATTTGATGCACTTCGAGGATGGACCTTCGCGAACCGGTCGCGGCAAATTGCCTCGAGGCAAGGGTTGGAGGACGACGCATGCTGAAGAAAGGACTTGTCATTCTGGGCGCGGGTCTGCTGATCGCGCCGGTACTGGCGCAACAGGCGCGCGAAGGCGGACGCATGTTGTCGCGCGAATGCCGCCGCGAGGTCGTGCAGCTCTGCGGTTTCAACCGCGGCGAGATGCGCGAGTGTCTGCGCGAGAAGAAGGACCAGCTGTCGCAACCGTGCAAGGGCGAGATGATGCAGGCGATGGCCAGGCGCATGCAGCAGAGCGACACCAGCGCCGAAACGACCGCCCGCGCCCGGACCATCGCCTATGGCAGCGATGCGGCGCAGAAGCTCGACCTCTACTCCCCTGAAACAGCGCGCCCGGCCAGCGGCTATCCGGTCGTGGTCTATGTCCATGGCGGCGGGTGGAGCAAGGGCAGCAAGGACATGGTCCAGCAGAAGCCCGATTTCTTCAACGCGCAAGGCTGGGCCTTCGCCTCGGTCGGTTATCGCCTGCTGCCCGAAGCGCCGGTCGAGCGGCAGGCGGCGGATGTCGCCGCTGCGGTTGCCCGATTGAAGCGCGACGCCGCGACGCTGGGCATCGACGCCAACCGGATCGTCCTGATGGGCCATAGCGCCGGGGCGCACCTTTCCGCGCTGGTCGGCACCGATCCGCAATGGCTGGGGCCGGACATGACTGACCTGTCCGGCGTCATCCTGCTCGACGGAGCCGCCTATGACGTCGCCGAACAGATGCGCCAGGGTAGCTTCATGACCAAGCGCACCTACGAGCCCGCCTTCGGCACCGAACCGGCCCGCCAGGCCAGGCTTTCGCCGACGCTCCACGCCGCCGCCCCGAATGCACCGCGCTGGCTGATCCTCTACGTTTCGAGGCGGGCCGACGCTACCGCTCAATCCCATGCGCTGGGCCGAGCGCTGCAACAGGCCGGCGCGAAGGTTCAACTCGAGGGCGTGGACGGGGAATCGCACATGACGATCAACCGCGAACTCGGCCAGCCCGGCAACCCCCAGACCCGTTCGGTCGAGGCGTTCCTGAAATCCCTCTAGATCGCGACGGTATCCTGTCCCATCAGGCGGTGCGTGCAGCCCAACGCAGCAGCATCGTCCTCGGCGGTGATCGCGGCAACCGTACGCCAGCCGATCGCGCGCAGACGCGCCGCCGTGCCGCGATCATGGCCCAGCGGAAGGAACAGCTTGCCCGCGCCTGCGGCTTCGCCGACACCGCCCAGATCGAGCAGTGCGTCGGGATAGAGCGAGAAGCCGGTCGCGACCTCCTCGCCGCCTTTTCCGTTCGGGATGGCATAGGTGCCACCGCGACCCAGCGCGCCGGGGCAGCCGTCGGCATAGAGCGAAAAGCCGAACCAGCTCTGATATTCGAAGCCGTGGCGCTCGGTCGGATCGAGCGTGACCGTCACCGTGTCGGGCAAGGCAGCCGCGATCTCGCGCAGCGCGCGAATGCGGCTGGCCAGCGCGCCGCCGGCATCGATCGCCGCCAGTGCGTCGATCGCGGCCTCGAACGGCCCCATAGCGTAGAGCAGCGGCAGATAGGCGTCCGCGCCCAGCGCAGTCAGTCCGCCGGCATCCTTCATGTCGAGTTCGCGCCGGACCGCTCCGATCATGCCTGGCGGCAAGGGAAACGCACTGCTGGCGAGCGTATCGACCAGATCGGGCAAGGTCAGGTCGACGGTGATGCCGGTGGCACCCGCCTGGACCAGCGCCTCGATCGCAATCCGCACCACCTCCTGCGCGGCGGCGATATTGTCATGCCCGATCAGCTCCGCGCCGATCTGCAACCGCTCGCGTTCGGGCGCGAGCTGGTCGGACGCGATCCGCAGCACTTGCCCTGCATAGCTCAGTCGCAGCGGACGCGGCGCCGACGCCATCAGCGTCGTCGCGACGCGCCCCACCTGCACAGTAATGTCCGAGCGGATGGCGAGCGTGCGCATCGAGGAGGGATCGACCATCCGGAAAAGATGCTGACGCCCCGTGCCTTGCATCCGCGTGGCGAGCGAGCGCTCATATTCCACCAGCGGCGGCGACACCCGGTCATAGCCATGCGCGGCGAAAACCTGCATCGCGTTGCGGGTCAGCCAGGCAGCCTGTTCGGCGCGCGGGGGCAGCAGATCGGCGAGACCTGCGGGAAGGATATCGGGATTCGCTTCAGACATGCCGCTGCGCTTAGACGATAAGCGGCGCGGGGAAAACCGTGCAGCGGCGGTTGGAATCAGACAGTCAGGATCAGGCGGCTTTGAAGCCCGCCGTGTTAACCATCGCATCCTTGATGGCAAAGGCATCGCGCGCCCAGTTGGTGCTGTGCGGCACCTTCGTACTAGCATCGATCGTTGCGTCCTCGATCAGCGGGAACAGCTCGGCCTCCTCGCGGTCGACGCGAGCGAACATGATCAGGACGCGCTGCTTGGCCTTGTGCCGGTATCCATGCCAGTCGGCGGCAATGCGCTCCTGCGTCCAGTATTTGCCCTGTTCGACATAGTCGCCGAACAGCGAGGACAATTCCTGCTGAAAGCACTCGCCCTTTGCACGGACATCGGGCCGTGGGTCGTTGAGCAGCTTGGCATAAAGATAGCGGTCTTCGAGCGCGAGATGCTGCATGACATGGCTGCTGAGACGCCAACGTCTTTCCGCCAGTTCCTGCGGGTCGGGCATTTCAGGAAGGTCGAGCAGGGCGATCAGACTTTCGCCCATCTGCCGCAACACGGCGTGATCGTGCAAAAACTTGTCGAGCATCAAGCGGCTCCTTCAGGAGAAGCTGACAATAGCACCGACATATTAAGTCCGTGTAAACGATTGCGAGCGGATCGCTCTTGGTTCTGCGAGCCTGCGGAGCGGCAGAGCCGCCCCGCAGGCCGAATGCAGACGATCAGGCTGCCGAAGACAGGCGCACAGCCGCCATCTTGCCACGACGATCCTGTTCCAGCTCGAAGTTCACGCGCTGGTCGCGATCGAGCGTGTGCATGCCCGACGCTTCGACCGCGCTGATGTGCACGAACGCGTCGTTGCCGCCGTCATCGGGCTGGATGAAGCCATAGCCCTTGTCGGCGTTGAAAAACTTTACGGTGCCAATAGGCATAGTCATTTCCTTAAGAGTAGAACGCGGCAGGCCACGAATGTTGTGGACAATCCTTGCCGCGCGGTTGGAGCCGGAAGTTCGATTGCGACCCCTGCAACGCCCGGCTCCGGCCATTGCGAGGGAAGAAGAGCGCATCCATGAAGGACACGCTCCGATGGCTTCAGCAGGGCAGGAAGCTGCCGGGCTGAGGGTAAGCGTGGACGTGCAATTGCGCACGATGATGCCGCACATGCCCGCGCTGCGCCTCGCGCTCGCCGCCGGTAGGAGCGTAAAGCGCGCGCAGTTGCGCGATGTGGAGATTCTGGAAGAGCTGATTGATATCGGGCAAGGCTGTCGCTCAATTTGCTGTACAAGCAAGAGCGTGGAGCAGCGATGCCGCAGGTCTCTCAGTCGCGCGTAGGCTTGGGATCAGGATCGCACGATGACGAAGCTATAGCAGCAAATGCTGCAGAAGTCGCATGGCAATTGCAGAAATCGTGCATTGTGCGACGAATGGCCTATTCCGCTCCCGGGGGTTTGCCAAAGATGTTCACATCGTCTGGGCCGATCCAGCCGTTCATGTAATTGGCATAGAACAGGCCGAAGGCGGCTGCGGAGATCACGGTGGTGATCGCCATGACCTTGAGCGGCTTGAAATTGGCCGGCGCACTGTCGGCCTGGCCGCGCACTTTCTCGACACCCAGCTCGTCCGCCGTGCGCACACCAAAAGGCATCACGACAAAGGCCGTGATGACCCAGAAAAGCAGATAGATGGCAAGAATGCTCGTCCAGCTCATGTCGATATGCCCCTGATGGCCGCGCTCAAAATGGGTCAGCCCGCCTCGATCATCAAGACCGTAACCACGGGCTTCTTGCCCGTCCAGCGGGTCGCCGCGCGGCGCACGGCAAGGCGGATCGCCTCCTGCACGTCATCGCTCGTTTGCGGTCCCCGCGCCTTGCCCTTGCCCTTTGAAGCGGGCTTTTCAATCGCTTCGCGCACGTCCTCCACTGCCTCGGCAATGAAGGCGTCGAGATCATCCTCGACCGGCAGACCCAGCGGACGCAGCACCGGATCGCCGACCAGGCGGCCCTTGCTGTCGAGCGCGACCGCCACACTCACCTGCCCGTTCAGCGCCAGCTTGCGCCGCTCCCCCATGGTCAGGCCATCGGCGGGCAGGATGACATCGCCATCCAGCACCAGCCGTCCGGCGCGCTCGTGCCCGATCACGCCGGGTTCGCCCGGTGCCAGCCGCACCAGATCGCCGTTCTTCTGGACGACGGCATGCGGTATGCCGAGCTCGAGCCCGAGCCGCGCCTGTTCAGCCATGTGGCGCATCTCACCATGCACCGGCACCAGCACCTTCGGACGGATCCAGCGGTACATCTCTGCAAGCTCGGGACGTCCGGGATGGCCCGAGACATGAATGTCGGCCTGGCGATCGGTGATCATCTGGATGCCGTCCGCTGCCAGCCGGTTCTGGATGCGGCCGATGGCGATTTCGTTGCCCGGAATGACCTTGGACGAGAAGAGCACGGTATCGCCCTCTTCCAGCTTGATCTGGTGATTACCCTCGGCCACGCGTGCCAGCGCCGCGCGCGGCTCGCCCTGGCCGCCGGTCGCCACGACCAGTATCTCGCGCCGAGGCAGGCCCATGGCGGTGTCGAAATCGACGAGTTCGGGCAGATCCAGCAGATAGCCGTTCGCCTTGGCCACCGCGATGATGCGATCGAGCGAGCGGCCGGCGACGCACAGCTGGCGGTTGGTCGCACGCGCCACCTCGCCCAGCGTATGCAGCCGCGCGACGTTCGAGGCGAAGGTGGTGATCAGCGCACGACCTTTCAGCGGTTTGACCGCCGCGATCAGCGCATCGCGCACCTCGCCTTCGGAGCCCGAGCTTTCCGGATTGAACACGTTGGTCGAATCGCAGACCAGAGCGAGCACACCCTCGTCGCCCAGCTGGGTGAGCGCTTCCGGGGTAGAAGGCACGCCGATCAGCGGCTCGTCATCGAGCTTCCAGTCGCCGGTGTGGAAGACGCGGCCATAAGGCGTGTCGATCAACAGCGCATTGCCCTCGGCAATCGAGTGCGCGAGCGGCAGATAGCGGAAGCCGAAGGGGCCCAATTGCAGGCTGCCGTCATTCTCGACGACATTGAGCGTGACGTCGTTGACCAGTCCCTGCTCCTCGAGCTTGCGGCGGATCAGATCGGCGGTGAAGGGCGTCGCGAACAGCGGCACGCCCAGGTCTGCCGCCAGATAGGGCAGCGCGCCGATATGGTCTTCATGCCCATGCGTCAGCACGATCCCGAGCAGATCCTCGGCGCGCTCCTCGATGAATTCCAGATCGGGAAAGACCAGCTCGACACCCGGATAGGCGGGGTCGCTGAACGTCATGCCCAGATCGACCATGACCCATTTGCCGTCACAGCCATAGAGATTGGCGTTCATGCCGATCTCGCCCGACCCGCCAAGGGCCAGGAACAACAATTCTTTACCGGGTGTCATCTGGTCAAAAAGCCCTTTCGGCGATCATGGCCAGCCCCTGAAGCGTCAGGTCCGGCTCGACCGCATCAAATATCGTCGTGTGCCGATCGAACAGCACTGCCAGCCCGCCGGTGGCGATCACCTTGGCGGGGCGACCAATCTCGGCGCGCATCCGGGCAACCAGCCCTTCCATCATCGCGACATAGCCCCAGAAGACGCCGATCTGCATCTGGTCTTCGGTATTGCGCCCGATCACCGATCCGTCGGTATCCGGAATCTCGATGGCGATACGGGGCAGCTTGGCAGCGGCGCTCACCAAGGCATCGAGCGACAGGTTGATGCCTGGTGCAATGATGCCGCCCTTGTAAGCGCCGGTATAATCCACGACGTCATAGGTGGTTGCGGTGCCAAAGTCGATGACGATCAGATCGCCGGGGTGCAATGCGTGCGCGGCGATCGTGTTGACCGCTCTGTCCGCCCCCAGCGAGCGCGGCTCATCGACATCGATCTGGATGCGCCAGTCCGCCGGCTCCACCCCCGCGACCAGCGGCTCGACATCGAAATACTTGCGCGAGAGCATCTGCAAGTTGTGCAACGCACGCGGCACCACCGTCGAGATGATCACATTGGCGATGTCCTGCCGGACAAAGCCCTCGATTGCGAGCAGCTGGTTGAGCCACACCGCATATTCGTCCGCTGTGCGCCGGGGGTCGGTGGAAATTCGCCAGCGCGCCTTGATCGTACGGCCGTTGAACAGGGCGAACACGGCATTGGTGTTGCCGACATCAATCGCAAGCAGCATTTCGCACACCCCTCGTTAGAAACCCTGTGGTATCAACCGACAAGATCGACATCTCCGGCGCTGATCGTCTCCGATCGACCGTCGGCCAGGCGCAGTCGCAATGCGCCATCGGCGGCGAGGCCATCGAAAACCCCTTCCAGGCGATCATCAGTTCCGCGCTGGACCGCCATCGCTTCGCCGGGCTTATGCGCGGCGGCGCACCAGACATCAAGCAGCGTTGCAGACGTCACCGAACGCCATTGCGCGAGGCGGGCAGCGAACCGATCGGCAAGCAGCTCGATGACTGCAGCCGCATCGATCTGCGCCATGGCGCCCAGATCGCGCAGGCAGGTAACCTTGCGTCCCGGAACATCCGGGGCGAGCGCGACATTCATGCCGATCCCGACCACGACCGCATCGGCTCGCCGCTCGAGCAGGATGCCTGCAAGCTTGGCGCCTTCGACATGCACGTCATTGGGCCATTTCAGCCGCGCGCCACAATCGGGCAGGATCTGCAGCACGGTATCATGCACCGCGAGCGCGGTGACGAAGGCGAGCAGGTGCGCGGGCGGATCGTCAGGGCGAAGCCGCACGAGCGTGCTGCAGTAAAGATTGCCGATCGGGCTCAGCCATTGCCGGCCAAGCCGCCCCCTGCCCCCGTCCTGCTGCTCGGCACGCAGCCACAGACCCTCGGGCGCGCCCGCATCGGCGCGCGCCATCATGTCGGCATTGGTGGAGCCGGTCAGCGCGACCGTTTCGATCACGCTGCCCAGAACAGTGCCTTGGCTGCGCCTGCCGTGACCGGGCTGAGCGCCAGCGTCGCAAAATAGCCGAGCGGCGACACGAACAGAGCGGTCAGCGTCACCAGCGCCATGCGCGCGGCGGAATCGCTGGGCGCGATGACGTCGGCAGGTTCGTCAAAATACATGACCTTGACGACCTTGAGATAATAGAACGCGCCAATCACCGAGGCCGCGATACCGATCGCGGCGAGCGGGATCAGCCCGGCAGCGACCGCAGCGTCGAACACCACGAACTTGCCCCAGAAGCCGAACAGCGGCGGAATGCCCGCCAAGCTGAACATGAACACGGCGAGCGCCGCTGCCAGGCCCGGACGCGTCTTCGACAGTCCGGCAAGCTTGGCAATCTCTTCCACCGGGCGGCCTTCGCGATCGTTCAGGTCGAGAACGCAGATGAAGCTGCCCAGCGTCATCGCGACATAAATGATGAGATAGGTCATCATCGCCGACGCGCCTTCGGGCGTGCCGGTGGCGAGGCCGATCAGGATGAAGCCAACATTGTTGATCGACGAATAAGCGAGCAGGCGCTTGATATTCTGCTGACCGATCGCCGCGACACCGCCGAGGATGATCGAGGCGAGCGCCACGAAGATCACGATCTGCTGCCACACCGCCTGCTGGCCACCGAACGCCTCGATCGCAACGCGCATGGTCAGCGCCATGGCGGCGACCTTGGGGGCGGTGGCAAAGAAGGTCGTCACCGGGGTCGGCGCGCCTTCATAGACGTCGGGCGTCCACATATGGAAAGGCACCGCGCTGATCTTGAACGCCAGGCCCGACAGCACGAAGACGATGCCGAACAGTGCGCCGGTCGACACGCCATCGGTGAACGCCGTCTGGATGCCGATAAAGCTGGTCGTCCCGGTAAAGCCGTAGAGCAGCGACATGCCGAACAGCAGAATGCCGCTCGCCAGCGCGCCGAGCACGAAATATTTGAGGCCCGCTTCTGCCGAGCGATCGTCGCTGCGCAGGAAGCTTGCCAGCACATAGGCGGCAAGGCTCTGCATCTCGAGCCCGACATAGAGCGTCAGCAGATCGACCGCCGAGACCATCAGCCCCATGCCGATCGACGCGAACAGGATGAGGATCGGATATTCGGGGCGCATCAGATTGCCGCGCGCGAAGAATTTGGGCGCAACGATGATGCAGCCGATCGCCGAAAGGAACACCAGTATCTTCGACAGCGAGGCGAAGCGGTCCATGCGGTACTGGCCGTAAAACGCGTCGGCGCCTTCAGCAAACGACGGGTTCAGCAGGAAGTTGAACGACAGCGCGAGTGCGCCGAACAGAGCGACTACGGTCAGCACGCTCACCAGCCGCGACGACTGCACGCCGCCCCAAGCCGCGATCAGCAGCAGGAAAAGGCTGGAGAGGCTAAGGACGATTTCCGGCGAGGCCAGCTGGAACCAAAGTTCGTAATTCATCAGTGATGGCCTTTTTCAGCATGGGCGGCGGGCATCAGCGCAGGCGCCTTGCCCATCTTCACCTGCGCGTCACCCGCAGGCTTGACCGAGGCGAGCCGCGCTTCGAGCGCACCCACATCCTTGCGCATCGGCGCCATGAAACTTTCGGGGTAAACGCCCATCCACAGCACGACGAGCGCGATGGGGAGAAGCAGCGCAATCTCGCGCTTGTTGAGATCGGGCATGGCGGCAACGTCATCGGACTTGATCACGCCATAGGCCACGCGGCGATAGAGATAGAGCATGTAGGCCGCGCCAAGAATGATGCCGGTGGTGCAGACGATCGCGGCCCAACTCGACACCTCGTAGACGCCGACCAGCGAGAGGAATTCGCCGACGAAGCCGCTGGTGCCCGGCAGGCCGATCGAGGCCATGGTGAACAGCAGGAACAGCAGCGCATAGCGCGGCATGTTGATCGAAAGGCCACCATAGCGATCGATCTCGCGGGTGTGCAGTCGGTCGTAGATCACGCCGACACACAAGAACAGCGCGCCCGAGACCAGACCATGGCTGAGCATCACGACGAGCGCGCCTTCCAGACCCTGACGGTTGAACGCGAACAGCCCGACGGTGACGATCGCCATATGCGCAACCGACGAATAGGCGATCAGCTTCTTCATGTCGCTCTGCACCAGGGCGATCAGCGAGGTATAGACGACCGCGACCATCGACAGCGCGAGGACGAGCCACATGTAATCGACCGAGGCTTCCGGGAACATCGGCAGCGAGAAGCGGATGAAGCCATAGCCGCCCATTTTCAGCAGCACGCCGGCGAGGATCACCGAGCCTGCGGTCGGGGCCTGCACGTGCGCATCGGGCAGCCAGGTGTGCACCGGCCACATCGGCATCTTCACCGCAAAGCTGGCGAAGAACGCGAGCCACAGCCAGGCCTGCGCCTCGACCGGGAAGTCATAGGCCATGAGCGTCGGGATGTCCGACGTGCCCGCCTCGTTCACCATCCAGAACATCGCGATCAGCATCAGCACCGATCCGAGCAGCGTGTAGAGGAAGAACTTGTACGACGCGTAAATGCGGTTCGCACCGCCCCAGATGCCGATGATCAGGTACATCGGGATCAGGCCGGCCTCGAAGAAGATGTAGAACAGATAGATGTCCTGCGCGGCGAACACGCCGATCATCAGCACTTCCATCAGCAGGAACGCGGCCATGTATTCGCCGACGCGCGTCTCGATCGCTTCCCAGCTCGCGCCGATACAGATGGGCATCAGGAAAACCGAGAGCATGATGAGCATCAGCGCGATGCCGTCGATGCCCAGCGCCCAGCTGAAGCGGTCGAAAAGCGCCGCCTTCTCGACGAACTGCCACTGTGCGCCGCCGATATCGAAATGCATCCACAGCACGATGCCGAGCACCAGATCGATCAGCGTCGCGAGCAGCGCGATCCAGCGCGCAGCCTGCGCGCTGACGAACAGGCAGGCGATAGCCGCAACCATCGGCACGGCGAGCATCAGCGACAGGATAGGAAAGCCCAGTTCGTTCATGTCAGCGCACCATCAGCCAGGTCAGCGCGGCCACAAGGCCCAGCAGCATCACCAGCGCATAACTGTAGAGAAAACCCGATTGCAGCTTCATCGCGATGCGGCTGCCCGACGTGACCAGCACTGCGGCACCATCGGGGCCGAAGCGGTTGATCGTGCCCTCGTCGCCGACCTTCCAGAAGAAGCGGCCCAGCGCAAAGCTCGGCTTGACGAAGATGTGATTGTACAGCTCGTCGAAATACCATTTGTTGAGGAAGAAGCGGTAGAGCGGCGACAGCGCGGTCGCGAGCCTGGCCGGAAGGCTGGCGTTCACCAGATACATCAGAATCGCGGTCAGCAGGCCAATCAGCATCGCCACGGTCGAGGCAAGCTTCACCCAGAGCGGAACCTCGTGCATCTCGTGCATCAGGTGCGCGTTGAAGAACAGGCTGCCGTTCCAGAACGCCGCGCCATGCTCGGCATCGATGAACGCATGGTGGAAGACGAAACCGGCAGCCACCGCGCCCACGGTGAGCACGCCCAGCGGGATCAGCATCGGCAGCGGACTTTCGTGCGGATGATAGCCGCCCGTAGTGTCCGCGCCCGCTTGGGCCGGGGTCTTGTGAACGCTGTGCTGGATATGCTCGGATTCGATCCAGCGCGGCGTGCCGAAGAACGTGAGGAAGATCAGGCGCCAGCTGTAGAAGCTGGTCAGCAGTGCTGCGAACACGCCAATGGTGAAGGCAAACTGGCCGACCTGGGTTCCGCTCGCGAACGCAGCTTCGATGATGCCGTCCTTCGAATAGAAGCCGGCAAAGCCTGCGACGCCGACGATACCGACGCCGGTGATCGCGAGCGTGCCCGCCATCATCGCCCAGAAGGTCAGCGGGATGTGCTTACGAAGGCCGCCATAATAGCGCATGTCCTGCTCGTGATGCATCGCATGGATGACCGAGCCAGCGCCGAGGAACAGCAGCGCCTTGAAGAAGGCGTGGGTGAACAGGTGGAACATCGCCGCACCATAGGCGCCGACGCCCGCCGCGAAGAACATGTAACCCAGCTGCGAACAGGTCGAATAGGCGATGACGCGCTTGATATCGGTCTGCACCAGACCGACGGTCGCCGCGAACAGAGCGGTGCAGGCACCGACGACGGTGACGACGGTCAGCGCGGTCGGGCTGGTTTCGAACATCGGCGACAGGCGGCAGACCATGAAAACGCCCGCGGTCACCATAGTCGCGGCATGGATCAGCGCCGACACCGGGGTCGGGCCTTCCATCGCGTCGGGCAACCAGGTGTGCAGGCCGAGCTGCGCAGACTTGCCCATAGCGCCGACGAACAGCAGCAGGCACAGAACGGTCATCAGATCGAAACGGCCACCCAGGAAGCCGATGGTCGAACCCGCCATGCCGGGTGCGGCCTCCAGGATCGCGGGGATCGAGACAGTGCCGAACACCAGGAAGGTGCCGAAAATGCCCATCATGAAGCCGAGATCACCGACGCGGTTGACGACAAATGCCTTGATCGCGGCGGCATTGGCGCTCGGCTTGCGGAACCAGAAGCCGATCAGCAGGTACGAGGCGAGGCCCACACCTTCCCATCCAAAGAACATCTGGACGAGGTTGTCGGCGGTCACCAGCATCAGCATGGCGAAGGTAAACAGCGAGAGATACGCGAAGAAGCGCGGCTGATCGGGATCCTCGTCCATATAGCCCCAGCTATACAGGTGAACGAGCGCCGAAACCGAGGTCACGACGACCAGCATTACGGCGGTCAGCGTGTCGACGCGCAGCGCCCAGTCGAACTGCAGATCGCCCGAGCGCAGCCAGGACAGGACCGGCACGACATATTCGGTGCTGCTGCCCGAAAGGAAGCCGAGGAAGATCGGCCAGCTGAGGCCGCAGGCTACGAACAGGGCGGCGGTCGTCACCAGCTTGGCCGGGACATTGCCGATGATGCGGTTGCCCAGGCCCGCGATGATCGCTGCCAGAAGCGGCAGGAAGACGATGAGGGTAATGCTCATGTGCCTCAACCCTTCATCTGGTTGATATCGTCAACCGCGATCGTGCCGCGGCCACGGAAATAGATGACGAGGATCGCGAGGCCGACGGCCGCTTCGCCGGCGGCGACGGTCAGCACGAACATAGCGAACACCTGACCCACCATGTCGCCGAGGAAAACGCTGAACGCGACGAGGTTGATGTTCACCGCGAGCAGGATGAGCTCGATCGCCATCAGGATGATGATCACGTTCTTGCGGTTCAGGAAGATGCCCAGCACGCCCATCACGAACAGGATGGAGCTGACCACCAGATAATGCTCGATACCGATCATGGCCGCGAAGCTCCTTTTTGCCGCTCATCCTGAGCTTGTCGAAGGATCATAGCTGAACCCCCTGGCCAACAGCAGGCTGGGTGTTGCGCGTCGCGTCTTCGGGACGACGACGGACCTGCGAGCCGATATTCTGCGGACGCACGCCAGCGCGCTTGCGGTGGGTCAGCACGATCGCACCGACCATGGCGACCAGCAGCACGACGCCGGCGCTTTCGAACAGGAATATGTAGCGCGTGTAGAGCAATTCACCCACCGCCTGGATGTTGCTCGCACCCATGCGCGCCGGGTTCAGTGCATGCTCGCCGAGCGCAATATTGCCCGCCTGATACGCGCCGATGCCGAACACCAGCTCGGCGAGGAACACCGCGGCGAGCGCGAGGCCCAGCGGCAGGTTCTTCATGAAGCCGCCGCGCAGCTCGGCAAAGTCGATGTCGAGCATCATCACGACGAACAGGAACAGCACCGCGACCGCGCCGACATAGACGATGACGAGCAGCATCGCGATAAATTCCGCGCCGATCAGGACCATGAGGCCTGCGGCGTTGAAGAACGCAAGGATCAGCCAGAGCACCGAGTGCACCGGGTTGCGCGCGAGGATCGTGAACGCACCGCTGGCGATCACCACCGACGCGAACAGATAAAAGGCAAAAATCTGGATCAAAGCTTTACAGCCCCCGATGCGCCCAATCGAGCTGGTCTTGTCTCAGGCCCCTGCCCGCCTCTCCCAGCGGACATCGGGACCGTGCGTGAATCGAATTCGAGTGCGCCTTAACGATAAGGGGCATCGGCTTCAAGGTTGGCGGCAATGGCTCGTTCCCATTTGTCGCCATTCTCAAGAAGCTTGCCCTTGTCGTAGATCAGCTCCTCGCGGGTTTCCGTCGCATATTCGAAATTCGGTCCCTCGACGATCGCGTCGACCGGGCATGCCTCCTGACAGAAACCGCAATAAATGCACTTGGTCATGTCGATATCGTAGCGCGTGGTGCGCCGCGATCCGTCCTCGCGCGGCTCGGCCTCGATCGTGATCGCCTGGGCCGGACACACGGCTTCGCAGAGCTTGCACGCGATGCAACGTTCTTCGCCGTTGGGATAGCGACGCAGCGCATGCTCGCCGCGGAAACGCGGGCTCAGCGGGTTCTTCTCGAACGGATAGTTGATCGTCGCCTTGGGCTTGAAGAAATATTTCAGCGTCAGCGCATGGGCCTTCACGAACTCATAGAGCGTGAACGCCTTGATCGTCTGCAACATGGTAATCAGACCCCGTATTTCGTCAGCATCAGGTAACCCGACACCAGGAAAATCCACAGCAGCGAGATGGGCAGGAACACCTTCCAGCCCAGCCGCATCAGCTGGTCATAGCGGTACCGGGGAACGGTGGCCTTGACCCAGCTGAAGATGAAGAAAAAGGCGGAAATCTTGATGATCAGCCACACGATGCCGGGCACGGCATAAAGCGGCTCCCATTCGAACGGCGGCAGCCAGCCACCCCAGAACAGCACCGCGTTGAGCGTGCACATCAGCAGCACGTTGGCATATTCGCCCAGCCAGAACAGCGCAAACGCCATCGACGAATATTCGGTCTGATAGCCTGCGACGAGCTCGCTCTCCGCTTCGGTGAGGTCGAACGGCGCGCGCGCGGTTTCGGCCAGCGAGGAGATCAGGAACATCACCGCCATCGGGTAGAGCAGCAGGTTGAACCCGTACCAGTTGATGAAGCCAAGGCCATGACCGCGCTGCGCCTCGACGATCGCGTTGAGGTTGAAGCTGCCAGTCCACAGCACCACGGTCACGATGATGAAGCCGATCGAGACCTCGTAAGAGATCATCTGCGCCGACGCACGCAGCGCCGAGAAGAAAGGATATTTGGAGTTGGACGCCCAGCCGGCGATCACGACGCCGTACACGCCGAGCGAGCTCACCGCGAGAATGTAGAGCAGCCCGACATTGATGTCTGCCAGCACCATGTCCTGGTCGAACGGGATCACCGCCCAGCTCAAGAGCGCCACGGTGAAGGTGATGATCGGCGCGAGCAGGAACAGGCCCTTGTTGGCGCTCGAGGGAATGATCGTTTCCTGCAGGAACACCTTGGCCGCATCGGCAAAGCTCTGCAGGATGCCGAAGGGGCCGACAACGTTCGGCCCGCGCCGAAGCGCCATCGCCGCCCAGATCTTGCGATCGAAATAGATGACGATCGCGACCGAGAGCATCACCGGAAGCGCGATGAGCAGGATCAGGATGAGATTGGCGACGAACCAGCCCCAGCCGGTGCCCAATGCGGACTGAAAAAACTCGGTCATTCTGCGGCCTCCAGCATGTCTTCGCCGTGCAGCAGTTCGGCCGAGCAGCGCTGCATCGTCGCAGAGGCGCGCGCGATGGCGTTGGTGAGATAGAAATCCTTGATCGGATAGCCGACCTCGCCCGAGGGGCTGGCGGCGAGCTTGGGCGGGGACCATTCGTAGGTTGCCAACCCTTCGACACCGAGCGCCGGGACCGCTGCGATCATCGCTGCGCGGCATTCGGCAAAGCTGTCGAATGGCAGCTTGTGACCCAGCACTTCGGACAGCGCGCGCAGGATCGACCAGTCCTCGCGGGCATCGCCCGGCGCGAACACGGCCTTGTCGCTCATTTGCACCCGGCCCTCGACGTTGACATAGGTGCCGTTCTTTTCAGGGTAAGCCGCTGAGGGCAGGATGACATCCGCTGCCGCCGCGCCCTTGTCGCCATGATGGCCGACGAACACCTTGAAGCTGCCGTCGAACTTGGTGAAGTCGACCTCGTCCGCGCCCAGCGCGAACAGCAGCTTCGGCTTGGCCGCGACCAGATCGGCGATGCCGCCAGGCTGCGCCCAGCCCAGCATCAGTCCGCCCATGCGCGAAGCCGCCATGTGCAGGACGTTGAAGCCGTTCCACGGACCGTCTTCGGTGTCGCGGACCAGATTGAAACTCTCTGCCAGCGCCAGCGCCGCGCCATGCGCGCCCTCGACGCCAAGCGCGCCACCGCCCAGGATGATCGCGGGGCGCTTCGCCCCCTTCAGTGCCTCGGCGACCGCATCGGGCAGCTTCGCCAGCAGACCCATGTCATTGCCCAGCCATTCGACCTTGTAGGTCAGGTCGATCTCGGCGCCGATACCAAAAACCTTGGCACCGTGCTTGATCGCCTTGCGGATGCGCGTGTTGACCAGCGGCGCTTCCCAGCGCGGGTTGGTGCCGACGAGCAGGATCGCGTCGGCGGTCTCGATGCCGTTCAGCGTCGAGTTGAAATTGACCGCAGCGAGATTCGAAACATCATATTTCAGGCCGGTCTGGCGGCCTTCAATCAGCGTCGAGCCCATTGTCGCCAGCAGTTCGCGCGCGGCGAACATGGTTTCGCAGTCGAGCAGGTCGCCAGCAACAGCGGCGACGCTGGAGCCAGCGTTCACGTCGGCGATTGCCTGGAACGCCTCGGCCCAGCTTGCCGGGACGAGCTTGCCTTCGCGGCGCACATAGGGTCGGTCGAGACGGCGACGCATCAGGCCATCGACCGCATAGCGGGTCTTGTCGTGCGCCCATTCCTCGTTGACGTCGTCATTGACGCGCGGCAGCACGCGCAGCACTTCCCTGCCCCGACTGTCGAAGCGGATATTGGTGCCGACCGCGTCCATCACGTCGATGCCGAGCGTCTTCTTGAGCTCCCACGGACGCGCCTCATAAGCGTAAGGGCGAGACGTGAGCGCACCGACCGGGCACAGGTCGATGACATTGCCCGAAAGCTCGGACGAGACCGCCTTTTCCAGATAGCTGGTGATCTGCATGTTCTCGCCGCGACCGATCGCGCCGATCTGCTCGGTGCCGGCCACTTCCTCGGCAAAGCGCACGCAGCGGGTGCAGTGGATGCACCGGGTCATCACCGTCTTGATGATGGGACCCATGTACTTTTCGGTGACGGCGCGCTTGTTCTCGTCATAGCGCGATCCGCCGCGGCCATAGGCGACCGACTGGTCCTGCAGGTCGCACTCGCCGCCCTGATCGCAGATCGGGCAATCGAGCGGATGGTTGATCAGCAGGAATTCCATGACGCCTTCGCGCGCCTTCTTCACCATGTCCGAGTTGGTGCGAACTTCCTGATTGTCCATCGCGGGCAGCGCGCAGCTGGCCTGCGGCTTGGGCGGTCCGGGCTTCACCTCGACCAGGCACATGCGGCAGTTGCCGGCAATGCTCAGCCGTTCATGATAGCAGAAGCGCGGGATTTCCTTGCCGGCGGCCTCGCAGGCCTGCAGCACGGTCGCCCCCTGGGGGACTTCGACCTCGATCCCGTCGACGGTAAGCTTAGGCATTCTTGTCTCCACCACCGGACGCTGCCAGCGCCCGGTCGTACAATGCAGAGGCGGCGTGATTGCGCACGCCGCGGGTTTTGATCAGGATCGCACCGCCCAGCAGCATCGATCAGCTCACCGCACCGCGCTTGGCCGCGCGATACAGCGACTCTGCCATGAGCGAGCGCGCCGAGGCATTGTCCATCGAACTGAAGCTGGTCTTTGCGATGCAATCGCGCAGACGCGGCATCAGCGCATTGAGCGCCTCGCTTTCATCCTTGCTCTTGGGCGCGGTGGCGATCAGCGCACGAACCTCGTCCAAGCTGCCATCGGCTGCGCAGTCTGCAAACCGCTCCTTCTCGCCCTTCTCGTCGCTGCGCACCTTCAGCGCGTCGACATTGGCGTCGGCATAGCGCGTCCAGAACATCGCTTCGGCAAGGCTGCCGCGCACCGAAAGACCGCCCAGCGTGAACTCGCCCGACGGCATGCAATCGAAATTGGCTTGGGTCAGGCTGCGCGAAGCGGCCCGCTCTTCCAGGCTGCCCTGGGTCGTGGCCAGCAGCGCCTCGACATATTTGGGGTTCCGCTTGACCGCACAGAGGGCAAAGGCGCGCATCGTATCCGCCCCGCCCAGCGCGGTGCGCTTGAGCGCGGTCTTGACCGCCTCGTCAGGCATGTTCCACCAGCCAGCGCCGGTCGCCAGCGCCGGAGCCGTCATCGATGCCATGGCCAGCACGGCCAGTGTCGCCTTTGCAAACTTCCTCATTCTGCAGCCTCCATCATTGAACCAGTGCCCTGCTTCTCGATGATGCGGCGTTCCATCTCGGGGCGGAAATGCCGGATCAGGCCCTGGATGGGCCAGGCGGCGGCATCGCCCAGAGCGCAGATGGTGTGCCCTTCGACCTGTTTCGTGACTTCGTAAAGCGTATCGATTTCGCTGAGATCGGCATCGCCGGTGCGCATGCGCTCCATGACGCGCCACATCCAGCCGGTGCCTTCACGGCACGGCGTGCACTGGCCACAGCTCTCATGCTTGTAGAAATAGCTGAGCCGGCTGATCGCCTGGACGATGTCGGTGGACTTGTCCATGACGATGATCGCGGCAGTGCCGAGACCCGATCCGACATCCTTGAGGCCGTCGAAATCCATCGGTGCGTCAATGATCTGGGCTGCCGGCACCAGCGGCACCGACGATCCGCCGGGGATCACCGCCAGCAGATTATCCCAACCGCCGCGAATGCCGCCGCAATGCTTTTCGATCAGTTCGCGGAACGGGATGCTCATCGCTTCCTCGACCACGCAGGGCTTTTCGACATGCCCGCTGATCTGGAACAGCTTGGTCCCCTTGTTGTTCTCGCGACCGAAACTGGCGAACCAGGCCGCGCTGCGGCGCAGGATCGTCGGCACGACCGCGATCGATTCGACATTGTTGACCGTGGTCGGGCAGCCATAGAGGCCTGCGCCTGCCGGGAACGGCGGCTTCAGGCGGGGCTGGCCCTTCTTGCCCTCGAGGCTCTCTATCATCGCGGTCTCTTCGCCGCAGATATAGGCGCCCGCACCGCGATGGACGAACACGTCGAAATCATAACCCGACTTGGCGGCATTCTTGCCGATCAGCCCAGCCTCATAGGCCTCGTCGACCGCGGCCTGCAGCACTTCGGCCTCGCGGATATATTCCCCGCGCACATAGATATAGGCCGCGCGCGCGCGCATCGCGAAACCGGCGATCAGCGCGCCCTCGATCAGCTTGTGCGGGTCGTGACGCAGGATCTCGCGGTCCTTGCAGCTGCCGGGCTCGGATTCGTCGGCGTTGATGACCAGGAAGCTCGGACGGCCGTCCTTCGATTCCTTGGGCATGAAGCTCCACTTCATGCCGGTGGGGAAGCCCGCACCGCCGCGTCCGCGCAGGCCCGATGCCTTCACTTCCTCGATGATCCTGTCCTGGCCCCAGGCAATCAGGTCCTTGGTCTTGTCCCAGTCGCCACGCGCCTCGGCTGCCTTCAGGTTCCAGGGCTGGAACCCGTAGACATTGGTGAAGATGCGATCCTTGTCAGCGAGACTCACGACTGATTACCTCCAGAACGGCTGCGGCTGAAAATGCCGAAACCGCCGAACAAAAACGCCAAAATCGCCCAGACCACCCATCCGTCGCCCTGGACGAACTTGAAGATCGCCAGCGCCAGAAAGATGATGCCGAGCAGCGGAACCCCGGCCTTGACCGGCGTCGTCATCCCCATTCACCCCGATAGTCATGATTGGCATCGACCATCTGCTTGAGCGTGGTCGGCCCGCCTTCGGGTTCGCTGGTATGACGGCCTGGAATCTGGGTGCCCGGCTTGGGGCTCTCGCCGGCTGCCAAGGCTTCCAGGATGCCGATCGTGCGATCGTAATCCAGATCCTCGAAATTGTCGTCGTTGATCTGCACCATGGGCGCATTGGCGCAATTGCCCATGCACTCTACCTCGGTCAGCGTGAACAGGCCGTCGGGCGTCGTCTTGCCCTTGACGAGCCCCTTGTTGGCGCAGGCGGCCATCACATCGTCCGAACCGCGCAACAGGCACGGCGTGGTGCCGCATACCTGCACATGATAGCGGCCCACCGGCGCGAGATTGTACATCGTATAGAAGCTCGCGACCTCGTAGGCCCGGATATACGGCATATCGAGCATCGCGGCGACATATTCGATCACCGGGACCGGCAGCCATCCTTGCGTCTGCGTCTCCGCACCCACCTGTCGCTGGGCGAGATCGAGCAGCGGCATCACCGCGCTGCGCTGGCGCCCTTCGGGATAGCGCGCGATGATCGTCTTCGCCTTGGCGAGATTCTCGTCGGTGAATGCAAAACCGCCCCAGCGGGCGCGGGTTTCGGCTTCATCGGGGATATGGGCTGCGTCAGCCATCAGCGGACAAACTCCACGCGCGACACCTTGTCGCCTTCAAAACTGTAGATCGACATGACCTCGAACGGCTCGGCATCGGCCGAGCGCGAGACCTTCTCGTGCAGAACCACCGTCTCGCCGAGCAGATGGCCGGACAGGATTTCCGCGCGGTTTTGCGGAAACTCGGCGAACATCGCCTTGAGCCCTGCCCGCACGCCTTCGCGTCCCTCGCGCAGCACTGCACCGCGATAGCCTGCCTCGCAGGCATCCTCGGTCATCAGCGCGACATAGGCATCAGCGTCCTGCGCGTTGTAATGCGCAATCATCGCCTCTGCCACGGCCAACCGTTCGATCACCGGTCGCACTCCCCGAACACAACGTCGATCGCGCCCAGAATGGCGGTCGCGTCGGACAGCATGTGCCCCTTGCTCATGAACTCCATGGCTTGCAGGTGCGAAAACGCGGTCGGGCGGATCTTGCAGCGATAGGGCTTGTTGGTGCCGTCGCTGACCAGATAGACGCCAAATTCGCCCTTGGGGCTTTCGGTCGCGACATAGACCTCGCCCGCCGGCACATGGAAGCCTTCGGTATAGAGCTTGAAGTGGTGGATCAGCGCTTCCATCGACTGCTTCATCTCGCCGCGCTTGGGCGGAACGACCTTGCGGTCGAGCGAGGCGATCGGCCCTTCGGGCATCTCGTTGAGGCACTGGCGCATGATCTGCGCGGACTGGCGCACTTCCTCGACGCGGACCATGAACCGGTCATAGCAGTCGCCGCGCGTGCCGACGGGCACGTCGAATTCCATGCGATCGTACACGTCATAGGGCTGCGACTTGCGCAGGTCCCAAGGAATGCCGCTGCCGCGGATCATCGGGCCCGAAAAGCCCCAGCGCACCGCGTCGTCCTTCGACACCACGGCGATGTCGACATTGCGCTGTTTGAAGATGCGGTTGTCGACCACCAGGCTCATCGAATCCTCGAAAAGCTTGGGGAAGGTGTCGAGCCAGTCGGCGAGATCGGTGAGCAGCTTGAGCGGCACATCCTGGTGCACGCCGCCGGGGCGGAACCAGGCGCTGTGCATGCGCGCGCCCGACGCGCGTTCGAAGAAGTTGAGACAGTCCTCGCGGATTTCGAACAGCCACAGGTTGGGCGTCATCGCGCCCACGTCCATCACATGCGCACCGAGATTGAGCATGTGATTGCAGATGCGGGTCAGTTCGGCGAACAGCACGCGCAGATACTGGGCGCGCAGCGGAACCTCGAGGTTCAGCAGCTTCTCGATCGCGAGCACATAGCTGTACTCCATCGCCAGCGGCGAGCAGTAATCGAGCCGGTCGAAATAAGGCAGCGCCTGCAGATACGTCTTGTACTCGATCAGCTTTTCGGTGCCGCGGTGGAGCAGACCGACATGCGGATCGATGCGCTCGACAATCTCGCCATCGAGCTCCATCACCATGCGCAGCACCCCGTGCGCCGCCGGGTGCTGAGGTCCGAAATTGATCGTGTAATTCTGGATTTCCAGATCGCCGGTGGTCGAATCCTGTTCGACCAGACCATCGACTGTCATGTCCTGAAGCGACTCGGCCATCACGCCTTATCCTCCTTGGGTGCATTCTCGCTGGGCTTGGCGGCTTCCTTGTTGGCAGCCGCGCCCGCACCGGTGTCCGCCGGCTTGTCGGTAGTCTTCGGGGTGGCCGAAGGCGGCGGACCACCCAGCGACTTCTCGTCGCCCGGCAGCACGTAATCCGCACCTTCCCAGGGCGAGGTGAAATCGAAATTGCGGAAGTCCTGCGCCAGCTTCACCGGCTCGTAGACTACCCGGCCCTGCTCTTCCGAATAGCGCATCTCGCTATAGCCGGTGAGCGGGAAGTCCTTGCGGAAGGGATGACCACGAAAACCGTAATCGGTGAGGATGCGGCGCAGGTCCTGGTTTCCGGCAAAGATCACGCCGTACATGTCGTACACCTCGCGCTCGAGCCAGCCGGCAACCTCCCAGATATGGGTGACGGTCGGCACCGGGGTGTCCTCGTCGGTCGTGCACGCGACACGTATGCGGTGGTTCTTCGTCAGGCTGAGCAGGCAATAGACAACCTCGAACCGCTCTGCGCGATCCGGGTAATCGACGCCCGCGATCTCCATGAGCTGTTGATACTCGTGCACGTCACGCAGCAGGTCGAGCGCCTCCGCCACCGCCTCGCGGCGGACGGTGAAGCAATATTCGCCCTGGGTGAAGCGCGTCGCCAGCAGCCGGTTGCCCAGCGTGGCGGCGACAGCATCGCCCAGGCCATCGAGAACGGCATAGCGTGGCGCCGAATGTCCCATGTGCGTCCCTTAACCGGCCCGCCTCCACAGCAGGCCCTTCACTCAAATCAGCGTTCGATCGTGCCCACCCGGCGGATCTTGCGCTGCAACTGCATCACACCGTAGAGCAGAGCCTCGGCGGTCGGCGGGCAGCCGGGGACATAGATGTCCACCGGAACGATGCGGTCGCAGCCGCGCACCACCGAATAGCTGTAATGATAATAGCCGCCGCCATTGGCGCAGCTGCCCATCGAAATCACGTATTTCGGCTCGGACATCTGATCATAGACGCGGCGCAACGCCGGGGCCATCTTGTTGCAGAGGGTCCCCGCGACGATCATCACGTCGGACTGGCGCGGCGAGGCGCGCGGCGCGACGCCAAAGCGCTCCATGTCGTAGCGCGGCATGTTGACGTGGATCATCTCCACCGCGCAACAGGCCAGACCGAAGGTCATCCACCAGAGCGAACCGGTGCGCGCCCATTGGAACAGCTCTTCGGTCGACGTGACGAGGAAACCCTTGTCCGAAACCTCGGCGTTGATGTCGTTGAAGAAACCGGCGTCAGGCAGCGTACCGGCAGGCGGAACGACCGCGCCGGAAGTGCCGGTGACGAGCGCCGGATTTTGCGGATTTACTCCCAATCGAGTGCTCCCACTTTCCATGCGTAAATCAGGCCGATGACCAGTTCGAAGAGGAACACCATCATCGTGAGCCAGCCGGCCCAGCCGATCTGTTCAAGCGAGACTGCCCAGGGGAACAGGAACGCGGCTTCGAGATCGAAGATGATGAACAGAATGGCGACGAGGTAGAAGCGGACGTCGAACTGGCTGCGCGAATCCTCGAACGCGGGAAAGCCGCATTCATATTCGCTCAGCTTGGCGACAGTCGGTTTGTGCGCTCCTGTGAGCCGCGACACTCCGATCGGCAGGAAGACAAACGCCACCGACAAGAGCAGAGCGACCGCCAGGAACAGCAGGATCGGCAGATATTCGGCCATGCGCGCGTCCCATTCGTGCGTGTTGCTTGCGGCGTCTTTAGGCCAGCGGACCGCCTATCGCAAGCCGGATCACCCCCTTTTTTGACGCACAGGTTACAGGGCAGAAAGCGACGAAAAGTTGCGCATTTCTGTGCGTTTCGGCACAATCGGAACAGGGTTGCCGGTCTAGTGCATCGTTGCGCCGCAGCATGCACCGGCAAAATGGAGGGAATCGGGACAATGAAGGGGTATCGTTCAGGCGTTCTTGCAGCCGTTGCGATCACGGCGGTCATGGTCCAGCCCGCTCAGGCGCAGAATGTGATGGCCAGCAGTCCGCAGAGCATCGAGGCAGTGCTCAAGGCGCGCGGCCTCCCGAGCGAACTGAAGCAGGGAGAGGGCAATCCCTATATCCGCAGCGCCTATGACGACATGCCCTTTCTGGTCGCATTGATGAACTGCGATGACGCCCGCACCAATTGCGCGACGCTGCAATTCTATTTCGGCTTCAACGACCGCAAGGATTTCAGCCTCGAAAAGCTCAACGAATGGAACGCGAAAAAGCGTTTCGTCCGCGCCTATCGCGACGACGAGAATGATCCGGTGCTGGTGATGGACGTCGACACCGACAAGGGCGGCATTCCCCAGGCGGTGTTCAACGAGAATCTGAGCGTCTGGCTCGACCAGATGCAGCAATATCGCAGGTTCGTGACGGAGTAACGGTCCGTCGCGGCCAGCCGGTCAGCGCAGCGCGCCGACCAGCAGCTTGTGCAGGCGCGAGTGCAGCGCATCATTGCCTGCGATCACCTGCTGGCGCTCCATCGGCTGGTTGCCGCCCCGGAAATCGGTGACGAAACCGCCAGCTTCGCGCACCAGCAGGATGCCGGCGGCCACGTCCCACGGCTTGAGGCCGCTTTCCCAGAAGCCGTCGAACTTGCCGGCGGCGAGCCAGGCGAGATCGAGCGAGGCCGCGCCGAAGCGCCGGATGCCTGCAACCTCGGGTGCGATCGCGCCGAAGATGCGCGTCCATTCCGCCATGTCGCCATGGCCGAGGAACGGAATGCCGGTCGCGATCAGCGCCTCGCTCAGATTGCGGCGGCCCGACACGCGCAAGCGGCGATCGTGCAGCCACGCACCGCGCGACTTTTCCGCCCAATAGCTTTCGTCGGTCACCGGCTGATATATCAGTGCCGCGCTGATCTCGCCCCAGCCCTTGCCGTCGAGCGTCGGTTCCTGCACCGCGATCGAGATCGCGAAATGCGGAATGCCGTGCAGGAAGTTGCTGGTGCCGTCGAGCGGATCGATGATGAAGCGCGGCTTGCCCGGCTCGGCGGGGATGTCGCCGCCCTCTTCGAGCAGGAAACCCCAACCCGGACGCGCCTTGCTCAGCTCGTCATAGAGCACGCGCTCGGCATGCTGGTCGGCCTTGGACACGAAATCCGCCGGGCCCTTTTTCGAGACCTGGAGATGCTCCACCTCGCCAAAGTCACGCCGCAGGCGGCCGCCCGCCTTGCGCGCGGCGCTTTCCATGACACGGATGATGGCTGAAATGGCAGGCATGAATACAGGTCCGATCAGTCCGCCTTGCGGACATATTCCTTGGCATAGACATCGACGACGATGCGCGTGCCGCTGCTGATGTGCGGCGGCACCATCACGCGCACGCCATTGTCGAGGATCGCAGGCTTGTAGCTCGACGAGGCCGTCTGCCCCTTCACCACGGCATCGGCCTCGACGATCGTCGCTTCGATCGTATCGGGCAGCTGCACCGAGATCGGGCGTTCGTCATAGAGCTCGAGCGTGACCTGCATGCCGTCCTGCAGGAAGGCAGCTTCGTCACCCAGCAACTTGGCTGCAATGGTGATCTGGTCGTAGGTTTCCTGGTCCATGAAGACATAGTCGTCGCCATCGGCGAACAGGAACTGGAAGTCCTTGGTATCGAGCCGGACCTTCTCGACGGTATCGGCACTGCGATAACGGATGTTGGTCTTGCGGCCGTCCTCGAGATTCTTCATCTCGACCTGCATGAAAGCACCGCCCTTGCCGGGCTGGGTGTGCTGAATCTTGGCAACCTTCCAGATGCCACCTTCATGTTCCAGAATGTTACCGGGGCGAATATCGACACCGCTGATCTTCATGCGAGGCTCGTTTCCATTGGATTTCAGGGAATGGACAGGCCCTCTAGGCGCATGATGCGGGCATGGCAAGCGCTTTGGCTCGCGTTTGCGTACGATCGGTGCGGACAGATCGCATCGGTCGTGCGGAGCCGCTCCCCCGTCGATATGACGTCAAGATGACGGTTTCTTCCTATCTAACGCGCATCGCAGATAGTATAGCAATGAAAGCCCCAAAGCTGCTATGAAGCCGCCGGGGATTGGACCAAACGATCATGCCCTTGTTCAGCATCAAGACTCCCGCCGCCGGCATTTTCGGCCGCACCCGCAACGAGATCGCCTCGGCGCATTCGGGGCGCGGTGAAGGGACCCCAGATGTCGAGGAATTCGAGGCCGATTTCGTCAGCTATCTGACTCGGCTCGAAAGCTCAGGCCGCGTCTGTGCGCCGGTGTTCAGCCATGATCGCAAGGAACTCTCGCACGGCTGATGCCGGGCCTCCTGCATGATTCCACACGCCGCCTGACACCGCCAGAAAGTCCGCCCCCGCCTCGACCAGAGGGGCCGCATTGGCAACCGTGATCCCGCCGATCGCAACGCAGGGCAGCTCCATCATCGACGACCACCAATGGAGGATTTCGGGCTCGGCCTGATATTTCGCCTGCTTGGTCTCGCTGGGATAGAAGGCCCCAAAAGCGACATAGTCTGCGCCCGCCTCACCCGCTTCGAGCGCCAGATGGCGGCTGTTATGGCAGGTAGCGCCGATCTGCGCGTCACGGCCCAGCACATCGCGCGCCTCGCGCGGATCGCCATCGCCCTGCCCCAGATGCACGCCATCCGCGCCCAGCCTTTTGGCAAGCGCGATGCTGTCATTGACGATGAACGCGCAGTCATGCTCGGCGCAGATTGCCTGGAGCGGCGCGGCGAGCCGCGCGGCGGCGTGCTGGTCGATATCCTTGACCCGGAACTGGAACGCCGCCACCGGCCCCGCCTCCAGCGCTGCGCGCAGCCGATCCGGGAAATCCCCGCCCACATCGAGCGGGGAAATCAGATAGAGCTGGCAGCCAGGGTCGTTCATGAGATCAGGCCACCGATGCGGCGTGGATCTCGTCGATCGCACCGCTGAGCGAGGCATCGAACTCCTCGTCGCTCATCTGGTGCTTGAGATCGTTCAGCAGCGCACGCGAGAAGCTGGCGATCACGCCGGGGTTCTTGGCCAGCTCGACACAGGCTTCGGCGCGGCTGAACCCGCCCGACAGCGCGACGACGCGGACCACCGCCGGGTGCGCCACCAGATCGGCGAACAGGCCGGGCTGCTCGGGCAGCGAGAGCTTGAGCATCACGCGGCGACCTTCGGGCAGTGCATCTAGCGCCTTTTTCAGTTCAGCATTGAGGATCGCGTCGCACTGGCCGCGCGTCTCGCTCTTGATGTTCACTTCGGGCTCGATGATCGGGATCAAGCCGTGGTCGAGGATTTCGCCGGCGACCTCGAACTGCTGCTTCACGATCGCCGCGATGCCGCTTTCCGATGCCGAGTTGATCACTGAGCGCATCTTGGTGCCGAAAATGCCGAGGCCCTTGGCGCGTTCGAGCAGGTTACCCAGACCGCCAATCGGCTTCATCAGCTGCACGCCGTCCGCCTCGTCTTCCAGGCCCTTGTCCACCTTGAGGAACGGAACCACGCCGCGCTCCCAGAGCAGCGCAGGGACGGGCTTGCCGCCGGCTTCACCGTCCATGGTGCGCTCGAACAGGATCGCGCCGATCACTTTGTCGCCATTGAAGCAGGGCGAGGTGACGATGCGGCTGCGCATGCCGTGGATCAGCGCGAACATTTCCTCGTCATTGGCCCACGCGCCGTCTTCGATGCCATAGCCCTTGAGCGCCTTGGGCGTCGAACCGCCGCTCTGGTCGAGCGCGGCGATGAAACCCTGGCCCGATTCGATCTTGGCCAGCATCTCGTTGAAAACGGCGGTGTCGGTCATTGTCACTCTTCCCTGATTTTAGGCTTATTGGTTGATTGTTGCGGATCGGCGCTCAGCTTTCGAGCGCCTTGACGCCGGGCAGCTCCTTGCCTTCCATCCATTCGAGGAAAGCGCCACCAGCGGTTGAAACGAAAGAGAAATCATCCGCTGCGCCGGCGTGATTGAGCGCCGCCACGGTATCGCCGCCGCCTGCCACCGACACGAGCGTGCCTTCGCGGGTGAGCGCGGCTGCGGTGCGCGCCAGGGCCACGGTGGCCGTGTCAAAGGGCGGATATTCGAACGCGCCGAGCGGGCCGTTCCACACGAGGGTGCGGCAGGTCTTGAGCACATCGGACAGCGCCTCGACTGCGGCCGCGCCGACATCGAGGATCATCTCGTCGGCTTCGACCTCGTGCACATTGGCGGTGCGGCACGGCACGTTCGCGCCGAATTCCTTGGCCACGACCACGTCATAGGGCAGATGCACGGTGCAGCCGGCGGCATCGGCGGCATCGAGAATGGCATTGGCGGTGTCGGCCAGATCATGCTCGCACAGCGACTTGCCGACATCGACCCCGCGCGCGGCGAGGAAGGTGTTCGCCATACCGCCGCCGATGATCAGATGATCGACCTTGCCGACCAGGTTGGTCAGCACGTCGAGCTTGGTCGAAACCTTGGAGCCACCGACCACCGCCGCGACCGGATGCTCGGGCTTGCCGAGCGCCGCCTCGAGCGCCTTCAGTTCTGCTTCCATCTGCCGACCGGCAAAGGCGGGCAGCACATGCGCCAGCCCTTCGGTGGTAACATGCGCGCGGTGCGCGGCGGAAAAGGCGTCATTGACATAGAAATCGCCGAGCGAGGCGATCTGCTTGGCCAGCACGGGATCGTTCTTCTCCTCGCCGGGGAAGAAGCGGCTGTTCTCGAGCACGGTGATGCTGCCCGGATCGAGCACGTCGATCGCGTGACGATCGGGCGATTCGAGAAAGCCGACCGGGCGGCCCATCACTTCGGACAGCGCATGCGCGATGGGGCGCAGCGTGAACGCGGGATCGACCTTGCCCTTGGGGCGCCCGAAATGCGCGAGCACCAGCACCTTGGCGCCATGATCGGCGAGTTCGGCGAGGGTCGGCATTGCAGCACGCAGCCGGGTATCATCGGACACCCGGCCTTCGTGGATCGGCACGTTCAAGTCTTCGCGAACCAGGACGGGCTTGCCCGCCAGTCCGTGGCGGTCGGCTATCAGGTCATCGAGGGTCTTGAACATGCGCTGGCGTCCTCTCCTTGTCTTGTCTGCCGCGATCAGATCAGCCCGGCGATGATGCCAGCGGTATCGACCATGCGGTTGGAGAAGCCCCATTCATTGTCATACCAGCTGATCACGCGGACAAGCTTGCCGTCGATCACTGCGGTTTCCAGACTGTCGATGGTCGAGCTGGCTGGATCGTGGTTGAAATCGATCGAGACGAGCGGCTCGTCGGTATAGGCGAGAACGCCCTTGAGCGAGCCTTCTGCGGCGGCCTTGAGCGCGCCGTTGATTTCCTCGACCGTGGTGTCGCGGCCCGGGGTGAAGGTCAGGTCGACCAGGCTGACATTGGGGGTCGGCACGCGAATCGCCGATCCGTCGAGCTTGCCCTTGAGCTCAGGCAGCACCAGGCCGACGGCGCGGGCAGCACCCGTGGTGGTCGGGATCATCGACATCGCAGCAGCGCGCGCACGGCGCATGTCGCCATGGATCTGGTCGAGGATCTTCTGGTCGTTGGTATAGCTGTGCACCGTGGTCATCAGGCCGCGTTCGATGCCGACCAGATCGTTGAGCACCTTGGCCATCGGCGCGAGGCAGTTGGTGGTGCAGCTGGCGTTCGAGACGACCAAATCGTCGGCGGTCAGCACGTCATGGTTGACGCCATAGACGATGGTCTTGTCCGCACCGGTGGCGGGTGCCGAGATCAGCACGCGCTTCGCACCTGCGGTCAGGTGCGCGCTGGCCTTGGCCTTGTCCGCGAAGAAGCCGGTGCATTCGAGCGCAATGTCGACGCCCATCTCGCCATGCGGCAGCTTGGCGGGGTCGCGCTCGGCGGTCACCTTGATCGCCTTGCCGTTGACGATCATGCTGTCGCCCTCGGCGCTCACCGTGCCGGGGAACGCGCCGTGCACGCTGTCACGCTTGAACAGCAGGGCATTGGCCTTGGCATCGCCCAGATCGTTGATCGCGACCAGCTCGAGATCATGGTCGGTGCGCTCGAGGATCGCGCGCGCGACCAGACGGCCGATGCGGCCAAAACCGTTGATTGCAACCTTGACTGCCATGGGAATTCTCCTGCTTTCAATTCGTTGTGTTTGGGGTCAGCCCCAGCTCAACCCTGGCCAAGGGCTGCGCGCACGGCGGGCGTGATCTTGTCAGGCGTGAGGCCGAAATGGTCGAACAGCGCCTCTGCCGGGGCCGACGCACCGAAGCTGTCGATCCCGAAGGCGAGGCCATCACGGCCGACATAGCGTTCCCAGCCAAAGCTCACGCCGGCTTCCATCGAGACCTTGAGAACATCGGCGGGAAGCAGATCGGCGCGATAGCTTGCCGGCTGCGCATCGAACAGCGACCAGCACGGCATCGAGACGACATCCGCGCCGATGCCAGCAGCTTCGAGCTGGTCGGCGACGGCAAGCGCCAGCGATACTTCCGAACCCGTGCCGATCAGCACCACCTGGCGCTTGTTGCCGGCGGTCTTGATGCGATAGGCACCGCGCGCACACTGGTTGCCCTCGGCCTCGACGCGGCGGAACTGCGGCAGGTTCTGGCGGGTCAGCGCGAGCACGGTCGGGGTGGACTGGGCCTGCAGGGCGAGTTCCCAGCACTCCGCCGTTTCCACCGCGTCGCCGGGGCGGAAGGTCAGCAGATTGGGCATCATGCGCAGGCTCATGACATGTTCGACCGGCTGGTGGGTCGGGCCGTCTTCGCCGAGGCCGATGCTGTCATGCGTCATCACATAGATGACCCGCTGACGCTGCAGCGCGGACAGCCGGATCGCGGCGCGGCAATAATCGGCAAACACCAGGAAGGTGCCGCCATAGGGAATCACCCCGCCGTGCAGCGCCAGGCCGTTCATCGCCGCGGCCATGCCGAATTCGCGGATGCCGTAATTGACGTAGCGGCCGCCATAATTGGCCGAATTGAACACGCCGAGACCTGCGGTCTTGGTGTTGTTCGATCCGGTAAGGTCGGCCGAGCCGCCCACGGTTTCGGGCAGGCGTGGATTGATCGCCTCGAGCGCAAGTTCGGAAGCCTTGCGGGTCGCGACCTTCTGCGGCTCGGCGAGCAGCGAGGCGACGTGCTGCGACAGGCTGAACCCGGCGGGCAGTTCGCCTGCCATGCGGCGCTTGAATTCGGCGGCCTTGTCCGATGCAGCGAGACGATCCGCCCAGGCGGCATGTTCGGCAGCGCCGCGCTGGCCGAAATCGGCCCAGGCTGCCCGGATGTCGTCGGGCACCACGAACGGTGCATGCTGCCAACCCAGAGCGGCGCGCGCGGCGTCGACTTCGGCAGCGCCGAGCGGCGAACCGTGCGTCGCCGAGGTGCCCTGCTTGTTGGGCGCGCCCTTGCCGATGACGGTCGCGCAGGCGATCAGCGACGGGCGCGGATCGGCTACTGCAGCGTCGAGCGCGGCGCGGATCGATTCGGGATCATGGCCGTCGCAATCGACGACATGCCAGCCTGCCGCACTATGACGCGCGCGGATGTCCTCGCTGGTCGACAGATCGGTCGCGCCGTCGATGGTGATGCGGTTGTCGTCCCACAGCACGTTGAGCTGGCCGAGCGTGAGATGCCCGGCAAGACCCACCGCCTCGTGGTTGATGCCTTCCATCAGGCAGCCGTCGCCGGCGATTACCCAGGTGCGGTGGTCGACCAGTTCGTCGCCAAATTCGGCGTTCAGGTGCCGCTCGGCCATGGCCATGCCGACCGCCATCGCCAGGCCCTGGCCCAGCGGGCCGGTGGTGCACTCGACACCCGGCAGTTCGAAATTCTCCGGGTGACCGGCGCACGGGCTGTGCAGCTGGCGGAAGTTGCGAATGTCCTCGATCGTCGGGCGCGCATAGCCCGTCAGGTGCAGCAGCGAATAGATCAGCATCGATCCGTGTCCGGCGGAGAGCACGAAACGATCGCGATCGGCCCAGTCGGGCGCGCTGGCATCGAACTTCAGATACTCGCCAAACAGCACCGTGGCGACATCGGCCATGCCCATGGGCATGCCGGGATGGCCGCTATTCGCAGCCTGAACCGCATCCATCGACAAGGCACGAATGGCGTTGGCGAGATCTTGAAACTGAACGGACATCGCCCCTTGAAACTCCCTGCTGATCCTCGATCAGAGCCTAGATGCCTGCGCCGAAACAGGATTTTGCATATGCAAATGCGCAGGCCGAGTCGGCTTTGGCGTCACCCTTTGGTGTCCGTGGTGCACCGCGTCAAGTTCCGCAAAAGCCTCACTTTGTCCTAAAGTTGATTTTGCGCCATTTGTTGATAAGGTCATTCCATGGCAAATGAACGACTTATCCTGGCTATCGGACAATTGGAGCGAGCATTGTCACGGCTGGAATCGGCGCATGTCGGCCTTGCCGAAAATCTGCAGTCGCACACCATAGCCGCCAGCGACGAGTTGCTGGAGCGCCACGCGGTGCTCAAGGCTGCCGCTGCCGAAGCGCTGGCCGGGATCGACGCCCTGCTGGCCAAGGCGGAGTAAGCACCATGCCCGATATGCGCCTGACCATCGGCGGACGAATCTACAGCGTCACCTGCCAGCCCGGCGAGGAACAACATCTGGCGCGGCTGGGCACGATGCTCGACACTGCGGCGCGAAAGGCCAGTGCCTCTGGCGGACTGACCGAAACCCGCGCCCTGCTGTTTGCCGGGCTGCTGCTCGCCGATGAACTTGCCGAAACCCAAGACCGGGCCGCCGAAGCGCTCGCGGCGAGTGCAGCCAGTGCAGCTAAGGCGGAGCCCGCCCCGCCGCAGCAGGGCGACCTGTTGGCGCACGACAACGACACCGAACTGGCCGCGCGTGCGATCGAGAAGCTGGCCAAACGGATTGAGAATCTGGCGGCGGGGCTTGAGAACCAGGGCGCTGCGTCCTAAATCTCCTTTCGGGACTGCCTGGTACGAGCTGCAGAGAACATCCCTGAGGCGATACATCTTCCAAGGGAGCTGTCCCTGTCCTGGCTCCGGCCAGAGGCACACGGCGCCCACCTGACGTTACTGGCGTCAGAGGATATTCCAGCAAACGGCCAAGGCGGTTCCAACCATGGCCCTTAAGCGGGCCCCTTCCCTTCCAGACAGTTAGGTGCGCGCTTGTCCGATCTACTCAGCCAGAAGCGGGAGATGCGGCGGGCGATGCGCGCTGCACGCTTGAAGCACTGGCAGGCGCTTCCGCAAGCGCATCGCGCGCTGATCTTCGGCCGCCCGCCACGCGCGATCCTGCCGCTGATCGAGAGCGCCGAGATCGTCGGCCTGTATCATGCCGTGCCGGGCGAAGTGCCGACAGGGCGCTATGCGATGCACATGCTCGACATGGGCAAGATGATCGCCCTGCCCTGGACGCGCGAGCATGCAGGTCCGCTGGCCTTCCGGCTGTGGACCGGGTCCGAAGAGACGCTGGAAAAAGGCCCATGGGGACCTCAGCCGCATATGGCGATGCCCCAAGTGGTGCCCGATGCACTGTTCATGCCCCTGGTCGCCTTTGACGCCTCGCTGAACCGGTTGGGCCAGGGCGGCGGGCATTATGATGGCTGGTGCGCCCAGCATCCGGATACCCGCCGAATCGGTCTGGGCTGGACCGTGCAGCAGGCCGAGCGCGTCCCGACCGACGATCACGACATGCCGCTCGACGCGGTGATCACCGAGCAGCAGGTCCTGCTGCCGACCAACGAGAGAGTTCTGCCATGAAGCCGACCATGCGCAAGCCCGTGGGCATTTTCGCGATCCTGGGGATCATCACCCTCTGGGCGGTGATCGTCGCCAGCTTTTCCAGCGTCATCGGCAACTGGCACATCGCCGTGCAATCGGTGATCTATTGCATCGCCGGGATCATCTGGATCGCGCCGATGCGACCACTGATGATCTGGATGGAAACAGGCCGCTGGCGGGCCTGATCGTTTCAGCTATTTTCGAATGATTTCCAACGCATGCAGGTGACCATTGCGGTGAAGTCTCACCAGACCAATGGCGCGAGTGACGGGGCTCGAACCCGCGACCTCCGGCGTGACAGGCCGGCGCTCTAACCAACTGAGCTACACCCGCATCGCGTTGGAGCGCTGCCACTAGAAGCGGTCTCGCCGCCTGTCAACAGCCTCTTTCAATTTTTCCCACGAACCGGCGAAAGTGGCTCGGTCGCTGCCGTCTCTCCATCGCGCGGCTGCCGGGTGAGCGTTCCCGATTCGAACAGGAATCCGGCGATATCCGGCTTGCCAGCCGCCGCCACGACGGTCTGGATGATGATGAGCAGCGGCACCGCCAGCAGCGCGCCGGTCGTGCCCCAGACCCAGGCCCAGTAGCTAAGCGACACGAGAATCAGCAGCGGGTTCATCGTCAGACGGCGGCCGAGCACCGCGGGCGTGATCAGATTCGCCTCGACCAGATGAAAGACGACCTGCACGCTTGCGGGAATCAGCGCGGTGCCGAGATCGCCAAAGGTCATCAGCCCGCCCAGCGCCAGCAGCACCGCCGCCAGCACCGGCCCCAGATAGGGGATGAAATTGAGCAGAGCGACGATCCCGCCCCACATCGCGGGGGATTCCATGCCCAGCATCCACACGACAATCCCCACCGACAGACCCAGCAGCAGGTTGATGACGGTGATGGTGGTGAGGTACGCCGAGGTGGCCGACACGACGTTCTGGATCACCCGTGCGGTCGCCATCGCGCCGGTGAAGCTGCCACGACTGTTGATCGCGTTCTCGCGCAGCTTGGTCCAGCCCGCGAGGAAGAAGAAGATTAGCAGGATCACAAACGCCATCTGCAGCGCGACGGCGGGTGCAGCGCTGGCAAACAGGTCGAGCAGTGATTCGGGCGAGGCGGTCGCCGCTGCCTGTGCCTTCACCATCGAACCCGAAACCAGCCGCGTCGTATCGTCGACAAACTTCTGCAGGTCCGAATAGAGGTCGATCAGCGGCGCCAGATTCTCCATGATCTTGGGGATCCGGTCGGGCAGCCGCAGAAACCAGTCCGTCGCCGGCACCACGATCACCGCCAGCGCGCCGTTGGCGATCGTCAGGAACAGAACCAGACAGAGAAAGGCCGCCGCCATCGAGGGCAGCCCACGCCGCTCCATCCATTCGAGCGCCGGCACCAGCGCGATCGACAGCACGATCGCGACCGCCAGCGGCAGGAAGAACTCGGAACCGGCGCGCATGGCGAACGGAAAGGCTAGGAAAAGCGCGACACCCGCGATCAGCGCCAGCGCCGCGAGCAGGCGGTCACGCCGCAATTCATCGGTTTCGGTACGTTCGGCTGGAGGTAAAGACATGCGCAAATAGGCCCTTGGCCCAAAATCCGGGCGTTTTCGGCCTATATCTGCCCGTTATGTCGCGCACAATCCAGCGGCATCGATTCATCTTTCCTGCTGGGCCATTAACCATATGTTGGAAGATCGGACGTACCCGTGGCCGCAGCCGGACCATCCCGGCGGGGGCAAATCGGGGAATTGAATGCTTCTGCGCACTGCACTCGCGCTGACCGCCATGCTGATGCCTGGCGCGGCCCTGGCATCGAGCGATGTCATGACCAAGGCCTCCATTTTCGTGGAACGAATCGCACCACAGCCCGATGGCGCGCGCCGCGTACGGCTTGAACCCGCGCGGCAGGTGAGCCCGGGCGAGCGGCTGATCTATGTCGTCGAATATCGCAACACGGGCAATCGCCCCGTGCAGGGCTTCACCGTGACCAACCCCCTGCCCCGCACCGTACGGCTCGACGAGACCGTCGATGGCAGCGAGCTGGTCTCGATCGACGGCGGCCGTAGCTGGGGACCGCTGTCGGCGCTGCGCGTGCGGCTGGGCAACGGCAACTGGCGTCCGGCCAATCCGGAAGACGTCACGCACCTGCGCTGGCGCGTCGGCGACACGCTGATGCAGGGCGAGACACGCCGCGTCACCTTCCGCGCGATCGTGCGCTAGCACTTTCCCCTCCCGCAAGCGGGAGGGGAGAATATGATCAATCGGCAAAGATATAGATCGGCGTCTCGATCCGGCGCTTGAGCGCCTGGACGAAGCTGGCGGCGTCATAGCCATCCACCACCCGGTGATCGCACGAGATCGACAGGTTCATCATCTTGCGGATGATCACCGCGCCATCGACCACCATCGGCCGCTCGACGATCTTGTTGGGGCCGATGATCGCGACCTCGGGCCGGTTGATCACCGGGGTCGTCGCGATACCGCCGAGCGGACCCAGCGAGGTCAGCGTCAGCGTCGAGCCCGAAAGCTCCTCGCTCTTCGCCTTGCCGCTGCGCGCTGCATCGGCCAGCCGCGCGATCTCGCTCGCCATGTCCCAGACGCTCAAGCTTTCCGCGCCGCGCAGCACGGGGACCATCAGCCCAGCATCGGTCTGGGTGGCGATCCCCAGATGCACCGCGCCGAAGCGGGTGACGACATTGGCCTCGTCGTCATAGCGCGCGTTGAGCATCGGGTACTCGCGCAGCGTCTTGCAGATCGCGGCGATCAGGATCGGCAGCGCGGTCAGCTTGGGCCGGGACCCACGCGACTCGTTCATCTCGGCGCGCATCTCCTCCATCTTCGTCACGTCGATTTCCTCGACATAAGTGAAGTGCGGAATGTGGCGCTTCGATTCGGCCATGTTCTGCGCGATGCGCTTGCGCATGCCGATGACGCGGATTTCCTCGTCCGCTGCGCGGCCCGGTCCGGCGCGCGTGCCGCCATAGTTCAGATAGGCGTCGAGATCGGCATGGCGGATGCGGTTGCCCTCGGCCGGGCGCACCTTGGCGAGATCAATCCCCAGATCGCGCGCGCGCTGACGCACGACCGGCGATGCCAGCACCTTCTCGCCCGATTCGCTCCCCTGCGAAGGCAGGGGCCCGTCTCCGGAAGCCGCCTTGGGCGCAACCGGCGCGGCGCTCGGAGCAGGTGCAGGAGCCGCAGCCTCAACGGGCGGTGCCTTGGGCGTCTCGGCCTCGATAACTTCCGGCGCCGGTGCGGATTCGACCACTGGCGCGTCCTCGCCCTCGGTCTCGATCTCGACCAGCATCGATCCGATCGCGATCACGTCGCCCTCGGCCCCGGCGACCTTGCGGATCACGCCAGAGACCGGCGATTCCATCTCGACCGTCGCCTTGTCGGTCATCATGTCGGCAATACGGCCGTCTTCTTCGATCCGATCGCCGACCTTGACGTGCCACGCCACGATTTCCGCCTCGGCAATGCCTTCGCCAATATCGGGCAGGTTGAAGGTATAGGTGGCCATGGCGTCAGTCCTTCATGATCTTGGCAATGGCGCGACCGATGCGGATCGGGCCGGGGAAATACGCCCATTCCAGGCTGTGCGGATAGGGCGTGTCGAAGCCGGTGACTCGCTCGACCGGGGCTTCGAGATGATAGAAGCAGCGCTCCTGCACCAGTGCCGAAAGCTCCGCGCCGAAACCGCTGGTGCGCGTCGCCTCGTGCACGATCAGGCAGCGCCCGGTCTTCTTCACCGACGCCTCGATCGTCTCGATATCGAGCGGCAGCAGCGTTCGCAGATCGATCACCTCGGCATCGACCTTGTTCGCCTCCACCACGGCGAGCGCGACATGGACCATCGTGCCATAGGCCAGGATGGTAAGCCCCTCGCCTTCGCGCACCACATTCGCCTTGCCCAGCGGGATGCGATAATGGCCGGTCGGCACGGCTGAGGCGGCGTGCTTCGACCAGGGTTCGACCGGGCGGTCGTAATAGCCGCTGAACGGGCCGTTATAGATGCGCTTGGGCTCGAAGAAGATGACCGGGTCATTGTCCTCGATCGCCGAGATCAGCAGCCCCTTGGCGTCATAAGGCGTCGACGGGATCACGGTCTTGAGGCCCGCGACATGGGTGAACAGGCTTTCGGGGCTCTGGCTGTGCGTCTGACCGCCGAAAATGCCGCCGCCGAACGGGGAGCGCACCGTGATCGGCGCGATATACTCGCCCGCCGAGCGGTAGCGCAGCCGCGCCGCTTCGGAGATCAGCTGGTCGATGCCGGGATAGATATAGTCGGCAAACTGGATCTCCGGCACCGGGCGCAGGCCATAGGCCCCCATGCCGACCGCGACGCCGACAATGCCGCATTCGCTGATCGGCGTGTCGAACACGCGGGTCTTGCCGTATTTCTTCTGCAGGCCGGCGGTGCAGCGGAACACACCGCCGAAATAGCCGACATCCTCGCCCATGATGACGACATTGTCGTCGCGCGCCATCATCACGTCGAGGGCGCTGTTGATCGCCTCGATCATGTTCATGGTGCGGGTATCGCTTGCGGCATCGATCACTTCGGCCATTTGGCGGCCCTTTCTTCCAGCGCCTGCGCCATCTGCTCCTGCAGATGCCAGGGCAGTTCCTCGAACACGTCCTCGAACATCGTCTCGAACGGCTGGTGCATGCCGTGACCCAGAACACCGTTCTTCTCGGCTTCCTTGGTAGCCTGCTTGACCATTTCGGCGAGTTCGAGGTCCATCGCCGCGTGGCGCTCCTCGTCCCAGATGCCGAGCGCTATGCAGTGCTGCTTCAGCCGGTGGATCGGATCGCCCAGCGGCCATTCGGCGCTTTCCTGCGCGCTGCGATAGGCCGAAGGGTCGTCGGAGGTGCTGTGCCCTTCGGCGCGATAGGTGAAATGCTCGATCAGCGTCGGGCCCTTGTTGGCGCGCGCGCGCTCGGCGGCCCAGCGGGTCGCGGCATAGACCGCGAGCGCATCATTGCCGTCGACACGCAGGCCGGCGATGCCATAGCCCAGAGCGCGCGCGGCAAAGGTGGTCCGCTCGGCCCCGGCAAAGCCCGAGAAGCTCGAAATCGCCCATTGGTTATTGACGACATTGAGGATGACCGGCGCGTTATAGACCGAGGCAAAGGTCATGGCGCTGTGGAAATCGCCTTCCGCCGTCGATCCCTCGCCGCACCAGCAGCTGGCGATGCGCGTATCGCCCTTGATCGCGCTCGCCATCGCCCATCCGACGGCCTGCGGATATTGCGTGGTCAGGTTGCCGCTGATGGTGAAGAAGCTGAGCTCGGGCACCGAATACATGATCGGCAGCTGACGGCCCTTCAGCTTGTCGCCCGCGTTCGAGTAGATCTGGTTGACCATCTCGACCAGCGGATAGCCGCGCCACATCAAAATGCCCTGCTGGCGATAGCTGGGGAAGACCATGTCGTCGCCCTGCATCGCGGCGGCGGCGGAGACCGAGGTCGCCTCCTCGCCGGTGCACTTCATGTAGAAGCTGGTCTTGCCCTGGCGCTGCGCACGATAGAGCCGTTCGTCGAAAGCGCGGGTCAGCGCCATGGTGCGCAGGATCTTGAGCAGCGTCTCGGGCGAGAGGCGCGGGTCCCACGGACCAACGGCCCTGTGCTCCTCGTCGAGCACGCGGACCAGACCGAAGGCTGCATCGCGCATGTCATGCGGCGAGATCGCCTCGTCGGGGCGCGGCATGCTGCCGGCGGCGGGAATCACGACATCGCTGAAATCGACCGGATCGCCGGGGCGCGAGCGGGGCTCTGGAACGTGCAGCGCAAGCGGCTGCAGGTTCGTGCGGGCAGGACCATCGGCCATCAAATATCCTCTCGGGCTGGCGGGCAATGGGTCGGGGCGGCTCTTGCTGGCCTTTCGACTAATTGCCCTACCCGGACATAATATTTCAAGATTCGCGATAGGTCAATAGTGCTGCCCTTCACACCGCGACGGGAGCGGCGATATGCGCTTGCGGCGCATAATCGCGGACTTCGAAATCCTCGATCCGGTAATCGAAAATGCTCGTCGCCCGCCGTGTGATCGCAAGTTTCGGCGCACCCGAGGGCGTACGCCCAAGCTGGGTTTCGACCAGCTCTTCATGGTTGAGGTACAGATGCACATCGCCGCCGTTCCAGATCAGCTCGCCCGGCTCCAGATCGCATTGCTGCGCCAGCATCCGCGTGATCAGCGCGGCGGAGAAGATGTTGAACGGCACGCCCAGCGCGAGGTCGCACGAACGCTGATAGAGCAGCCCGGTCAGCTTCCCGTCCGCAACGAAGAACTGATAGGTCTTGTGGCACGGCGGCAGCGCCATACGGTCGAGCTCGGCGACATTCCAGCCTTCGAAGATATGCCGGCGCGATCCGGGATTGTGGCGCAGGCTCTCGACCAGCTCGGCAATCTGGTTGATGCCCTGTTCGCGCTGGCGGAACAGCCCCTCGCCCACCGGCTCGTAAACCGGCCAGTCGACCCATTGCTTGCCATAGACCGGGCCAAGATCGCCCCAGCGTTCGGCAAAATCGGCATCGGCGATGATTCGCGCCTCGAACGCGTCGCGCTCGATCGCCTCGCCGGTCGCCTTGCGATAGGCATCGAGCGGCCAGTCGGTCCAGATATGCACCCCCTGCGCGACCAGCGGGCGGATGTTGGTTTCTCCGGTGAGGAACCACAGCATCTCGCGCGCGGCCGCCTTCCAGTAGACGCGCTTGGTGGTGAGCAGCGGAATGGCATCGCCCGAAAGGTCGAAGCGCATATTGGCCCCGAAGACCGAGCGCGTACCTACGCCAGTGCGGTCGGATCGCTTATGCCCGCGCGTCCAGACCTGGCGCATCAGGTCGAGATACTGCCATTCGAAATGATCCTGCGCGGCTGTTTGCGGCGCGCGACTCTGCACTGCTGTTTCCATGCGCCCATGCCTAGCACGGGCCTCGAAGCTCCGCCAACGCGGGGCCGACAAGAAAAGCGCAAAAGGCCGCTTGCAGTCTGCGAAACCCGTGGCTATAGGCACGCCCCTGCCTCCCAGGCGCCGCAAGGCACCATGAAGTCTGGGTCGGGGAGTAGCTCAGCCTGGTAGAGCACTGTCTTCGGGAGGCAGGGGCCGGAGGTTCGAATCCTCTCTCCCCGACCATTTCCTCGTATCGATCCTGATCTTCGCGACGAACCCGGCTTGCCGGGCCTTGTCGCGTTGCGCCCTCGCTCGGCTTCAATCGACCTCTTCGATTGAACTGACATAGTTTGATCGTTTCAGCCGTTCATGGAACTTTCCTATGTTAGCGTCATTCGTTCGATGAAGGAGACGAGCCATGGACATGAAGACCGGAACCGTAGGCAAGAATGGCGGCATGGGCGGCAACTGCCCGTTTTCCGGCAAGGATGGCGGCGTTCGCGCGCTGCTGGGGCGGACCAACCGCGACTGGTGGCCTGATGCGCTGCAGCTCGACATATTGACGCAGAACGGCACCTCGCCCGACCCGATGGGCCCGGATTATGATTATGCCGAGGCGTTCAAGCAGCTCGACTATCAGGCGCTCAAGGCTGATCTGCACGCGCTGATGACCGACTCGCAGCCCTGGTGGCCCGCCGATTACGGTCATTACGGCCCCTTCTTCATCCGCATGGCCTGGCATAGCGCCGGCACCTATCGCACCGCCGATGGACGCGGCGGATCGAGCAGCGGGCAGCAGCGCTTTGCCCCGCTCAACAGCTGGCCCGACAACGGCAATCTCGACAAGGCACGCCGCCTATTGTGGCCGATCAAGCAGAAATACGGCAAGCATATCAGCTGGGCCGACCTGTTCATCCTCACCGGAAATGTCGCGATCGAATCGATGGGCGGCCCTGTCTTCGGCTTTGGCGGTGGCCGTGCCGACGTGTTCGAACCCGAGCGCGACGTCTATTGGGGCACCGAGGAAGCCTGGGTCGACACGGGCGCGGAAACCCGCATCCAGCCCGACAAGGGATGGGAACTCGAAGCCCCGCTCGCCGCGATCCAGATGGGGCTGATCTACGTCAATCCCGAAGGCCCGGGCGGCGTGCCCGATCCGCTGCAATCGGCGCGCGACATGCGCATCACCTTCGAGCGGATGGCGATGAACGACGAGGAAACCGTCGCGCTCACCGCTGGCGGTCACGCGTTCGGCAAGGCGCATGGGGCGGTGCCGCCCGACCAGCTGAGCGGCGCACCCGAATCCGAGGCGATGCAGCTGATGGGCTTTGGCTGGGCGACCGATGCCGAACAGATCGAGCGCGGACACATCACAACGTCGGGCATCGAAGGCGCCTGGACACCCAACCCCACGCAATGGGGCGGCGACTATTTCCGCCTGCTGTTCAAGTATGACTATGAGCTCGTCCGCAGCCCGGCGGGCGCGCAGCAATGGCAGCCGATCAACCCGGACCCGGAAGACATGGCGCCCGATGCGCGCGATCCTTCCAAGAAGGTGCCGACGATGATGACCACCGCCGACATGGCGCTGAAGATGGACCCAGAATATCGCAAGATCTCCGGACGCTTCCGCGACGATCAGGCGGCGCTCGACGATGCCTTTGCCCGCGCCTGGTTCAAGCTGACGCACCGCGACATGGGGCCAAAGGTCCGCTATCTCGGCCCTGAAGTCCCTGCCGAAGACCTGATCTGGCAGGACCCGGTGCCCGCCGGTTCAAACCCTTCGGATGCGGCGGTCGAGGCGTTCAAGACGGCGATCCTTACAAGCGGCCTGCCGAGGAGCGCGCTGATCAAGGCGGCCTGGGCCTCGGCCTCGACCTATCGCCGCAGCGACCATCGCGGCGGAGCCAATGGCGCGCGCGTCCGTCTGGCGCCGCAAAAGGACTGGGCGGTGAACGACCCGGCGGAGCTGGCGACGGTGCTGGCGAAGATCGAGGAACTGCGTGGGCCCCTGTCGGTAGCCGATGCCATCGTGCTGGCGGGAAGCGCTGCGGTCGAGAAGGCGGCGCGGGATGCGGGCTTCGATGTCTCGGTGCCGTTCCTCGGCGGTCGCGGTGATGCGAGCGCAGAGCAGACCGATGCAGAGAGCTTCGAGCCGCTCGAACCGCGCGCCGATGCCTTCCGCAACTATCTTGCCACGAAGCAGACGGTGAAGACCGAGGAGATCATGCTCGACCGCGCGCATCTGCTCGGCCTGTCGATCCCGCAAATGGCGGTGCTGGTGGCGGGGCTACGCGTGCTGGGGGCCAATGCCGGCAACAGCAGGAAGGGTGTGCTCACCGACCGTCCGGGCCTGCTGACCAACGACTTCTTCGTCAACCTGCTCGACATGCGCACGGCCTGGAAGACCGTCGACGAGAGCGGCGACGAGGAGTTCGTCGGCACCGACCGCGCGACCGGCGAAACCCGCTGGCACGCGACGCGCACCGACCTGGTCTTCGGCTCCAACTCGCAACTGCGCGCGGTGTCCGAAGTCTATGCCGAACGCGGCAACGAGCTGAAGTTCGTGCAGGACTTCATCGCCGCCTGGGTGAAGGTGATGAACGCCGACCGGTTCGATGTGAAGTGAGCGGGTGGTGGTTAGGTGAATGAGAAAGCCCCGGGCAGCGATGTCCGGGGCTTTTTTACAAGGGGCGATTGCAAAGATGTTCCGTCATGCGTCGCCTGCGATGATGCGGCATTCCTCCAGATGGAATACGTCCTTCAGACCGATTTCTGACAGGGCCTTGACCAAAAGGTCGCTCATGAAGACCTTATTGTAGATAGCAGGATCAAACCATAGGTCAGGGCCCTCTAATACAGCAGGTGAAACAACGACATCCCCTTCTTTGGACCAGCCATTGACTTTCCATAATTCCTGTCCAGTTTTGACACTGATGCCACGCTTGACGACATTCCGGCTTTGCTCCGGTAGAACCGTTTCTTTGTGACAGCCGAAGTTCAGCAGAAAAAATTCACCGGGGTAAGGCGTTTCTAGGTCGGCTTTGTAGATGGTAAATGGGATCAGCCCACCTTCTCCCAGATCGAACTGAGAGAGGATTTCGGCAAGTCTGCCCTTCACAGCATAAAAGGGCCCAGCCATAAAAATGTCTTTGACTTTCTTGAACCGCTTTTCGTCCCAGACCGCGATCGCTTCCGGAAACTCCGACCGTTGCAGCGAAAAGCCTTGCCTGTGTCGTTTAGAGGCTGCCAGAACCTCTTCTGGTGGTACTGGCAGTTCCAACGAAGCTGGATTCCAGTCATGACCGTAAAACTTCGCGCGCGCGCCCTGCTTCATGCCGATATCGTAGTTGTCCAGCACGCCGCTCATCCAGACCTTGGCCGATGCGCTCTCGATTACAGCTTTCGGTTCATCAGCTGCCGACCTGCCAGGCCTCCTGCCAAAGATTATAGCGCCATCCTTTCCCGCCCGTAGATTTGCATATCGCCCGCCCGCTGGTTGAGGGGATTAGCATGCCAGAACCTAATTCTTGCTGACCAATGTTCTATCCGGCTTTCAGGAAATGGGCTGCGCCCTGCCTATATCAGGCCGTCATGTAGGCATAGCTTGCCCCCTCCGCCTGGCCTGAGCTTGTCGGAGGCCCCGTTATATCGGCAACATGGGCGCGGGTCCTTCGCCTTTGCGGGCTGAAGCCCGCTGCTAAGGATGAGCAGGGGTGGTTGGGCTATTGCTTGCGGGACAGGCGTCGATAAAGCGCGTTCCCCTTTCTTGCAGGGAGGGGAGTTCTGGTGGTGCGTATTGGGGCGGGCCGGTGGAGCCCTCTCCCCTTCAGGGGGGAGGGTTGGGAG
>NZ_LSHM01000058.1:0-904 GCF_001557175.1 Blastomonas sp. CCH9-A1
CGTCCACAGAACGACCGTTTGGGAGACACGATAGATGGGCGGCATTCTGGGCTACGCCCGCGTCAGCACCGGCGATCAGGATGTGGCGGGCCAGACCATGCGACTGGAGAATGCCGGCGCCATCAAGGTGTTCACCGATGTAATATCGGGAAAAAGCATGGAGCGGCCTGGACTGGCCGAACTGATCGCCTATGCCCGCAAGGGTGACACGCTCGCCGTGGTCCGCCTCGATCGGCTTGGGCGTTCGCTGACTGAACTGCTCGCCACAGTCGAAACTTTGCGCAGCCAAGGCATCGCCCTCCTGAGTCTTGAGGAAAAAATCGACACCTCGTCGGCCGCCGGCGAACTCATCTTCCATGTGTTCGGAGCTATCGCCCATTTCGAGCGGCGGCTAATCTCTGAGCGGACCCGCGATGGGATCGCCGCTGCACGCGCCAAGGGCAAGCAGCCTGGCCGTCAGCCGCTCGACATGTCCAAGGTGGATGCGGCCATCAAACTGGTCGAAGCCCGTATCTCGCCGACAGAGGCAGCACGGCAACTCGGCATCGGCAGATCCACCATCTATCGCGAAATGCGCCGCCTTGGCGTGGAAAGGCCTGCCTGAATGTCCAGATTGAAATCTGCTCACGATCTGTCCGGGCTGATGAAATATGCGGATCGTGCTCCGTGGGACGAGGCGATGGATGAAATGCTGTCCGCGCATCTCGGTCCGGCATGTGAAGCGACCGGCCTCGAACCCGACGCCATATTCGAGATCATCGGTGATCATTGGCAAGGGCCGCTATGGGGCTGCGCCTTTGAAGATCTGCTGACACAGGAACTGGAACCTGACGGTCGCAATCTGGTCGATGACTATCTCAAGCGCCGAGGCTGGAACGAGAAGGCGCCGAACAAGGCCTATATG